>NZ_AP018795.1:339166-678333 GCF_003966655.1 Acidithiobacillus ferridurans | reverse complement strand
TCGATAAGCATATCGGTGTATAAAATTGACGGCGCGTTGCAAAAAAGGTGTTGTGGAAATGTTGCAACGTGTTCGCACCGGTGCTATAACTTGCACTGTAGTATTTGAAACACTGCTCTCGAGGAGGAGCCTAGTCATGAAGAAGAATCTCGTAGCTTTGGCCGTAGCAGCGGCTTTTGTGGTCCCCGGCGTCGCTTTCGCCGCAGACACTTCCAACGCGGACACCGGCCCTGTGGTGTTCGGTTATGCCCAGATCACCGGCGCCCAGCAGTTTGGCACCGGCCCCGGCAGTTCCAATGGCCTCATTTTTGGTGGCAACCGCGTCCGTCTGGGTTTCAAGGGCGAAGCGGTTCCCGGCGTGACCTATTACATCCAGGGCGCTTATGACGAGGCGGGCCTCGGCAACGCAAACGCTCTGTTCCCGCATTCCGGTGGCTTGCTCAACAACGGCCTCGGCGGCAATGTCATAGGCGGCGCTCAGGCACAGTTGATGGATGCTTGGATCAACTTTGCGCCGGTGCCCTTCGCCCAGTTGGAGGTCGGCAAGTTCAAGACCCCGGAAGGTTTGGAATACACCGGCACCGCGGGCAATGAACTGATGTTCATCTACCGCAATATGAACCAGTCCCTGCTGCCCGGACGCTCCGCTGGCGCCATGCTCCATGCCGACGACGTGATGGGTACAGGCATCGGCTATGCCGTGGGTATGTTTGATAATACCTCATTGGACAATTATACCGTCTTCAGTAACGGCAACACCTTTGGCGGTGGTCAGAGCGGACTCCTCAACGGCAACGGCAAGTACATCGTTTCCGGCATGTTGAAGTACAGCATGGGCCCGCTGCTGACCGCGGAACTGAGCGGCAGTATGGGTACAGCGACCGGGCGTGGTACCGACAACCTGACCAGTTGGAACGTTGGCGTCCAGGGCGGGATGATGGGCATCCACTACGGTGCGGGATTCACCAAGGCTTCCGGCGTGCCCGCATGGTCTTACCTGAATACCAACCCGTCGTATGCCCCGGTCACTTATTCCGCTACCGATTGGCATGCGGAACTCGCCGCCAACCTGTACGAGATGACGCTGACCCCCGACTGGCTGGACGTCGAGGCTGCCGCGCGCTATGACCAGTATGCGGTCCATGGTCAGGGCACCCTGGGTAATGCCACCGTGGGCTTGAACTACTACGTCAACCCAAACAATCCCCACGCCGCCGAAGTGCAGTTGAACTACATTCTGGCGACCCGTGGCGGTTCCATCAATAATGTTTATGGTACCTCCAGCAACGGCATTGCCCCCATCAACGGTGTTGCCTATAACACCCTGATGCTGCAGTTCCAGGCCGGCTTCTAAGTTCAAATAAGCCTTCGGGCCGCTTCGGTGGCCCCATTGCCGCCCCTTCGGGGGCGGTTTTTATTTGCTTTTTGGGATGTATACCGTTATAAGAAAGCCCGCTGCGGGGCTTGTGGCCCCGGCGTTTTTTCTTATGACCGTTTTTTGGGGAATATCAGTGGCTCGTCAAATCCGTAACATCGCCATCATCGCCCACGTGGATCACGGCAAGACCACGCTGGTGGATCAGCTCCTGCGCCAGTCCGGTACCTTTGCCGCCCACCAGCAACTGGAAGAGCGGGTGATGGACAGCAACGACCTGGAAAAGGAGCGCGGCATCACCATCATGGCCAAGAATACGGCGGTGCAGTGGGGCGACACCCACATCAACATCGTCGACACCCCCGGCCATGCCGATTTCGGCGCCGAGGTGGAACGGGTGCTGGGTATGGTGGACGGCGTGTTGCTGCTGGTGGATGCCGTCGAAGGCCCCATGCCGCAGACCCGTTTCGTCACCCGCAAGGCGCTGGAACTGGGCCTCAAGCCGATCGTGGTCATCAATAAGGTGGATCGCCCCGGCGCCCGCGCCGACTATGTCATCAGTGCCACCTTTGACCTCTTCGACAAGCTGGGTGCGACGGAAGACCAACTGGATTTTCCGGTGATCTATGCCTCCGGTCTGCAGGGCTACGCGGGGGAAGATCCCGAAGTCCGCTCCGGTGACATGAAGCCCCTCTTTGAGATGATCCTCGATAAGGTGGCGGCCCCGCAAGGAGATCCCGATGGCCCTCTGCAGATGCAGATTGCCGACCTCGATTACTCCAATTATGTGGGGCGTATTGCGGTAGGACGCATCCGTCGCGGCAGCATGCGTCCCGGTCAGGATATCGTGTTGATTCACGGTGTCGACAAGACCCAGACCAAGGCGCGCATCCTTCAGCTCCTCGGCTTCGACGGCCTCAAGCGGGTGCCGTGGGAAAGTGCTACGGTGGGCGACATTGTCGCCGTAACCGGCATTGAAGAGCCCTCCATCGGGGCCACCATCGCGGCGCCCGAAGCGCCGGATGCCCTACCGTGGAAACCCATCGATGAGCCCACCCTGAACATGACGTTTCAGGTCAATACCAGCCCCTTCGCGGGCCGGGAAGGCAAGTTTGTCACCAGTCGCCAGTTGCGCGAGCGTCTTTATCGCGAGTTGCTGACCAATGTCGCCCTGCGGGTGGAAGATACCGACAACGCCGATGTGTTCATGGTCTCCGGGCGCGGCGAGCTGCACCTGACCATTCTGGTAGAAAACATGCGCCGCGAGGGCTACGAGCTGGCGGTATCACGGCCCCGGGTGATTCAGCGCCAGGTGGACGGCGTCTGGGAAGAGCCCTATGAAGCGCTGACCATCGACCTGGAAGAACAGCATCAGGGCACCATTATGGAACGCCTGGGTATCCGGCGCGGCGAATTGCAGGACATGATTCCCGATGGCCGGGGCCGCGTGCGGCTGGAGTACCGGATTCCCGCACGGGGTCTCATCGGTTTCCACACCGAATTTTTGACGGCCACGTCCGGCACCGGAGTCATCAGCCATATTTTTGATAACTACGGTCCGGTAAAGGGCAGCATCCCTTCCCGTAACAACGGCGTGCTGATCTCGGCGGAAGAGGGCGAAGTGGTTGGATTCGCCCTGTTTAACCTGCAGGAACGCGGCCGGATGTTTGTGAGCCCCGGCGACAAGGTCTACGAGGGCATGGTCATTGGTATCCATACCCGCGACAACGATCTGGTGGTCAATCCGCTCAAGGAAAAGAAGCTGACCAATATGCGGGCATCGGGCTCAGACGAAAACATCATGCTGACGCCGCCGATCAAGCTGACGCTGGAGGCGGCGGTGGAGTTCATTGCGGACGATGAATTGGTAGAGGCGACGCCGCAGTCCATTCGTATTCGCAAGCGTTATCTGACGGAGAACGAGCGCAAGAAGGCGTCGCGTGGCGGCGGATAGAACGTCGCCGTAGAGGAATGAGCGGAAATGGCCCGGAGCCGATAGAAGGCTTCGGGCCATTTCCATGTCACATGGTGTCAGATTTTTCCAGAACGATCAGACGGAACCAGCCGCCGACAGCGGCCGGTGTATCGCTGCAGCGGTGCAGTTCCGGGCGCTGGGTCAGAAGGTCTTCAAACACCAGGTCGGTGTGGGTGGCAACGGGGCCGGACAGGGGAGCAAGCAGGCGTCGCCAGAAGGCGCGTTCACCGGGGCGCAGGAACTTGTCGAGGACCAGTATCCGGCCGCCGGGTTGGAGGACGCGGCTGGCCTCCGCTAATGCCAGGCCGGCATGGGGTACGACGGCCAGTATGAGATGCATGACGATAACGTCGAAGCAACCGTCCGGGAAGGGCAAAGCCTCGGCATCTGCCTGGACCAGCGAAAAATGAGGCGATGATCTGCGGGCGCGGCGGAGCATGCTGTGGGTGAGGTCGATGCCGATGGCTTCGCAGTGGGCGGGCAGATAAGGAATGTCCAGCCCGGTGCCGATGCCATCGACCAGGACGCGGCAGGGTCCTTGCGGAATATGGCTGAGGCTGCTTTGCCGCAGGGGGGCAGAGAAGCTGCGCACCGCCGAATCGTATATGGGCGCCCAGAGCGCATAGGCGCGCTGCAGGCTCTGGCGGCTCAATGGAAGACGGTCGCCACCGCCAGGCGAAAGGCGGGGATGGGAACCACGAAACTTTCGCCGGTATCGCTGACCCACTCGAAAGTGCCGTGCATGCTGCCTACGGGCGTGGACAGGACGGACCCGCTGGTATAACGGAAGCGTTGTCCAGGCTGCAGCGTGGGCTGTTCTCCAACCACGCCGGGCCCTTTGACTTCCTGGATATGACCTTCCGCATCGGTAATGATCCAGTGACGGCTGAGGAGCTGCGCCGTCTGCGGGCCGTTATTCAGCATCGTGATCTGATAGGCGAAGGCGAAGTGCTCCTGCTCCGGGCTGGATTGCTCCGGCAGATAGCGAGTCTCGACGCTGATCTGGATTTCTGTGGGGGGCTGGTCTTCCATGGGTCTGCTCCGGTCCGCTGGTCGGTGTTGCGATTCAGAAACAGTCTAACGGTCTTGAGGTGGGCTGCCAAGCTATACCGGCGGACCGATCAGCGTTTGGGCGCCGCAGCCGGGCGGGGGCGGTAGAGAATGAGCACGCGCCCGATGTGGCCGACAATGTCGGCATGGCTGGTGGTAGACAAGGTCCTTATCATGTCATCGCGTTCGTCATGGGATACCTGGGGTAGACGTACCTTTACGAGTTCGTGGGCGTGGATGGCGACCTCCAGTTCGGCGAGAACGGCGTCGGTGATGCCGTGGGCACCGATGATGACGACGGGTTTGAGGGCGTGTGCCTGTCCACGCAGGGCTTGTCTATGTTTCGCGTCCAGCATGGTATCCTCGTCAGTCTGGTTGGGCCGCTATGGGTGTAGCGGCAGAGTGTACGTTTGCAGAGGGCGGGGGTCAAAGCCTGGCCCGGAGGTGCGTTTTGGCAAGAAGTAAATCCAGTGAGAAGTGGCTGAAGGAACATTTCAAAGACCCATTTGTGCAGCGCGCCATGAAAGAGGGGTATCGCTCGCGGGCGAGCTACAAATTGCTGGAGATTCAGCAGAAGGATCACCTGATCCGGCCGGGCATGCGGGTGCTGGATGTGGGCGCGGCGCCGGGGGGCTGGACGCAGGTGGCGGCGCCGTTGATCGGCAGGAAGGGGCGGCTGGTGGCGGTGGATCGTCTGGCAATGGACCCGGTGGCGGATGCCACGGTAATCTGTGGCGACGTCTACGACGACGCCATACTGGCTGCCTGCCAGGAAGCCCTACCGGGCGGCGCCGACCTGATCATGAGTGACATGGCGCCCAACATGTCCGGTATTGCCAGTGTCGATCAGGCCCGCGCCATTGATCTCGCAGAGCTGGCTCTGGACATGGCCCATCGCTGGCTGGTGCCGGGCGGAGCGCTGCTGATCAAGGTATTTATGGGGTCCGGCGCGGAGGAGTTGCGCCGGGCGCTGCGCCGGGACTTCAAGAAGATCGTGGTGCGCAAGCCGGAGGCCTCCCGTGCGCGCTCCACGGAGCAGTACTGGCTGGCGCTGGACTTTCAGGGAGTTGCGCAGGAAAGGTTGGACAACGGTGGGGCGAGTTCCCTATAATCTGGCCCACGCGCAGTTAGCTCAGATGGATAGAGCGTCGGCCTCCGAAGCCGAAGGTCACTGGTTCGACTCCAGTACTGCGCACCAACTCCCGCAAAGGTCTGGGATCGTATTCCTGGCCTTTTCTCTTTCCCGCCGTGGTGCGGATACCAGATTATCCATCCCGACGGAAAAGAAAAATTCTCCCGAATATATCGTTCCCGGTCAATTGATGAAAAATGGCGAAAAGAACGTGTCCAAGCAGATATACCCATGCAAGATAGGACACCAGCCGGTGATATAGGGAAATGCGGGTGTATAATACAAAATCCGTCGAGTGCAGTCCGAGTATGGAATGTCCGCCGGGCAAAACAAAAAGCAGGATGGTTCCGGTCAATGCCATAAACGTAAACGACAATATACCAATGCCATGCCAAAATCCGGACAGTCCCACGGTATCGCCACCTTCCGGAAGCCTATGTCTCCCCAGGTTTCTGATATCCTTCACAACAAGTGATATACCGGCACGGTTCCATGGAAATAAAACGGAAAACTGCGATGCGGTATAGATCCATAACCACTCGACGAAAATGACCAGCGCCGACAGTATGCCGACATACTCATGCAGGTATAAAAAGAACCTGGTCTGCGGATCATGGACCAGCAGGCCAATACCCATCTGCAGCGTCAGGACGATGGCCATGGCCAGATGGATGATCTTGGTAGTGTTGTCAAAATCGTGTGCGCCGCTTTCGCTTGCAACGCTGTGGTCGTTAAGCGCCATTCTTGCTGCTCCTCGCTGTCGATAAAATCAAGGTAACAGATACGAGTTTCCAGGAAGCCGCTCCTGCCGTATACGGGTCTATCTCAATATTCCTTATAACTCATGATAGTCCAATCGAATTTTTCATCGCGCTCAGTGCGTTCTGCGGGTCCTTTATATACTGCAAGCGAATACCAAGGTCATCTCCGAGAATGATGATCGAGCCATATTTGAGTTTTGACCCGATCCAGCTCTGATCAACGTTTATATGGCGAATGGCCGAAGCGGGAATGATCGCCCTTATCGGACGGATCAGTCCGTATCTGACAATCAATTGGCCATTGTCTGCAGCACAGCTTGTAGTAAAGGTGAGCGTGGCTATGTTGGCGGCATCAATAAATGCCAAAACGATGAATACTGCACCAATGACGATGAAAAATCCGGTGCCGAGGAATAAAAATGGAAAGCTGCAGATAAATATGATCAGCGAACCCCAATATGCCGACTGGGCGACGGTAACATCCGCCAACACCATGGCAGGGTTTGATTTCAGGTCATATTGCTGCCCAGGCATGCTTGACTCCCGTATCCAGTAGTATGATCACAGGGTACCACCAACATCTGCAGCAATCTAACGATTTTCCGGATTCCGGTGGGCAACGAAGCCGCAGCATACATGGTACGTGAAAAAATAAAAGCTCCCCTTCAGAGAAGGGGAGAAGCAGGAGGAACTCCAGGCAAAATGTGATTATGCGGGCATCGGCGTGAACGCGATACAATACCCGTCGGGTGCGACGGGTCCGGCTACCACCTTACAGCACTTCGGGGCAATAAAATTGGCGCAGACAGAGCACTGATCCTTCCCCTTGGGGTGTGGCTGATATTGTACTTCCGCCTTGGGCGTGGTCCCCGGGCAATTACCCGCTGCATGGGCGGCACCGATGGGATTTACTCCGACCACCGTCCCCGCAGCCACGACGCCGGCCGTAATGGCGATACCTTTCAACATGTCACGACGGCTTATGTTCCCAGCCTTGGCATTTCCGGTTTCCTTCAGTTTCTCACTCATGATATCGCTCCTTCAGATGAACAGTTTTACAGCCTGCCTCACTACGATCAGCGGAATACTACTTCATAGATCCAAATAACCTTCCATCACTTTACCTCCTTCCAGTATTCCTTCTTGAGGAAATAGGCCACTATGGTAAAAAACGCCAGCAACCCGAGCACCCAGGGCCCGTCGTCGTGTCGTTGCACAACGGATGGATCGGACACGAATCTTAAGAATGCGACGATATCCGTGACCTGTTCCTTGAATTTCTGGGGAGATTCGTCCCCTGCCCGAAGCAGCTTCCCCTGTTCATTGACGATCCCGCCATACGGGGCAAGCACGTCCGGCATGGCTACATTGGGAAATACATGGTTATTCCACCCCGACGGGCGCTTGGGATCCTGGTAAAAAGAGAGCAGATAAGTGTAGATCCAGTCCTGACCCTTGTACCGAACCATCTGACTGAGATCCGGCGGGGGGAGCCCGAACCATTTATGCGCCATCTGGGTCGGCATGGCGGAGATCATGTTATCCTTGAATGTCGATCCTGTCGGTAACATGATCTGTTTTTGCACATCGGCTCTGGACATGCCCAGGTCATGGGTCAAAAACTCATAACGCATGAATTTTATGGAGTGACATGCCATACAGTTGGTGGCAAACAACCTTGCGCCACTAATGATGGTTTTTGCATTATAGGTATAATGCGGTGTCAATAATTGTGGCTCGCCGTCCGCGAATGCACCAGATGCGCTGCCAGCAAACAGTCCCAGAGCCATTCCTGCCCACACAACATACTTTTTCATAACTCCTCCTCTCTGCCCGAACTCAGTGGGCATGGAAACGGACGCGCGCCGGCGGTGTCCTGGTCGGTTCAAATTTGCTCACGAACGGCAGCAAAAGGAAGAACGCCACATAGATGAACGCCCCCAATCTTTCCATGAAAAAATATTTCGGCAGCGGAGGCTGCTCTCCAAGATAGGCAAGCACGAAGAAGTTGATGAAAAATATGATCAGCAGGACACGGGTGACCGGACGATATCGTGTCGATTTCACCGGGTTTCTGTCCAGCCATGGGAGTACGAATGGGACCAGCACCGCGAACACCATTAATAGGATGCCGCCAGTCTTGTTGGGTATGGATCTCAGCATCGCGTAAAAAGGTGAAAGATACCACGGCGGCGTGACATCCGGCAGACTTTTGAGCGGATTGGCCGGCGTAGACATGGTACGTTCCAGGAAAATATGATGAAACGTCGGCGCGTAGAAGATGATCGCGCCAAAAATGATCAGCCATACGCCGAATCCAAACAAATCTTTTACAGAGTAGTAGGGGTGAAACGGAATACCGTCCACGGGATGGCCATCAGGCCTTTTATTAGCCTTGATTTCGATGCCATCGGGATTGTTGGAGCCGACTTTATGGAGATAAAGGATGTGAAAAACGATCAGCCCGACGATGACCAGAAACACCAATGTAACGTGCAGCGCCATGAACCGGTCCAGCGTGTCGCCGCTCATGCCGGGCCCACCGCGCACCAGGGTGGTAACCCAGCCACCGATAAACGGAATGGACTTCAATAAAGAAGTGATTACCGTACCGGCCCAGTAGGAGAGGTTTGAATAAGGCAACACATATCCGAAGAATGCCTCCCCCATGAAAGCCAGATAGGTCGTATAGCCGATGATCCAGACGAGTTCCCGTGGTGATCGGTGGGAACCGTACAGCATGCCCCGCGCCATATGCACATACAGCAGCACGAATATCAGCGATACCCCATCCACATGCATGTACTGCATCAGCCAACCGTAATGCACGTCGTACATGATGCCATAAACAGAGTCGTAGGCACCTTTGGCGGTAGGTATGTAATGTGCCAGCACCAGGAATCCCGACAGGAACTGCAGCACGACCATCAGCAAGAGTAACGATCCGGCGTAGTAGAAAATATTGAAGTTCTTTGGCGCGTAGTATTCAGCCATGTGCTCGCGCCACATTTCGGGCAGCGGCGAACGTTTGACAAACCATTCTTTGAAACTCATATCAGCCTCCTTTATCGGCTACCTCGCTCAGCACAAATGGGCGAGCGGATACATTTTGGTGACAACGACGGTTTTCTTGGCCACATCGATGTCATATTCGGGAACCGCCATATTATGGGGAGCAGGTGATCCTTTGATTACGCGTGCCGAAAGATCGTACATGGAGCCATGGCAGGGGCAATGAAATCCGCCGAGCCACCACGGAGCGACACTGGCTTTTTTCGGCCGGTAATGCGGTATGCAACACAGATGGTTGCAAATTTTTATACCCACATACCATTCCGGTACGCGTGACCGATACTTATTCTTGCAATAAGGGGGTTGTTGCGGAACATTGCAGTTGGGATCTTTCAATATGCCCTTCTGCTCTGCCTCATCCAGGGTGGCCAGCATTTCCGGTGTTCTGTTTACTACGATGACCGGCTTCTCCTGCCATAACGCCACCATTTGCATACCGGGCTCGATGGGGCCCAGATCGATGGTGGTGGTGGCCAATGCCGCGGCTGCGGCGGTCGGGTCCAGTGATTTCACCATGGGTATTGCGATGGTGCCCGCCACGGCGGCGCCGGATACCGTGACCAGGGCCGTGAGAAAGCGCCGGCGGGTTACATTGGGAGCATGTTTGCTGTCTTGCGTTTCGTCTGACATGATATTGATTCCTGTCTGTTGTTTGATGGACTACACCGTAGAAGTTGCCAAATCCTTTTCCGTTCTGTCGTCCAGATCGGGATTGATGAAATTTTGGGCATAAAACAGCTCGCCGTTATGACCCAGAACGTCACAATCCATTAATTGTGTATAGATACTGGTGATGGCTTCAGGCGGCGTATATCGCTTCATCGGCATGCCGGGATGCGTGAGCAGGCGTAGTCCCGTTCGGCACGGACCCGGGTCTACGATATTTACCCGAATATGCGTGTTGGCATACTCTATCGCCCACATGCGGGCCATGTGCAATATGGCCGCTTTGCTCACGCCGTAGGCGCCCCAATAGCCCTTGGGCTTAACGCCGGACTCATCGGTGGTAAAAATAATGGATGCGTATGGCGCCTCTTTCAGTAACGGGAGGCACTGCTGCGTCACCAGCAAGGGAGACTTTACGTTGACCTGAAATACATGGTCCCATAATGCCCCTTCATAGTTCTCCAGAGGGGTCAGCATCCCGAGTTCGGCGGCGTTGTGCACGATGCCATTCAATTGGGTGAACTCGCTGGAAATGGCGGCGCCTATGGTTTTGAATGCGTCGCTTGCCGGGTCGGCCAGGTCCACCACGAGGATGGCCGGTTCGGCATAGCCATAGTCGGTGATTTCATCGTAGACCCCTTCCAGATTGCGCTTCGTTTTGCCCAACAGAATGACCGTAGCGCCTTGATGGGCATACTCGATGGCCACCGCCCTGCCGATACCATCTCCCGCACCCGTCACGAGTATCGTTTTTCCGTCCAGGGTGCCGTCGCCTTTCGCCCGGGTATAATCATTTTCCGTCATGGCGCTCACCGGGACCGTATGTAAGCGGCCAGTGCCGTGATTTGCTTCGGGTTCAGTCTGGAGGCCACGTATTGCATGATGCCCTTGTGGGTGGCGACCCGCTGCCCGGATTTGAAATAGGTGAGTTGATTGATCACATAGGTGCGTTTTTGCCCGGCCAGTCTGGGGAAATAAGGGGGCAGCCCGGCCAGCGTGGCGCCATGGCAGGCCATGCAGGCCGGCATGTGCTTGTCGGGCAGACCACCGAAGTACAGTTTTTTCCCTTCGGCCACAAGCTTGGGATCGTAAACGTGTCCAGACGCGGGTTTCTGAGAGGAGAAGTAGTCGGCGACCTGCTGCATCTGCGCGGCCGTCAGCGGAGCCGCCATTCCCCACATGATGGGTGATTGCGGGTCCGCGCGGACATGAGTTTTGAAATGATCGAGCTGACGCAAAAGGTAGGGCTTCCATTGCCCCGCCAGGTTCGGGAACATGCCCCCGTCAGCCGCTATGCCCTGCATGCCATGACAGGCCATGCAGGTGGACTGCACCACCGTGGGGATACCGCTTGCGGTGACGGACGCCGTCGTCGCGGTAACACTACTGACAGCGCTGGCCGTAGCCGCTGTGGGGGCGCCGGAGACCGTCTTGGCGAGAGGGGAGCCATAGGCCGCCGAAGCCATGACCATTGCCATAGAGAATAGTGGGATAACGGATAAAAGCGGTTTTTTTTGTAGCATATGTGGCACCTTGGTTGTTAGGGCTGGCAACTATCAATCTCCTTTTACCGCTTGTTGATAGTTATGGGCCGGTTATAAACAAAAACCCTGATTACATATTCACAGGAAGGACCTCTCTAAGAACATTATATAGATGATGTTTGCCAGTGCGCCATTCATATTCCTTGTGGGCCCATAGTCGCGCTTTGTGGGACCATAACGCCATGACGCAACAAATGATTTTTCAAATGCGCAACGGCGTCGGTATCCTGCAACGGATTGCTGATTAACCCGGCACGCAACACGGTGCATGAATTATTATGGTGCAACGCTGAAACGCAAGGGTTTTTCCATCTGCCCCGCGCCGTTAAAAGATGAATCATCGACATAGAAACGGCTCCAGACGTTGGGTGGCTATTTTTTAGCGTGTTAGCATGCACCAACCTGGTGATTAACTGATGGACATTGCCCAAAAAAACCGCACCGGTGGCGCCGACCTGTTTTTGCCGGAAGGGTGGGGTCATACAGCCACCCTGGATATGCACTCATCCACGGAGGTCTGCGCAGTTTCACCCAGCAGCGTGGCAAAAAGCTCCCGAACGCTTTTGATCTGTTGCCCGAAGGGTAACTGTCCGGCGCCGCGAAAAAACAGCCCATGCTCTACGTCACCGCGTTGCGCGGCAGCGAGCTGCGCCTCGATGCAGAATTGCCCGGAAGAGGAATGACCATCCTTGAAACCACAATGAACCAGGCACTCCGTCTGGCTGGGGCACTGCGAGTGATCGGGACTCGCGCAGGCGCGCAGCCTCCGCTCGCGTCCCAGGTAGCGGCGCAACCAGGGGGTAAGCACCGCGCGCGCGGGTAAACCCGCCGAACTCATGAATGTCACGAGATCTTTAGGCATCGCGTCCGCCAGGACACGTTTGAAGTTGATGTGTGCGTCACCTTCGGTGGTTACGGCGAAGGGGGTGCCCAACTGGGCGCCGCTGCCGCCGAGAGAAAATATCTCCCGCATTTTCTGAAAGGAAGAGATCCCTCCGGCGGCGATGAGCGGAATCTGGTCGGCCTTCAGGCCCAATTCTTCAAACAGTTTGCGAATCGCGGGCAAAACATGGGCAAAACCATACCGGGAATCTGAAACGTCCTCCAGACGGGTGGCGCCCAGATGCCCGCCCGCGAACTGCGGGTTCTCGATGACGATGGCGTCCGGAAGGCGCTTTTGGCGCATCCAGCGGCGCAGCACCACCTGCACGCCGCGCTCTTCCGAAAGGATCGGGATCAGTGCGACGTTGGGAAATTCCGCCGCCAGCGTGGGCAGGTCCAGGGGCAGGCCCGCGCCCACGATCACCGCGTTCACCCCACTCCTGATGGCTTGAAGCACGTGCTCCCGATAGCCGGAAATGGCATGCATGACATTGACGGCGATGAACCCCTCTTTGCCGGCAATTCGCCGCGCTTCCTGAATCTCCCGATCCAGTGCGATCAGGTTCGCCTGGGCCGAGGCTGCAGGGTCTCTCAGGCGTCGCAGGTGTTGCATCAGGTCCTCGTGCAAACGCCGCAACTCGACGCTGGCAATCGTTCCGACCGCCCCTTCCGCCGCCACCGCCCCAGCCAGGCTGTGTGCAGAAACGCCAATACCCATACCCCCCTGTATCACCGGGAGTAGGGACCGTCCTTTGATCTTCAGGTATGGCAAGTCCATCTCAACCACCTCATCTGCGCCCGTGAGCGACCATGTTACAAAATACTTCCACATCTGTTTATTGTTTGGTACGATGCTTTTGTACCGCTTTCTTGCACGAATGTCAACAGCGCAATTAAGCTACCGATAGCGCGCAGCAACCGATAAAGGAGAAATGGGGAAGGGGAGGGCAGTCTTACGCTCGCAGCGCTATTCCCCCCTGGCAATAATGCTTGGTTTCCCCCCAAAACATTATGATGAAAACCTTCATGGAACACGGACGCACCCTAACACGTCCATTTATCGCCGCAACAACTATTCTTATGGACCCGGTAATCATGACCATTTTCATGGGCTTGGCTAACCGGGTTCTGGCGAGGTATCCAGCGGATTTCTTGCCGATAGAAGGGCGGCGTATCGTGGTCGAGGTGTCCGACCTTGGGAAATCACTACATTTGGTGATAAGGCAAGGAAGAATCGCCCCGACCCGTGCCGGTCCGGTCGATTTGCGCATCGCCGGAAATGCGAAAGATCTTTGCCGCCTCGCGCTACGTCTCGAAGATCCGGATACCCTGTTCTTCGCGCGCCGTCTGGTCCTGGAAGGAGAAACCTCCGTTGGACTCCAACTCAAGAATATTCTGGATTCCATAGACCTGGACTGGCTGGCTCCGGTCGGCTACCTGCCTGCCCCGCTCGGCCCCCGAATCAGACAGGCCATCGACCACGCCATCCGCAAGACCCATGCCGACAGACACCTGCACGACATGCTGGACCGTGCGCTGCAACCCTGACTATCGGCCCGACACCGGAAAGGATTTCACATGAACCACCGCAAACCCGAATTGGTCTGCCCCGCTGGCGGACTGCCTGCCCTGAAAGCTGCGGTCGATAATGGTGCAGACGCCATATATATCGGCTTTCGCGACGATACCAACGCCCGCAATTTTCCGGGGTTGAACTTCGGTCCGGAAGAGGCCGCGCGCGGCTTGGAATACGCGCATCGCGCCGGCAAAAAGGTGCTTCTCGCCATCAATACCTACCCACAGGCACATAACTGGGCGGTCTGGACCACTGCGGTGAATCGCGCCGCGGAACTGGGGATAGACGCCGTGATCATGGCGGACCCGGGACTGTTGCGTTATACCGCAACCCACCACCCCGATCTCCGTTTGCATCTTTCCGTGCAGGCATCCGCCACCACGTACAAGGCCCTGGAGTTCTACCACCAGCGATTTGGCATTCAGCGCGCCGTTCTGCCCAGGGTCCTGTCCTTGCAACAGCTTTGGCACACCATAGCCAACAGCCCGGTGGAGATCGAAGTATTCGGCTATGGAAGTCTGTGCGTCATGGTGGAAGGCCGTTGCGCCTTGTCATCGTACATTACGGGACGCTCCCCGAATGCCAGTGGCGTTTGTTCGCCAGCCGAGTCTGTACGCTGGGAGGAGACCGCCCTGGGTCGCGAGTCTCGCCTCAACGGCGTATTGATCGACCGTCACGGCCTGAACGAGGCGGCCGGTTACCCCACTTTGTGCAAGGGGCGTTACTACACGGACGCCCAGGCCTATTACGCCATAGAAGAGCCTACCAGCCTGAATATTCTGGATATATTGCCGGATTTATTGCACCACGGCATAGCCGCCATCAAGGTGGAAGGCCGCCAGCGAAGTCCGGCCTACGTGGCGTCCGTCGCCCGCGTTCTGCGCGAAGCCATAGATACCTGCGCCGCCGATCCGGCACGATATCTGGTCAGAAACCACTGGACCGCGGTGCTTGATCGTCTTTCCGAAGGGCAGACGCATACGCTCGGGGCCTATCACCGGCCCTGGCATTGATGGATTTTTACCCAACAAGACAGCGCCCTTCAATAAGGAGATGTGGAGAATGAAGATCTCGCTAGGCCCGATCCACTATTACTGGTCCAAGGAAAACATAGAGCAGTTTTACCGGCGCGCGGAACACTGGCCGGTGGACATCGTCTATCTGGGTGAGACCGTGTGCGCCAAACGACGCGCCCTGCGCAGCGCCGACTGGCTCGACATCGCGGCGCGTCTGACCGACGCGGGCAAGGAGGTCGTGCTGTCCACACTGGCCCTTCTGGAAGCCCATTCAGACCTTCTGCAATTGGAAAGGATTTGTGCGAACGTCCATTACCTAGTGGAAGCCAACGACATGGCGGCGGTCCATCTGCTGGCGGGGCGGGGTCCCTTCGTCATCGGACCCCATATCAATGGTTATAACGCCGAAACATTGTCGCTCCTGGCCGATCTGGGAGCCAGGCGATGGGTTCCTCCGGTGGAGTTGTCGGCCACGACCATTGCCATGTTACAAGACACGCGGCCTGAGACCTTGGAAACCGAGGTGTTTGCCTACGGTTATCTGCCGCTGTCATTTTCAGCCCGCTGTTTCACCGCCCGCGCGGATAACGTCGGTAAGGATGCCTGTGAACTGCGCTGCATCAGTGATCCGGAGGGGCGGGCGCTGTTCACCCAGGAGCAGGAACGCCTGTTTACCATCAACGGCATTCAGCTGCAGTCCGGTATTCCGTGCAACCTCTTGAATGAGACGGTGGCCATGTCGGAAATGGGCATAGATATCGTCCGCATATCCCCGCAACTTGCCGACACGGAGTCCGTCATACGGGCATTCCATGCCGTGTTGAATGGAGAAATCAGCCCCCCGGTTGAATATGGCTCGCCAGCCTGTAACGGCTATTGGTACGGCAAACCCGGCATGCAGTTCAGTCCTGTCGGTCCTGTGCCGGGACATTGAGGAAGGAGGTGTTATGGATAAGCTGTTATGGGGAGATAGCGGGCTTCGTGATGCCGCAGATAATATCATTCTCGACTCGCATCAGATGATCGTTACGCGCATGGAATCGCTACCATTATTGCGTTTTTATGAAAATCGCCACGCGGTGGCCCTGGGCGCCTTCGAGGACCAGGACTTTGCCGTGCGAATGGCTTATTGTCGGGCCAGGTCCATACCGGTTATCCGCCGCATAACAGGGGGCGGAACGGCATATCTGTATCCTGACCAGGTTGCCTGGAGCCTGACCATACAGGCGCAGGAGTTCAGTATGGCACAATGGTTGGAAAGGCTTTGTATGGCGGTTTGCAACGGCCTGAGCAATAGCGGATACGAAAATGTCTATTTCCATAAACCAAACGATATCTACGCAAACAACCGGAAGCTGGGCAGCGTCTACGTCGGAATGCAGGATGATGTCATCGTCGCGAATGGCACGCTATACAGATCCTTGGACATCAGTACGATGCTTCGCGCGTTGCGCGTGCCCAAAGAGAAGCTGACAGTGGACGGCATACATGCCGCCGGTCTCCACTTCACTACGCTACAAAACCGGAGCGCAGCGGATCTGGACAATCTAAAGGAATCCCTGGCGCGGTTCATGGCACAAATGTGCAACCTGGAAACCCTCGTACCTACGCCGTGGATAGACAGCGTATCCCACAGCCCGCGCGGCGCTCAGGAGCAATTTCCTGAACCAGACCACGGCCGCACCTATAGCGGCTTTCTGGCGACATCCGGTGGCGTTCTCCACGGCAGCATCACTCTGGACGACGAACTCAGGATATCTTCCGCAAAAATCGCTGGCAATGTCTACGTCATGCCACACCACCTCTTTAAAAAAATTCAGTCTGTATGGTACGGCGCGTCGGAAGGTGAAATATCACAGCGCATGGAAAGCCTCCTTTATGATCTACGGTGGGAGATGTCCGGATTTACCCCCGGACAGGTCCTACAATTATTTCACAGACTGTTCGAGCGCAGCCGGATAGCGCAGCAACTTGCCATAACTGCGTCTGCAGCCAATTCGTTCATGGTCCATGATCCTGACGGAGATATGGACGCCATGGAAATCGCCGCGCAGGCGGAGGCGGTGCTGGTGCCATACTGTGCCAAGCCGGCATGGTGCAAATGGCGGCATAGGGATGGATGCTCCCGCTGCGGAAAATGTGACGTCGGTGAAATATACGACCTGGCCGGAAGGCAGGGATTAAAGGTCACCACCGTAAAAAACTTTGAGCATCTGGAACGGACACTGAAAACGCTCAAGGTGCAAGATGCCCGATGCTATATCGGAATGTGCTGCAATAATTTTTATATCAAGCATGAAGACGCGTTCAGGGCGGCAGGTATTCCGGCATTGTTGTTGGATATAGCGGGTGCCAACTGTTATGAGCTCCTGCAGGAGCAGGCGGCATATTCTGGTAAATTCGTGGCCGAATCCGCAATAGATCTGGAAGTGGCGACAAAGGTGATCCATATCGCGCATCAGAGCAACGCCTGTCATTAGCCTTGGACTATCTCACCGAGATATCGGGCACGTATCCACGCAACTCATCGAGCAGTTCATGGTCGATCGGCGCGTAGCTAGTGACCAGATCCCCATTCACGCATCCTGCCGGGTTGAAAGATTGCAGTACCCAGCGGGAAACTCCCAGAAGCTTCAGCCAGCGCGCTATCGCGATCAGGTCCGCGGTATCGAGTATGGCCGGGTGTACCGTGGTTCTGATTTCATAAGCCACCTTGCCGGATAACAACCATTCTACGGAGTCCTGCACCCGGGCGCCGCTTCCCGGCACGCCGGTGACGGCGGCATAACGGGCGGGGGGCGCCTTGATGTCAAAGCCTACCCAATCGATATAGGGCAACATTTGCGAAAATTGGTAGGGATAGATTCCGGATGTGTGCAGGGCGGTGCCAAATCCCAGTTCCCGCACCTGCTGAAGCGCCGCCCGTAACGATTTATGAGCGGTGGGTTCGCCACCACAAAACGCCACCGCATCCAGTAATCCCGCTCGGGTGGCCAGCCAGGCCATGATGGCCGGCCATGATATGCCGGACTGGCCGCGCCCCTGCTGCAGATGCGGATTATGGCAGTAGCGGCAGCGGCATGGGCAGCCCTGCGTGTATATCACGGCGCATAAATGTCCGGGATAATCCACCGTACTGAACCGCGCGAAACCGCCCAATGGGGGTAGGGGTTGTAACCCGATATCCACCGTGCTGGCTGCTTCGCTCATCGCCGCGTCAATGCACCGGCCGCGACACGCCCGTATCCGGCGTCCCGGTCTCCACAAAGTATTTGCGCTCGGAATGCTCGCTTTGCTTGCCGATATTGAAAGAAGAAGTCGGTCGGTGGTAACCCATGACCCGCGTCCAAACCTCGCAGGGTTGCCTTTCGTCATCCGCCAGTTTTATTTCAAGAGGATTTTGGTTCATTATTTCAGGATACATGATATTCTCCTTTCTCGGTTCAGGCGGAATGCCGCCGTTTTTCAGCAAGTCGTTCTTCATCACAGATCGGACAGAACGGATGTTCCCCCGATAGATATCCATGCACCGGGCAGATGGAAAACGTGGGCGTAACCGTAATGTAGGGCAGGCGAAAACGTTCCAGTGCGCGGCGCACCAGGCGCTTGCAGGCTTCCGTGCTGGAGACGCGATCCCCCATATACAGGTGAAGAACGGTTCCGCCGGTGTATTTCGCCTGTAACGCCTCCTGGCGTTCCATGGCCTCAAAAGGGTCGTCCGTAAAGCCTACGGGCAATTGTGAGGAGTTGGTGTAGTACGGCTTATCCGGGAGACCTGCCTGTAAGATATCGGGAAAGCGCTTCCGATCCTCTTTGGCGAAACGATAGGTGGTGCCTTCCGCAGGGGTCGCCTCGAGGTTATACATGTGTCCGGTTTCTTCCTGAAAAGCCACCATGCGTTCTCTGACATGGTCGAGAAAACGAATGGCGAGGGCATATCCGGCAGGGGTGGTGATGTTTTCGCGATCATCGGTGAAGTTGCGGATCATTTCATGGATACCGTTCACGCCAATGGTGGAGAAATGATTGCGTAAGGTACCCAGATAACGCTTGGAGTACGGGAAAAGGCCGGTGTCCATTTGTCTCTGGATGATTTTGCGTTTGATCTCCAGACTTTCTTTTGCCATTTCCGTGAGCGCGTCCAGGCGACGGAAAAGACCTTCCGAATCGTTTTTATGGAGATAGCCCAGTCTGGCACAATTGATGGTCACCACGCCGATGGAACCGGTCTGTTCCGAGGACCCGAAAAGACCATTTCCGCGTTTGAGCAGTTCACGCAGGTCGAGTTGCAGGCGACAACACATGGAGCGCACCATGTTGGGCTGCAGTTCGGAATTGATAAAATTCTGAAAGTAGGGTAGGCCGTATTTGGCCGTCATGGCGAACAGTCTTTCGGCATTCGCCGAATCCCACGGAAAATCAGGCGTTATGTTGTAGGTGGGTATAGGAAAAGTAAAAACCCGTCCCCTGGCGTCGCCTTCGCTCATCACCTCGATATAAGCCTGATTGATCAGTTCCATTTCTGCCTGCAGATCGCCATAGCGGAAAGGCATCTCCTCTCCGCCGATCACGGGAACCTGTTCCTTCAGATCGTCGGGGCAAACCCAATCGAAGGTGACATTCGTGAACGGCGTCTGGCCACCCCAGCGCGAAGGGACGTTCAGGTTATAGATGAATTCCTGGATGTTTTGGCGTATCTCCCGGTAGGACAAGCCATCTTTGCGGACGAACGGCGCCAGATAGGTATCAAAGGAACTGAAGGCCTGTGCGCCTGCCCATTCGTTCTGCAGGGTGCCGAGGAAGTTGACCATCTGCCCGACGGCGCTCGACAGGTGACGCGGCGGTGCCGCCTCTACCTTCCCCGGTACGCCGTTGAACCCCTCCTGCAAAAGGGTGCGGAGGGACCATCCGGCGCAATAACCGGCCAACATGTCGAGATCGTGGATATGCAGGTCCGCCTCGCGGTGGGCGGCACCGATTTTTTCGGGATAGACATGGCTCAGCCAGTAATTCGCGGTGACTTTTCCGGCAATGTTCAGGATCAGGCCGCCGAGGGAATAACCCTGGTTGGCATTGGCGTTGACCCGCCAATCCTCCCGATCCAGGTATTCATTGACGGAAGTGATGGCGTCTATCATCGCCTGGCGATCCCCGCGCAATCGCTGGTGCTGTTCGCGGTAGGCAATATAGGCGCGAGCGGTGCGATAAAAGCCCTCGTCCATCAGCGCCAGTTCGACCAGATCCTGAATCTGCTCAATCGTGGGTTCGCGATGGGCTGCATCAGGTGCCAGGGCGCCCAGAACCACGTCGGTGATTCTTTCCGCAACGCCGTCGTCAAATTCGCCGCTCGCACGTCCCGCCCGGGTGATAGCCGAGCAGATCCGACCTGGATCAAAAGGCACCCTTGCGCCGTTTCGCTTCAACATCGAAAGATCGTTCATCGCCATCTTCTCCCGACCGGCACCGAACCGACGCTGTCGCGTCTCGGGACGGTAGACCACAATATATAGACATCTCAATAGATAATTTAGCACATATATTGGGTTCGTCAACAGCAAAGTGGAACTGAGATCATCCCCAGGGTCGGCAGGGTCAGCCCGTACTGGCAGGTCACCGCCAGTCGGGGTGTACAATGGTTCCGCAACGGAGACCGGACATGCAAAATGAACTCTGGCTGGCTCAGGTGATTCTGGTGGTTCATATCCTGATCATCGCCTTCAACGTCTTTGGCCTGATCGCCATCCCGCTGGGTGCCTGGCGGGGTTGGCGGTGGGTGCGCATCTTCTGGTGGCGGGCCCTCCACCTCGCGGCGCTCCTGGTGGTGGCGGTACAGGCGTTGCTGGGCAGGGCCTGCTTTCTGACCATCTGGCAGAGCGAACTGCAGGAAGCGGCAGGGCGGCAGGGCTACCGTCTGCCCCTGATCCAGACCTGGGTCGATCATCTGCTGTTCTGGCGCCTGCCCATGTCCTTTTTCACCTCGATCTATGTCCTGATCTGGATCGGCGTGCTGCTGCTATGGTGGAAGGTGCCGCCCGTTCTGCCCTGGCGCAGGCCGTAAAGAACGGGCCCGGAATGAATCTGACGCCTCCTGTGCCGGATAAGGTATGATGCCCCATTCGCATCAGACGCCAACGACTGCCAGGACAGGAATGTAAGATGTTCAAAAAACGCGATCCCTCGGGAAAAGACGCCGCTCCTATCGCCCTGGAAGCCATTAAAAACCACTATTCCCAACAAAAATACGACGCCGCGATCACGCTGATCGAACAGGCGACGGCCATTCCTGCGGCGGAAAAAATAAACCTCCTCACCACGATAGGGCAGACCACGGCCGGAAGTGGCAAACTGGACCTGGCCGAACGCGCATTCAGGGCGGCGCTTGCCGTGGATGGTCACCACACGGATACCCTCAGTAATCTCGCCCTCATATTGTTTCATCAGAACAAACCGGTGGCCGCCGAAGAGCTTTACCTCGCCGCCATCGCGTCCAAGCCCGATTTCGTGCCCGCATTATATAATTACGGACTCCTGCTCCTCGCCGGCCAGCGTATCCCGGAAGCGGAACGCGCCTTTCGCGCGGCACTGGCGCACTGCCCGGAATGTCTGGATTGCCTCGTCCAGTTGGGCGTCACCCTGGCGCAGCAAGGCCGGCAGGAAGACGCGCGGGTGTTATTGGACAAGGCGCTGGATATGGATCCCAACCACGCCGTCGCCCTGCATCACCGGAATATGCTCGCGTTGGCCAGCGGCGACCATGGCGGCGCCGAAGCCCTGTTCCGACGGCGGATTCATCTGTACGGCGAAAATCCGTCGCTGCTGATCGGTCTGGGAATCGCCATGCAGGAACAGGGCCGGTTGACCGAAGCGGAAGAAATATTCAGAAGAACCGCCGATACCTATTCCGCGCATGCGGACGTCGGACATTATATTTTCCGGAACCTCGTCGCACAGCGACGCGAACGGGAAGCCGAAGCGTACATTCGCTCCGCCATCGCCGACCATCCCCAGAGCCACGCTCTCCACTATCCTCTGGGTACCCTGCTGTTCCAGCAGGGTCGTTATCCCGAAACCCTGGAAGTGCTGCTGACAACGCTGAACCTGAAACCTGACCATGTCGATGCCCTCGTCTTGTCAGGGCGGACACTGTTTCAGTTGAAGTATGTGGATGAAGCGGTGGAGACCTTCCACAGAGCGCTGGAACTTCTGCCGGAGTCTGCGGAGGCGCAGTTTCATCTGAGCGTGGCCCTGATCCACCTGGGAGAATGCCGGACGGCGGAGGGCATGATCCGCAAGCTGCTCGAAAAACAGCCGGACAACAGCGCGGCGCTGGTCAACCTGGCGGTCTGCCTGGAGAAACTGGGCGAGGTCGAGGCTGCCGAAACGACTCTGCGGAAGGCCGGGAATCTGGCGCCCAGCGACCTTCGGGTGCGGGTCGCCCTCGCCGAGATACTCCAACGGCAGAAAAATCACGCGGAATCTTTCGCGCTGATAGAACCGCTGTTGTCCTGGGAAAGCGGCGAAGATCGGGAAAATTGCGCCGTCAACGCCTGGTTCATCGCCGGAAACCACCACCACAGCCAACGCCAATACGCCCAGGCCTTCGCCTGTTACCGTCAGGGACATCGGCTGCTGCAAAAGATCGAGTCCTTCGATTCCCAGGCCATGGCCGATACCCTGCGGAACGACCTGGACCGGTATGATCGCTGGAAGGGCAACGTGGCGGTGGCGACGCCCGACAGTCCGGTCCCCCTGTTCATCGTCGGCATGCCCCGGTCCGGAACCAGCCTGCTGCATCAGATGCTGGACATGCACGCCGACATCGACGGCCTTGGGGAACTCCGGCATCTTCCCCAGGCCGCCGCCAAGCTGCGGAGCCTGCCCCTCGATTCCGAAAACCTGGCGGATCAGATCGGCGCAATCCGCCAATGGTACCTGGACCGGATCCGGCACCGATGGACCGGAGGCCGATATTTTATCGACAAGCTGCCCAGCAACTTTCTGTTTCTGGGCAGCGCAAAACTCCTGTTCCCGGAAGCAAAAATCGTTTACTGCCAACGCGATGCGCGCGACAACTGCCTTTCCCTGTTTCAGCAGCACATGATCGGGGACCATGCCTACAGCCACGACCTCGACAGCCTGGGGAAATACTATGGCGCGCACCGGAAAACCCTCGTGCAATGGCAATCCCGCATGGCCGAGGACGTCCTTACCGTAGGCTATGAAGACCTCGTTGCCGACCCCGAAAGCGGCATCCGGGAAATATTGCGATTCATGCAGTTGGAATACGACCCGCGCTGCCTGGATTTTGCCGAAAACACCCGGACGCTGCAGACGGCCAGCCGCCTGCAGGTCAAGGAGCCCATCTACCGTTCGGCTATCGGCAAATGGGAAGCGTACGCAGAGCAGCTCGCGCCGCTGCTGATCGCGCTCGGGCAGGGGGACTGAAAGCCGGATTTGCAAGCCCGGCCTTTCTCACCAGGGGAGGAACATTTCCTTCCCGATGTCGGAAAACCCCAGCTTCTGGTACAGGGTGACGGCCACGGTGTTCGCGGTGAATACGTGCAGCACTAGGCCGGTGGCCCCCGCCGCCCGCGCCTGCTCCGCCACGTGCGCCAGCAGTCTGCGGCCGTGGCCCTGCCCCTGGTGCGCGTCCTCGATCATGATCCACAGCAGGGAGGATGCCCGCTCGGGCACCGCCACATACCACGCGCCGCCGATGATGTTCTTTTTCCACTTCGCCGCGACCAGATGGCGGTGGGGCAGGCCCGCGTCGTCCTGCTGGATGCCCTGAATTTGACGGTAAGCCAGATCGTGCGCCACATCCTGGGAATATCCCATCGCCTGCTGCAACTGCGTCGTCTGGTAGGCCACCAGCCCCGCAAAGAATCGGGGGCGGTACGCGGGCGGCATGTTCACATAGTTTGCTTCTGCAGGACGGATTGCCGGCACGATCCAATACCCCCATGGTCTGTTCAAAAGATCCTTGCACCGTCCTCCCCAAGGGGGCCGACGAACGCCCGGACGGTTCCGTAAGCGGCGGTTACTCTGGGGCAGGCTGGGCGATCTGTCAAACCCGGTGAACTGCAGGGAACCTCAGTATATCAATGCCATGCGGTAACGTTTTGTTGCGTTCCGTAACATCCTTTTCCCCGTTGCGAAAATCGGACCCGCGGGTAATCCAGTAAATACCGGCAGTTGGCCACCCGCCCGGTTTAGCGCAAAAATTGCATATGGCCGGTACAGCGTATCGCGTACATTCGGGAGAGCATCGTCGTGCATACAGCGCCGGACCAGTTGGCAGAAAGCTCGAATCGCCGGAGTGCCGCGCCAGTCGGCGCCGCGCCGGATTCACCGCCCCTGCTCAAGGAGCTTCGTCTGGTACAGAGGGAGCTGGGGCATCTGGCCGCGGAGTTGCGCTTTCATCAGGCCAGCGGCGAACCCGCCGAACTGGACGAGTGGATATTCTCGCTGATTTTTCTGGAAGCGCGCTTGAGCAAGCTGGCACAGGATCTCACCGGACCAGAGGCCGCCCGGCCCGGCATCCCGTTCCCGGAATGGCCACGTTCCACGCTCGGCGCTCTCTCATAAGCGCAAGGCGGGCGCATGTACCGGGGTATTCCCATGGCATTCATCTGCGTGGTCACCCTGATGTATTTCCTCCCGTCCGTCCGCGCCTGGAAAAACGGCTGCCGTCATGCGTATTGGCGCAGGCTTCTGTTACTAAATGGATTGCTGGGATGGACGGGAGTGTTCTGGTGGCAGGTCTGGAAACAGGCACGCTGGTCCAGCCCCATGATATTTGTCGGGAAATCGGCGCAGAACTACGTTTGCGGAGACGAACACCCGTCGTTGCGCCCGGGGAGGATCGCCCTTGCCGTGAGTGGTGCCTTGCTGGCGATGGCGCTGGTGCTGATGGGGCACTGAGAAGGCGGTGGAACGAAGGTTGCTGGCCCAACGGGCGCAAAAGGGGGCCGATCACGGCAACCGGCGCGCCGCCACTGGTCTGCCGAAAGTGGTCTCTGCGGGCCGTGAGCGCCCGCGGAGGGTCTACAGGCCGCCTGCGCCAGTGGACGAGGTGTTGATGCCGAGGGACAGCAAGGATGCCTGTGCCGGTGTCTGGTTGATGCCGATGGACATAAGACCGCCCAGCGACAGGGCGAAGCCCGAACCCTGACCGCCGCCCAGTCCGCCCAGGAGGCTGCCGAGGTCATTCACCACCCCGCCGGCGAGACTGCCGAGCAGGCCCTGCACGTCCGCGGCCAGGGCCCCGCCGGCACTGCCGTTGCTCGTGGTGGCGCTCACCTGGGCGATGCTGGCGCTGCCTCCCGGCGTATTGATGGAGACGGAAGCCAAGTTGTCTACCTGGACCTGCGCGCCGTTGCCCTGGCCGGTAACCCCGCCCAGCAGGCTGCCCACCGTGTTGACCAGATCCGCCAGCAAGCCGCCGACGGTGCCCTGAACATTGGCGAATATCCCTGTTGATCCACTCATGTCATTCTCCTCGAGATGGTTTTCCTTTGCTTACACCCGGAAACGGCCCGGCACGAGGGGCCGGCATGGCCCCCCGTGCCGTCTTCCTGCTTACAGACTGCCCAACAGGCCACTCAGCAGCCCGGTGCTGCCGCCCGCCAGACCGGTGACCGCGCCGGTGACCGGTGCCAGGGCGCCCACCGTGCCGGAAAGCAGGCTGGGCACCGTGGAGCTGACCGCCGCCAAGGCGTTGCCGGCGTTGCCCACCACGTTGCTGAGCAGGCCTTCGGTGCCGCCCATCAGCGCGCCGGCGGCAAAGGTGGCGGTGGCCACGGTGCTGCCCACATTGGCCGTCACATTGTTTAGGAGGCTTTCCGCATCGGTGGTGACGCCGCTGACGGCGCTGCCCAGGGTGCTCACCAGACCGCCCGCCACGCCTTCCACCGCGCCCAGGGTGGAGGTCGCCGTGGAGGCGACGCCGGACAGAATGCCGCTGACGCTGGAAGCCGCTCCGCCCACGTCGCCCAGGAGTCCGGACAACAGGCCGCCGGTACCGGAGGCCGCCGCGCTGCCGCCGCCCAACAAACCACTCAACAGGCTACCAAGGTTCAAAATTGACATTGATCATTTCTCCATAGTCAGTAGGTTACGTGTCCTGCTCGCGCCCCTGCCGCGCAGGGACAGCAGCGGGCAGCATATTGCATGCCAGTTCTTTTTGGGGATTCATCATTCCTTTCTA
The DNA here is from genome assembly GCF_003966655.1 of Acidithiobacillus ferridurans. Taxonomy (NCBI): domain Bacteria; kingdom Pseudomonadati; phylum Pseudomonadota; class Acidithiobacillia; order Acidithiobacillales; family Acidithiobacillaceae; genus Acidithiobacillus; species Acidithiobacillus ferridurans. The sequence goes on along the minus strand of NZ_AP018795.1, from coordinate 652,075 downwards.
TCGTGTTGATAATGTCCGGATAAGCGGGTCGCGACCAAGTTTGGTACATGAGAATAATCTGTTATATGAAGATGACTTTGGTGACATCACGGGAAATGGCGTTACGCAGTTCTTCCCGCGCCCGGAGGAGCGCATCCCCCGCGCCGGCGGAATATCCCGGCGGTAAGGCGGGCAACGGGTCAATGTTGGTTACCCATTGGGGTTGATGGATACGGCGTTGGTAACCTTCAGCATCTTTGGATATGCCCATCGCTTTGTTTTGTATGCGCCTATTCTGGTGATTCCGGGGTGGCACGACTCGTGCGTAGCTCTGGGTGCGTCGTCCACCCAGGAAACGCAATGCGGTATCACCGCAATGTTGCCGCCTGCTTTCAGGCAGGTTGGATATCGTGGCTGCTTGGCCGGATGGCGGCCTCGGGCGATTCCCGAGGCCGCCATCCGGCACAACTCCCGGCCCCGCGCCTTGCGGCAGGCTAGTATGGTTGGTTTCGTTGTCTGTAACAGCGTGTAACGGGCGTCGCAAAATATTCCACGCTGTTTCTGGACCAGATATGGAATTGGACACTTCATAATAGAAGCATATGTTTATATACAAATACACTTCCTCTCATAATATTATCATGTTAAGGTGCGTGTACCCGATGGCAAGGTTTCCTTGATGCCCCCATCAAGTAAAGGCCGGTCGGTAGGAATGGGTTTGGCACGCAGTTTGCAAGTTGTCGGCTGCCGGTCGGGCGGATGGGACTCTGCCGTTGGGAACGGATATTTTCTTGGGTGGATTATGAAGGAGAACGAGCGATGAAGATGTTGCAGCACGCTGTAGCCCGCTTCGTGCGGGAGGAAGAAGGGGTCACCGCCATCGAGTACGGCCTGATTGCCGGTTTGATTGCAGTGGTGATTATTGGAGCGGTAACGACCCTGGGTACGAAATTAAATGCGGTCTTTAACTTAATTGCTTCTAAATTACCGTAAGTAGTTGTTAGTGAGGCGCGAGAGCGCCTCACCGTTCAGCGGCATTGTGAAAAATCCCTTCCCCCGCATGGGGGCGGTAGTCCGCAGGGGATTTTTCAGAATAAGAACAAACAGGAGGAGATGTGGGATGGGAGGAAATCGGGGTGGCCCTGTGGGCGGTGTGGGGGGCGCAGGGCGACTATCGTCGCCGGCGCCTGCCCAACGGCCTGACTTTGAGCGCCCTGGCGCTGGGGCTGGCGGTGCTGCCGCTGACGGGGCGCTGCCTCCTGGGCGCGCCGTGGAGCGCCGCCCTGCTGGGGGTCGCAGCCGCTTTTCTCGCCCTGCTGCCCGCCTATGTCTGGCGCCTGGTGGCGGCGGGCGACGTCAAGTTTTTCATGGCTATGGGCGCCCTCGGCGGGGTGGATGTGCTGTTCCCGGTCTATCTCGCGGCGGGGGTCATCACCCTGGCGCTGGTGGCCCGCGACCGCCTGTTCACGGGCAGGGTGCAGCGGCAGTACCCCTATGGCGTGGGTCTGGGTCTGGGCTGCGCGCTGGTGGTGCTCGGTCACTGGCGGCTGGCCCTGCATTGGCCCCTGTCATGACGGCGGCCATGACCTGCGTCATGACACGGACCCGTGACCAGTCGGCGGAGCGGGGTCAGGCGGCCATCGAGTTCGCCATCGTCTTCCTGCTCTTTTTCGCCATGCTCTGGGGCATCCTTACCTTCGGCTTCATTTTCGCCGCCCAGAACACCCTGACCCTGGCGGCTGAAAACGGCGCGCGGGCGGCCCTGCGTTACCAGCCCGCCACCACCGCAGCAGGCGCCACGGCTGCGCGAATCACGGCGGCGACGACCATGGCGACCCAGACCGTACAGTGGTTGCAGAACTTCACCCCTGCCTACGATCCGGCGGCTTATCTCACGGCGACTTCCGCGCCCTGCACCTATAACGCCAACCTGATCTGCTTTCATGTGCAGATCAGTTATCCCTACGCGCAGCATCCGCTGATTCCGCCTTTTCCGGGCTTCGGCCTGTTCGCGCCCACGCAACTGGTGGGCAAAGCGACCATGCAGGTGGATCCGGGCAATTTGTTGCCGGGGGGTTGAGGCGGTCGGATTTCGGTCCAGCAATGATTCATCACGTCGGCCATCAGGCCATTCAGAACACAGACGGGTGCCCGCCCAGGCGAGGCTACCACGGGGAGGAAACGTAGCATGGGAAATACCGCGAAGATCGTGATCGCGATACTGGTCTTGCTGGCCATCGCCTTGGGGGTGTCCGCCTACATGGTCAGCCAACCCAGTCCGGTGGTGCAGAGCAAAACCAGCGCCGCAGCGCCACAGCAGCCGGCGGCGGGGGTGGCCGTGGTGGTGGCGGCCAAAACCCTGTCGGCGGGGTTCCCCATCCCGCCGGACGGGGTCAAGGTCCTGCATTACCCCGAATTTCCCGCCGGCGCCTTCCATGAGGCCGTGCACGTCGTCGGCAAGGTGCCGCAGGTGAACATCGGCATGGGCGCCCCGGTGATGTCCAGCAACCTGTTGTCCGGTCTGGCTACCCAGGTGCCCGAAGGAGATGTGGCTATGGCCATCGACGTCAACAAGGCCATCGCCGTGGGCGACCATCTGCAGCCCGGCGATTTCGTCGATGTCTTCACCACCCTGGCCGGTGACCAGATGACTATGCACGGCGGCTGGCCGACCCAGAGCCGCCTGCTGCTGGCCGATCTGCGGGTGCTGGCGGTGGGGCCGCAGACGGTGCTGCGCCATGTCGCCGAGGGCGAGCCGTCGGCCTTCGGTCCAGCGGCCGGTTCGGCGGGCTCCAGCAACCAGCCGCCCCGCGAGCCGCCCAGCACCGTGGTGCTGCAAGTGCCCGTCGCCTCTGCCGCGACGCTGGCGCTGGCCAGCGGTCAGGGCCATCTCCTGCTCGCGCTGCGCAATCCCAAAGACCATGCCTTGCCCGATACCGGGGCCTTCCCGACCCCGTCGCCGGCGTTGCCGCCCGCGGAACTACCCGTCGCGCAACGCAAGGCGGCACTGGTAAAGCCGGAGAACCGGGCCTATGCCGGTCTGACCCTGCCGGGTCTGGCGGGCAAGAGCAAGGCGGCCGAGCGCGCGATGCATCCGTTGCCTCCGCCGCCCATGATGGAGATCTATCAGGGTGGACAAAAAACAGCGGTACCCTACTGAAGAGGCCTGAACGATGCGCAAATGGATGATGAGCAGTTTGGCGGTGGTGACCCTGGCGGCGCTGGGCTCCCAGGGCGCCTGGGCGGAAGGGCCGGCGACGGAGGGCGGCGCCCATCCATCCTGGGCGGCGCACCAGAGCGGCGGGTATCGCGCGCTGAATATCCCGGTGGGCACCCAGCAGACCCTGAGTTTCACCGAGCCGGCCTACCGGGTGGCCGTCGGCAACCCGAAAACGGCATCGGTGGCGCCGCTGCCGCGCTCCGGCGGCCGCCAGTTTCTGATCACCGGCCTCAGTACCGGCACCACCAGCCTGCTGGTCTGGAACCTCGGCCACAAGACGCCGAAGGTCTGGCAGCTTCAGGTCAGCGTGCCGGTGCCCGCGGCGCCGCTGGCGGCCCCGGCGCCGGGCATGCCGACAGTGCGCGCCCAGGGCGACGCCGTCACCCTGTCCGGCGCGGTGGCGGACCAGGTGAAACATGAAGCGGCCCTGGAAGCGGCGGCGCTGGCCGCCGGCAAAACCGGCAAGGTCATCGACCAGTCGGTGATCCCGGTGGATGACGAGGTGCAGGTCGGCGTCAAGGTGGTGGAGTTCAGCAAGGCGCAGTTGAAGAATGTCGGCATCAACATTTTCTCCAGCACCGGCGGGTTCAGCCTGGGCACCTTCGGCCCCTCCACCCTGACCTCGGCCAATTATCCGGTATCCCTCGCGAGCGGCGGACCAGGGGCGCTGGCGCTCACCGGCGTGGCGCCCTTCACCCAGGCCTTCAATCTGGTGGGCGGGGTCGGCAACAGCGGCCTGAGCAGCTACCTCAGCCTGCTGGAGGGCAATAATATCCTCCGGGTGCTGGCGGAACCGACGCTGGTGGCGATGAACGGCCAGCAGGCGAGCTTCCTCGCCGGTGGCGAAATCCCGATCCCCGTACCCCAGAGCAGCGGGGTCGGCACCCCCACCATCACCATCCAGTACAAAAAATACGGCGTGCAGCTCGATCTGACCCCCACCATCCTCAGCGCCCACCGGATCGCCCTGCACGTGGCGCCGTCGGTCAGTTCTCTCGACTATACCAACGCCATCACCCTCAACGGCTATTCGGTGCCCGCCCTGCTGGTCCGTCAGGCCGACACCACCGTCACCCTCGGCAATGGCGAGAGTCTGGTTATCGGCGGTCTGGTGGACCGCCAGATGCAGCAGAACATCAGCAAAGTGCCGATCCTGGGGGATCTGCCCATACTGGGCGCCTTCTTCCGCTCCATCCAGTATTCCAAGCAGGACATGGAGCTCGCCATCATCGTCACCCCGCGTCTGGTGCGCCCCATCGCCGCCGGAGCCAAACTCCCGCCACTGCCGGGAGCGGCCTTTGCCCATTCCCGCTTCAATCTGGGCAAGGCGGTATTGCTGCCGGGCTCGGAATATGATCAGCCCGACAACGGTCCCGGATACAGTCAATGAGCGTAGAACCCGCCGCCCGCTTTGAACAGGCCACCGGCCCGGTGGTCGTGCTGGCTCTGTCCCGGCGCCCGGAATGCCTGACGTGGATACGGCACGCACTCGATGGTCTGGCCACGGTGCTGCCGGTCCATGCCCGGCAGAATGAAATCTCCGCCGCCATCGGGCAGAGCGGCGCCGCGCTGCTGATCGTGGACTTCGGCGCGGAGAATGACGATTTCGGCCTCGTATTCGACGGCCTGCATCAGGCGTTCCCGGATCTCCGGCTGATCGGCATAGCGCCGGTGGCCGATCAGCGGGTGCTGCTGGCGGCCATGCGCGCCCAGTCGGTGGACTTCGTGCAAAGCGGCGGCGCGCCGGAACCCCTGCGCATGGCGGTGGGGCGCATCCTGTCCCAGACCCGGCAACGGCGCGCGCGCCGGTAAATTGGTGGTGGTGGCGGGCAGTGTCGGCAGCGGCTGCACCACCCTGGCGTGCAATCTGGCGGCGTCCCTCTCCGCACTCCACCCGCAGAGCGCGGAGCTGCTGCTGGATTTCGGCACCCCGGTCGGGACCGCCGCCACCTATATGGGCATAGCGCCGCGCGTCGCCTTTGCCGAGGCGGTGCGCAATCTGGAGCGTTGCGACAAGACGTATCTGGACACGGCCATTGCCCAAAATACCCGTGGTCTCGGGGTGTTGCCGCTGTTCGCCGCGGCCCGGGACCTGCGCGGACTGAATCTCAGCGAAGTCTTTCAGATGCTGGCAATCATCCTGTCGATATATCATCTGGTGGTGGCCGATATCGGTGGGGCGGTGTTCAGCGAGGTCGGCCAGTATCTGCTGCAGACGGCGGACGAGATCGTCGTGGTTTGCGACCAGTCGGTGGCAGGCATTCTCGAAGGGAAAAAAATCGCCGCCAATCTGCGGGAAAAAATCGGCACTCGCCTGCAGGCGGGTGTGGCGGTGAATCATTACGAGCCTGCGCTGGGTGTCGACGCGGCGCATGTCGGGGAGGCGCTGGGGTTGCCCCTGCTGGGCCAGGGCATCATCCCCGAACGGCGCCTGCCCCTGATTCAGGCGATGAACGGCGGCGCACTGGCGGTCGATGCCCTCCCGAAGGACGCCTACAGTCGTGCGGTGCAACAATGTGCCGGGTTGCTGGCGGGCCGTATCTGGCCGGACAGCAACCCGGAGGGAACCCGTGGAGCGGCCGGCTGGTTGCGCCGGTGGAGGACGATGGCATGACCGACGACAGTCCCTTTGGCGCGCAGCCTTTCGACATGGCCACCGCGAAGGCGTTGAACCAGCAGGATGCCTACCAGCAGTTCAAAGGTTATCTGCATCTGCGGCTCATCGACCGGGTCGAAGAGATCGGCGCCGATTTCGCGGAGCTGAGCCGTGGTGCCGTCTATCGTTTCGTCTCGCTGGAACTGGACCGCCTGATGGCGGAGCGCCCCTATCCGCTGAACGAAAAAGAAACCGAGGTGCTCATCAACCAACTCACCGATGAACTGACCGGCTACGGCCCGCTGGAAACGGCCCTCAAGGATCCTGAGATCGAAGATATTCTGGTGAATGGACCTCGTGAAATCTATCTGGGACGGAAAGGCACGCTGGAGCACAGCGACCTGGTGTTTCAGGATGAAGCCCATCTGATGCGTATCATCTATCGTCTGTTGGGAGCCACCGGCAGACGGGTGGACGAGTCGTCGCCGACCGTGGACGCGCGTCTGAGCAACGTGGGGCGCATCAACGTGGTGATTCCGCCCCTGGCCCTGAACGGGCCGGTCATTTCCATCCGGCGCTTCCCGGCGCATCCGCTGCGCGCCGAGGACCTGATCGAGACGGCCACGCTCAATGCGCCCATCCTCCAGTTTCTGGAGTTCGCGGTGCGCGCGCGCTGCAACATCCTGGTATCCGGCGGCACCAGCAGCGGCAAGACCACTTTCCTCAACGTCATCGCCAGCTATATCTCCGATGAGGAGCGGGTGGTGACCATCGAAGACACGGCGGAACTGCAACTGCAGAGCAGGCACGTGGTGCGTCTGGAAAGCCGTCCCGGCGGGCATGACGGGGCGGGTACCGTCAACGTGCGCGATCTGCTGCGCAACACCCTGCGCATGCGCCCCGACCGGATCGTCGTCGGTGAGGTGCGCGGCGGCGAGGCCCTGGAGATGATGCAGGCCATGACCACCGGCCATGACGGTTCACTGGGCACGATCCACGCCAACTCCCCCGGGAGGCGTTGCAGCGCCTGGAAATCCTGCTCAGCTTCGGCGGTTTTCCGGGCAATGAATCCAGCATGCGGCGGCAGATCGCTTCGGCCATCGACCTCATCGTCCAGATCGAGCGTTTTCCCGACGGGCGGCGCCGCATCACCTCCGTCACCGAGGTGACCGGCGTCGGCGACAACATCATCGCCACCCAGGAGCATTTCCGTTACGAACCCCAGGTGAACCGGGAAAACAAGACGGTCGACCGCTGGACATCCACGGGCATCAATCCGCGCAGTCCGAAACTCGCTAAGTATCGTCCAGAATCCTCCGAGAAGGATCAGTTCGGGTGGCAGCAATGATGGCCCTGGGTCTGATCGTTTTCGCCCTGTTGCTTCTCGGCATCGCGGCGGGCGTCTGGCTCTCCTTCCGGCAGCGGCAGCCGTTTCCGGACGCCCTGCGCGAGCGCCTGCGGGCCTTCGACGCGCAGCAGGGCGAAGCGGGGCATGCAGAGTCTGCCCAGGACGATCTGCTGGACCATGCCGCCCGCTACAAAAAGGAATCCTTCCTGCTCCAGGCGAAGGAATGGCTGTGGCAGGCGGGGTTGCGACCGAAAACCTATCTTCCCAAGGCCGCCATCGTCGGCCTGCTGATCACCCTGCTGCTGGCGTTTCTGGTCAGCGGCTGGCTGGCGCTGGCGTTCCTCCTCGTCTTTTATCCCCTGGCCCTGTGGGGGCAGGTTCGCTACTGGATCGGTTTGCGACGTAGCGCCGCGATTCTCGCCCTGCCGGGTTTTTTGGATGCGGTGGTGCGCGCCTCGCGGGTGGGCGCCAGCCTGCCCGCCGCTCTCCTGAGCGCCACCAAGGATGCCCATGGGCCGGTGCGGGAGGTGTTCAACCAGATCATGCGCCGCCAGCAATCCGGTACCCCCATCGACCAGGCCATGCTGACGGTCGGCAAACGCTACCAGATGCAGGAACTGGCGATCATCGCCACGGTGCTGCGCCTGAACATGCGCTACGGCGGGCGTACCGACGTCGTGCTCGAGCGCATCGCCGACTGGTTGCGGGGGAGGGTGATGGCCCAGGCGGAGTTTAACGCCCTGTCCGCCGAAACCCGGTTGGGGGCGCTCATTCTCAGTCTGATGATTCCTGGGCTCGCCCTCTATATTGTGCTGATGAACCACAGCTACCTGCAGGGTATGTGGGTGGTGTCGACCGGGCGCATGCTCCTGATCGCCGGTGGAACCCTGCTGGTGACCGGAGTGGTCCTGCTCAATCGTATGGCCAGGTTGAGGTGACGCCATCATGCTGAACCTGCATGCGTTATTGACCGCTCTGGCCGTCGCGAGCCTCGCCCTGGCGGTACTGCTGGGCGTCTTCTTCTGGGCGTACCGTCTGGTGATGGTCGCCCGCGCCCGCTCGGCCATGGATCGCGTCGCCCCGAAGCTGGAAGCCGGCAGTGAACCGTCGGAAGTCGCCGCGCAGATGGAGCGGGGGCAGCAGGCCAGCGTGCGCTGGGATCTGCTGGATCGCTGGCGGAGCAGCGAGGATGCCCGCCTGCTCCTGAGAGCCGGCTACCGGAGGCCTGCCGCCCCCAGTATTTTCAACACGATACGCTTTCTGCTGGCCGCCGTACTTGTCGTGGTGACCGGACTGACCGAACATCTGCTGGCGCCGCACCTGCTCCATCTCACCTTCTGGATGAGCCTTCTGGCGGCGGCCATTTTTGGCTACCTGCTCCCCAAATTCATCCTGGAGAGCAAGGCCAAAAGTCGCGGGGACGCGGTGAACGCGGAAATCCCGTTTTTCGTGGACATGCTGGCCCTTCTGCAGGGCGTCGGCCTGAGCCTGGAGCAAAGTCTCGCCTCCCTGGCGCAGACCAGCGAGGCGGGAATCCCGCTGCTCGCCGGCGAGATGCGCGAAATGAGCAAGCATATCGCCATTGGCCGCCCCCGCGTGGAGGCGATGCAGAAGCTGGCGGAACAACTGGGCGACGCGGATTTCGCGGAACTGGTGAACATGCTCCGTCAGATCGAACGTTTTGGCGGCGACGTGGCCCAGCCCCTGCGGGATTTCGCCGGCCGCCTTCAGGAAAAACGGCAGATGGCCCTGCGCGAAAGGGTCGGAAAACTCAACGTCAAAATGACGGCGGTGATGACCCTGACCATGCTGCCGGCGCTGTTGCTGATCACGGCCGGTCCTGCGGTGCTCGCGTTGCTGCGTTTCTTCGACAAGATGGGATGAAGATGACCGCCTGGAACCGTGTCCGTGGAATCCGGCACTTGAGCGGGGGGTGGCCGCATTCTGCGTCCTGGCCGCCGGGGGGTGCGCCACCCATCCGTCGGCGCCGGTCGTCACCAACGCGCCGGAGCCGAAGGTTTCCTCCTCCAATCTGCGGGGGTTGAGTCTGCAGCTGATCCAGAAAATGGAGGCCGAGCAGAAGTGGTATGCGGCAATTTCCTATCTGGACCGCTACCTGAAGGAATGGCCGGCCTCGGATCAGACCGATCTGTTGCGCGCCCGCGCCCTTGCGGCCACGGGTGAGCCGGCTCAGGCCGAGCGCTATTTTCAGCGGGTATTGCATACGCCCCTCGCCGCGCAGGGGTACCAGGGTCTGGGCCTCATCGCCGCGCGCGGCGGCGACGTCACCCGCGCCATCCGGCTGTTCCAGCGCGCCACACGGGAGGATCCCACGAACGCCGGGATACTGAATGATCTGGGTTACGCCGCCCTGCAGGGCAAGAACTGGGATGTCGCGCGCAATGCCCTGTTCCGCGCCGGAGAGCTTGCCCCGCAGGACGAGCGGGTGTGGAGCAATATTGCCCTGTACTACCTGCTGCGCGGCGATGGCTTCCGGGCGCAGCAGATCATGGGTGCGCACCATTTCAGTTGGGCCGTCTCGCAGCGCATCCGCCGCGAAGCCAATCAGATGACGGGCGTGCCCACTTCCGCCGGCGACCATCCTCCCGCAGCGGCGACCGCGCCCTCGGGAGCGGTGATGCCCGCATTCCCCAATCCGCCGTTGACGCAATTGTTTTCTTCCGGTAATGCCGGGCCAGCCACTGAACCCAGGAGCGTGCCATGAACCGCAACCCCCACCTTTCCCACCGCCTGCCGCAGATGCTGCTGGCCTTTTGCGCCTTTGGGGTAATGCCCCTCGCCGCCGCTGATGGTGCTTCGGATTACCTGCAGCCCCCGATCCTCGGCTGGCATGAATTGCCGAAGGCGGTGGCACCGGCCGCGGTTGCGCCGACAGCGTCGGTGGCCTCGGTGGTCGCAACGCCAGCCGCGCCAGCCGCCGCCCTTCCCGTGCGTACCCCCGCGCCACCGGCGCCGCAGCCACCCGCACCCGCACTGCCGCCTCCGGCCGTGGAAGCGGTCGTTCCGCCGGTGATCCATAGCGCGCCGGTGGCGAACACCAGCCCGCCGCCCCCGCCCGCGCCCCCGGCGGCGCAACGCCAGAGTTCCGTGCAAAGGTTGCTGGCTTTCCAGAGCGAAGGCGAGGACCCCGGGACCTTTCAGCCGATTCTTGGCGCCGAGGCTCGGCAGAGTTTCAAGAACTACCTGAAATCCTTTACGGGCAGTTCCGGTTCCACATCGTCGTCTGCAACGAAAAACGCGGGGAGCAACGTCGCCCTGCAAGGAATGAGCAATGGCCAGTCTGGTGGTAATGCTTCAGGGTATTGATCCGCGCCGGTGGCGTGCCGGAAGGGGCGAGCGGGGCGATATCGCCATCATCGCCGCCATCGTCATGCCTATCATGATCCTGGCGCTGGCCTTCGGCATCGACATCGGTCATATGACCTACGTACAGCGCAATCTGCAGAAGATTGCCGATATGGCGGCCATCGCGGGCGCGGAAGATATTCCCAACGCCCAGTCCTTGGCGCAGGAAAACGCCGTCAAAAACGGGCTGCAGACGTCGTCGTCCACGCACATAACGGCCACTCAAGGCAACTGGAATCCGCAGATCGAGACGGGTCCCACTTATTTTTCCACCGCCGTGCCCTATGGCCATCAGGCCAATGCCGTACAGGTGCAATTGTCCGAGAGCGTGCCCTATTTCTTCTTTTTCGGTCCCAAGAAAACCGTGCAAGCCCAGGCCATCGCCTGGGTGCCCAATCCGGCGGCGGGGTTTTCGATCTCCAGCCAGGTGCTGAATCTGAATACCCAGCAGTCGGCTCTGCTTAATGGTATCCTCGGCGGATTGCTGGGCACGTCGTTGAATTTAAGTGTAGCAGGCTATAATGCGCTGCTGGGTACGACGGTTTCGCTGGGGCAACTCGCGCAAACCCTGAATGTGGGAACCGTGAACCATCTGCTTTCCACCAACCTGAATCTGCCCGGACTTTATCAGGGGGCACTGACGGTTCTGGGCAATCAAGCCAACGGTGGCCTGCTCAATAGTCAGAACGCAACGGGTGCGTTGCAGCAGATCATCGGCTCGACCACCAACAGTACCAATATTCAGTTAGGAAAAATTCTGAATCTGGGGCTGGCCGATAAAAACGCCGCCGCCAATGCGCAGGTCAATCTCCTGGGTTTGATCACTGCATCGGCGCAACTGGCCAATCAGCAGCACTTTGTCGATGTTCCCGGCGTCAACGTGCTGGGCTTGGCCAGCTTAAAACTGTTCATCATCTCACCACCCAAGCTGGCCTACGGCGAGCCCGGTCAAAACCCGGACGGCACCTGGAAAACCCAGGCGCAGACCGCACAGGTGGCCCTACAGCTACAGGTTTTGGGTTCCCTGGTCAAGGTCGATTTGCAGGCAAGCCCCGCGATCGCCGATCTCACGAACGTTGTCTGCACGATGCCGCAAGGCCAGAGTCAGGTAGGCGTTCGGGCGGGGACCGGTTTGTTGACCGCGTCCATTGGCGTTCTCGCCCCGCAAACCAATACGCCGGTAGTGCTTCCCCAGAATTTCTCGAATCATACATTCACCGGCCTGCCGATCCCCCAAACTGCGTCAAACTCAGGCAATCAGCCTTGGGACATCGGGTCGACAAGCGCTGGGCAGGCACCGCTAAACCTTAATCTCAACTTGCTAGGATTAAATTTGGGTTCTTTACTGAACGGTCTGCTTAATCCAATAGTGGACGACCTCCTTGCCCCGGTATTAAAGGTTCTCGGTATCTCGCTCGGTAATGCCAAGGTGACGTACACGACCCTCAGTTGCGGCACCATCCCCCCGGTTCTGGTGTACTGATGAACATGATTCGTGTTTTAGTCTGGGAAGGACAGCATGATTTCGCCAAGCGTCTGGAACGCTGTCTGAGTCAGCATGCCGACGCCGAGGTCATCCGCTACGATGACGAGGTGGATCATCCGTCCAGCACGGAAGCCATGGACGTGGATATCGTTTTCATCAGCACCACCGCGCTGCGGCGTTATGAAAAAAACCACCTCGCCTGGAAACGGATAGAAGGCGTACCGGTGATCTGGGTGGGCAGCGGAGAACAGAGCATCTATGCGACGACGCCGCTATCCGAACGGGTCGTGTTGCCCGCCTATTTCAATTGCGCGAGTCTGTCTGCGGTACTGAAACACACCCTGCATGTGGTGACGCAGGGCGCAACAGCCCGGCAACTACCGGCGGATGACGCCATCCCGCTCTCCGAGTTGCCCATGGCTAAAGACGGGGATTTCGTCTATCAGTCGCCCTGCATGCACCGCCTGGTGGGAAATGCCCGTCTTTATGGCGCATTGTCGGTGAATGTGCTGATCCGCGGTGCCAGCGGTACCGGAAAAGAATATGTCGCCCGTCTGGTGGCGGATTCCCACCCCGAGTACCGCTCCGGGCCCTTTGTGCCGGTGAACTGCGCGGCCATTCCCGATGCGCTGTTCGAGTCGCTTTTTTTCGGGCATGTCCGGGGCGCATTTACGGGCGCCGTACGCGATCATCCGGGTTTTTTGCGCGAGGCCAATAACGGCACCCTGTATCTGGACGAAATCGGTGACCTGCCTTTTTATCAGCAGGTGAAATTGTTGCGCGCGCTGGAGGACGGGGTGATCCACCCGGTGGGCAGCAACGAGACGATGCGGATCAATTTCCGCCTGGTCACCGCCACCAATCGGCCGCTCATCAACATGATCCGGGACGGGACTTTCCGATTGGACCTCTATCATCGCATCAGTGTGGTCGAACTCTATATACCCACTCTGCAGGAACGTGGCGGGGACGAAAAGTGGCTGCTATTCACCCACGCTTTCCGGTTGGCCCTGAAAAAGTTTTCCGACGACGATGTCCCCTTTCCGGAACTGCCGAGCTGGCTCAAGGACTGGGTTTATACTTCCCAGTTTCCGGGTAACGTGCGTGAATTATTCAACCGGGCGGCGCGGCTTGCCGCCTTTTACCTCGGCCACGGGGCTTTGGAGCAGGCCGAATGCATGCATCTTTTGCGCGCCGGAGAAATCGACTGCGAAACCACCGGGGTCTGCACTCCGCCGGATTTTTCCACCAGGGCAGAGGAGCGCAGCCAAGTCCTGGACGCGCTGGAAAAAAACCAGTGGCGCCGACTGGAAACGGCAGAGGCGCTGGGCTGGAGCCGCAAGACGTTGTGGCTCAAAATGAAAAAATACGGGCTATCTGGGTAACACCGAGCCGACGCACAGTCGGCATATCAGCAGCAGCGACAAGGATCCGTCGAACGACCGGTTTGCGGCCGCAAGGCCATTACGCGTTTTTACAGGGAGAAACAGGATGCGAGATATGGAAAAGCAAAACGGAAAACAGAGTATCCGGATGGCGGTATTCGCCGTCGTCATGGGCGCCTTGCCCGTCACCGGCGTGGCCCGGGCGGGCACTGACAGCAGCAGCAACGCTGCGCCGTCCGCACCCGTGAGTGCCCGGCAGGCCGTGCCGTCTACCGCGCCGGCAGAGGCCCCGGTACTGACCCAGCATGTGTTGCAGTCGATCAAGGAACACCGGTTGGTGGAGCTGCGGACCATCTATAACGGCCCTTTCGCGGCGGCCATGTTCTTTAATCCGAGTACGCTCAACTATACGGTCGTCCTGCTCAAGAACCACGATTTCTGGTGGGTTGGACAAACCGCCGACGGTCACAAGGCGGAAATGCTGTACACCAAACTGGCGACGCAAACCATACGCTTATCTGCCCCGGACATCGCCAAAATTCAGTTGGATGCGCGTATCGCGGTGGCACGCAGCAGCCTGCGGGCACAACAAAAGCGCGAAGCGGAACTGGAGCAGCAGATATCCGCCCAGCAAAAGGTCATGCAGGCGGGAACCGCGGCCCAGAGCCAGCTTCTCTCCGAAGCCCAGGCGCTGAATTCCCGGCGCCAGGAACTGCAACGCCAACTGGACCAAACCAATGCCGCGATTGCCGGATTGCAGAGCAAGGCGCAGGAAGGCCCGTCTCTGGGTGATCTGCAAACGCTTCCCTCAGCGTCTGCTCCGGTCGGGGTCACCCCCCACCAGAAGCCGAAGATTCAGGTGCGGGCTACTGCGCATCCATGACGGCGGAGGAAAACCATGGCGGTGCCACCGGGCCCGCCGCTCAAGGCAAGGCCGGTGGCATTGCCTCCAGCGGGCTGCAATGCCTCGCGCTGATCGCCGGATATTACCAGCGGCCGTGTAACGCCGAGCAGTTGGCGCGCGCCTTGGGTATGTCCGAACCCATTCTGCCGCTGGGCAAAATCATTCTGGCGGCTCGCGAAGTGCGTCTGGTGGCGAAGGCGGTTCAGTTGAAATGGACGGATCTGGCCCGCCAGACGTATCCGGTGATGGCCGAGTTGCGGGATGGCAATTACCTCGTGCTGGCCCGTTTCGAGAATAACCGCCTGGTCGCGGTGGATCCGCAGCGCGGTCAACTGATACTGGATGAAGCCACCCTCCACCAGGTCTGGACCGGACGGGTGTTGCTCATCAAGCCGCGCTTCGAGTGGAATGCGGCGGGGCAGCGCTTCGGGTTGCGCTGGTTCATTCCCATCATTCTCAAATACCGGCAGCCCGTCATCGAAGTTCTGGTGGCGGCCTTCGTGGTGCAGATGTTCGGTCTGGCCATGCCGTTGTTCATCCAGTTGGTGATCGACCGGGTGCTGGTCTATCACAGCCTGCCCACCCTGGACATTCTGGCGGTGGGGATGCTGGTGGTGATCGCCTTCGAAACCACCCTGAACGTGCTCAAAACGCTGATGATGACCCATACGACCAATCGTATCGACGTCACTCTCGGCGCGCGTCTGTTCGCCCATGTGCTGCGTATCCCCATGCGCTATTTTGAATCCCGGACCGTCGGCTCGACCGTGGCGCGGGTGCGGGAACTGGAGGTGGTACGGCAGTTTCTGACCGGACCCACCCTCATGGCGTTCATCGACGTATGGTTCGTCGGCATTTTCCTCGTCGTACTGTTCTTTTACAGTGTGCGCCTGACCCTGGTGGTGCTGGCTACCATTCCCTTCATGGTCGGCATATCCCTCCTGGTGTTTCCCATGCTGCGGCAGTTGTTGCAAGAGCGCTTCGACCGGGGCGCCGAAAACCAGTCTTTTCTGGTCGAGACCATCACCGGTATTCAGACGGTCAAGGCGCTGGCTGTGGAGTCCCGCATCTACCAGCGCTGGGAGCAGAGTCTGTCGCGCTATGTGATGGCTTCCTACCGCGTCGACCGTCTGGCCGGAATCACCGGCTCCCTGACCCAAATGATTCAACGGATGGGGACGCTGACGATTCTCTGGGTGGGGGTCAAACTTACCTTGTCCGGAGACATCAGTGTCGGCGAACTGATCGCCTTTCAGATGATCTCCGGCCAGGTGACCGGCCCCATCCTCCGTCTGGCGCAGTTGTGGCAGCATTTTCAGCAGGTCGGGGTTTCCGTGAGCCGTATGGGCGATTTGATGAATACGCCGGCGGAGCCGGTCATCGATATCGGCAAGGCCTCGCCGGGTGCGCTGCATGGCCGGGTCACCCTGGAAAATGTGCACTTTCGTTATACGGCGGACGGTGACGAGGTGCTCAAGGGCATCAGCTTTGATATTCCCGCGGGCTCCTTTGTCGGCATCGTCGGGCGCAGCGGTTCCGGCAAGAGCACCCTGGCGAAGATGTTGCAGCGTTTGTATCTGCCGGATTCCGGCAATGTGCTGATCGACGGCGTCGATCTGCGCCATGTGGAGCCCAATTGGCTGCGCCGCCAGATCGGCGTGGTGCTTCAGGATAACTTTCTGTTTTCGGGGACCATCCGGGAAAATATTGCGATGGTTTATCCCGAGGCGCCGCTGGACAGGATCATCGCGGCGGCGGAACTCGCTGGCGCCCACGAGTTCATCAGCAAGCTCCCCGACGCCTACGACACCAAGGTAGGCGAACGGGGCGATTCGCTGTCGGGAGGCCAGAGGCAGCGCATCGCCATCGCCCGCGCGCTGCTGGGCGATCCGCGGATATTGATTTTTGATGAAGCCACCAGTGCGCTGGATTATGAATCGGAGCGCATCATCTGGAAAAACCTCTCCAAAATCTGCCAGGGGCGGACGGTGTTCATGGCGGCGCACCGCCTGGCGTCCATTCGCTCGGCGGATATCGTCCTCGTCCTGGATGATGGCCGATTGGCGGAATATGGCGCGCATCAGGCGTTGATGGCCCAGAAAGGGATCTATGCCCTGTTGGCCCGCGACGAAGAGGAGGCCTGATATGGGGCAGATCGGCAACAACCTGCGCGGCAGCTTGGCGGAGGCCCGGGAACGGAACCGCCAGGCGGCCCTGAAAAAGCTCGAAAACGAGTTTCTGCCGCCATTGCTGGAAATTCAGGAGCGGCCGCCGGCGCCTTGGCAGCACTGGATACTCTGGACACTGCTGGCGCTGCTCTTCGCCGCGCTGCTGTGGTCTTATCTGGGCAAAATCAATATCGTGGCAACGGCGACCGGGCAGTTCATCCCCGACGGGCGGGTCAAGGTGGTACAGCCCCTGTCCACGGCCACCGTCGAACGCATCTATGTGCATGACGGCGAGACGGTGCGCAAGGGACAACTTCTGGTATCGCTCAATCCGGCGATCACCCGGGCGAATCTGCAGGCCACCCAGCAGGAGCTGGCCTTCCGGAATCTGCAGCAGGCGCGTATCCACGCGCAACTGAGCGGGCGAAGCGCCATTGCACCCGCATCGGGCACCAACCCTGAATACATACGGATGGAGAAGGCGTTGCAGGCCGCCCAGGAGGCCGACTATCAAAGCCGTCTGCAGGCGGCGCAGTCGCGTGCCGAGCAGAACGCCACGGCACTGAACTCAGCACGGGCGTTGGCTCAGAGTCTGCAAAATCAGGAGGCGCTGTTGCACCCCCAGGTCGTCGCCGATGCATCCCTTGCGCAAAGCGGCGCCATCCCCCGCATGGAATACGAAAATGCGCGGCAAAAGGAACTCGGCCTGCAAAGCCAGATCGCCCAGAACCAGGGAGATATCGCCCGTTATCTGCAAAGGCAGGTGGAATACCGCCAAGATATTGAGGGCATCAAGGCGAGTTATCACGCCACCCTGCTGCATAGCCTCGGAGAAAACGCCCAGTCGCTGATTTCGTTGCAGGCGCAACAAACCCACGCCAGCCACGATCTATCCCTGCACGAATTACGTTCGCCGGTGGACGGCATCGTGCAGGACCTCGCGGTGCGCAACGTGGGCGAGGTGGTGACCGCCGCACAACCGGTGGTCAGTATCGTCCCCAGCGGTACACCGCTGGTGGTGGAGGCGTATCTGCCGGATGCCCACATGGCTTTCGTGCATGTCGGTCAGACAGCGCGGGTAAAAGTCTCCGCCTATCCCTTCGAGCAGTACGGCGCCCTGCAAGGGGTTGTCCAGAAAATCAGCCCCGATGCCGTTTCTCCGAACGGGTCCGGTAAGGCCCTGGCTGGTGCGGGATTATCCTACCGGGTGCACATCACCGTCCCTCACCCTTATCTGATGGTACACGGGGTGTCCGTGAAAATGCGTCCGGGCATGACCGTATCCGCCAACATCAACACCGGCAGGCGTCGGATCATCCAGTTTTTCCTGGGCCCCTTGTTCCGCGACTGGGATGAAGGGCTGTCGGTTCGATGAGGAAGCGGACTTTACCTTGGCGGATTCCTGCGCGGCATCCGGGAAGTACCCGTTGGGTACTGGCCTGCTGGATGATGATCGGTATCCTGCCGGGGGCCTGCGCGGGATCGCTGACGCAGAATGATGCGGATGGCGCCGGACTGGGTTCGGCGTTGATGAACGCATTGCCGGCATCACCGGAAACCGTCGCCCCAGGCCTGCTCCCACCAGCACAGGCACAGGCTCGGCGGGCGGTGAAAAAGCGTTCGCCGGTCGGATCCACGCCAACGCCTCCGGCGCCGATCCGGACACCAGCGGCGTTGTCCCATGTGGTCCCCTCGACTACTGTTGCGCTGGCGCTGTCCTCCGGGCATGGGGTAACCAAAGTCCGCAACTCCGCTGCGGACGCGGGCACCCATCCGGCGGATCATGCGGCCGCCGTAACCATTATGGCGCCGCGCGCATCCGCACCTGCTCTGCCGGACCTCCATGCCACGGCCCATTCGTCGGCGGCGCCGGTGGGAGCCGTGGCGGCGGGCGGCGGTAGCAAGCTGCACGAGTTGCTGGCTACCGCCCTGGCCAATAATTCCGATATCCGGCTCGCCGATCAGTCGCTGCGCGAGGCGCAGGCCGAGTCACTGGACGCCTTCGGGCAGTTTTTACCGCATCTGAATTTTCAGGCGCAAACCCAGTTATACGGTAATCAGACCAACCATCCAGCGGTGTCCTTGATCGGCTCCACCATCGTGGTGACCCAAGGCAATAACTATTCCAATTATCTCAGTGTGATGGCCAGCCTGAATCTGTTCGAAGGCGGACAGGGGATCGCCAATCTGGCGGCTTCCCGTCAGGGTGTCCATGCCGGTCACGAGCAGGTGTCTGAGCGGCGCAGGCGCACCGCTCTGAATGTGCTGGCTGGCTATGAAGAGTTGCAAAGTCTGCAGTGGCAGTTGCGGGCGATCCAGCGGTCTCTGGTGTTCATGCGTCAGGACCTCGCCCTGGCCGAGCAGCGGATGCGGCAGGGAAACGAAAGTCGAATCGATTTGAACCAGATGCGGAGTCAGGTCGCGAATCTGGAAGCACAGCGCCAGGATACGAAAAAGCGACTGGTCAAGGCGCAAACGAACCTCGCTCTGCTCACGGGCAAAACCGGCGCTTTCGATCTGCTCCAGTCCGGCGTGCATGACAGCATACCCACCCCGCCGGAATTCGATGTTGCGACCGTGGAGGGGGCCGCCGTGGAAAACCTGCCGAGCGTGCAGGTCGCCCGTGCCGCACTGCGCAAGGCCCGGGATCGGGTGGATGCGGTGCGCGGTTCCTTTCTCCCGAATGTGAATCTGCAGACGGGGTACAACTGGATCGGCACGTCCAGTCAGGGGTTTGGCCGGGCGATCGGCTCCACGTCGCCCAGTAATTATACGGTGGGCATTTCCATTACCCAGACTCTCGCACCGTTCACCGGCCATATGGCCAAGCTGGATACCGCGGAGGCGCGGTCGGAAGCGGCGCTGATCCGCTATCAGCGGGCGCTGCAGGAAGGGCGTCAGGAACTGCGAGTGAACCAGGAGGAAGTGCGTGCCGGCACCGCCCGCCTGGCCGCGCTGGAGAGCATCTATGCCCGTGCCCGGCAAAATCAGAAACTGATGGAAGAGCTTTATGCACACGGGCGCATCAGCAAAACCGATCGGCACGCCGCGCAAATCAAAACCATGAATGCTGAGGATGCGTGTCGGGACGCCCGTGCGCAACTGCAAGTGGCCCGCTGGATGTTGTACGCCATGGTGGATCCGCGGCATGTCGCCGACAGCCTGCTCCAGAAAACACAGGCTGGAGAAGCCGACAATGCCGCGCCGTCGTCTTCGGGAGCGGGCGCTGAACACGCGTGAACGGCTCAGGGTGGTTTTTTCCAGGGACCGGTTGACCTTGTGGTTGATCGGCGCGGCGGTCTGCGTCGCCTCGCTCACCTTTTTAATCTATCGCACCATCCGTCATGAGGTCACCAGAACCGTTGCGGCGCCCTCGGCCTTCCGTATGGTCAGGGTGCCGCCATCGCCTCCGGCTCCCGCCGCGCCGGTGCCTCCGGCAAAAATGGCCCCTGTCGACCTGCACGGAAAGGCATCCCGGCTGGCGTCCAGTAGTCCCTCCGCCCGCCAGACCGGGACGCTTCCGGCAAAGCATGGCCTCCCAAAGCCCCCGCCCTCCCAGCCAGCAGCGCCGCCGGCCATGACCCATGCGGCCTATCCGCCGCCGGCATGGACGGTTTCCACGCCCCATAAGGCGAGTCTCATCAGCCGTTATGTGACGTACTGGATACGGCAGGTGGAGAGCAGGGGCGCGCGCGAGGGGCCCATAGAAAGAGGGGGCGAGATACAGGTGCGGGTTACCGTGTTCCGCAACGGCAATCTGGCGCAGTTGTCCGTCGTCCGGTCGACCCTGCCGACCAGCGCAGCCGATAAGGCGGTTCGCATGATCCGCACGGCTTCTCCGTTCGCCCCTTTCCCCGAGGATCTGGCCCGGCAGGCCAATAAACTGGTAATCCGTTGTACGATGAACTTCCTGAACGGTGATGTCGGAGCCCAATCCCAGCCCTCTGCATCGGGCGGCGCAGGCATCATGCCTACCCAAGGGTTGTCAGGAAGCCTGTCCCAGGCCCTGTTGGGTTCCGATTCCTGAAATTCAGTAAAAGAGTTGGCCGGAAATACCGGTCGGCATGACCACAGTCGGATAATTACCGACCGCGTCGGCGATACTTTTGGCGACGTTCGCCGGCATCTGGCTGGCATAACCGGCCACCATCATCCCGGCCTGTGCGCCGTCGGCGCTGAGGGTGTTGAGTATACCTGTGGGACTGAGGGCACTGGTGCCCTGCAGCATGGCCGGGATCGCCGTTTGCGTGGTCAAAATGCCGTTCATCAGCTTCGATGTTGCCTGCGTCAAGGTGGTGGTCAGTTCGCCGTTGGCATAACCGATGCCGCCGCTGGTCAGTCCGGCCGCCTGGTTGATGGATGCCGCTACCGCCTGATTCATTGCCGCGGTGGTGCTGGCCACCGTCTCCACCGTCGCAACGGGTTGACTGCTCCCACCCGAACCGCCTAAGCCCAGTGTGGCCAATACTCCCGAAAGGAGGCTGCTCAATACGCCCATCTGTGGACTCCTTGTAATCGATAGACCTGATATGATGATAAGACAACAGCGCGAGTCTCCCCGCGCTGTCGCGTTACTTAACCGGCTTTGCTTTGTACGCCGATTATTAGAGCAAGCCGCTCAGCAAGCCGGTGGGGGCAGCACTGCTGCCCACCACCGTGGCGCTGCCCAATACGGCGCTCAGGCCCGTTGCGGTCAGGGTGGACGCACCCAGGGAGCCGACGATGGAGGCGGTGGCTGCCGGGATGCTGGTGGCCATGTTCGCCATGGCGTTGCCCACGCCCGTGCCTACGCCGCTCAGCATGCCACTGATACCACCGCCCACACCTGCGGCCAGAGGACCAGCCACATCTGCGGTGTACGCACCGGCAAGGGTACCACCTACGGCCGTGTTCAAGGAGGTAATGGTCTTTGCAGAGTCAGACAAAAAGCTCTTGCTGAGTGCTGCGGCACCATTTACGGCCATGGACAGAGTGCCCTGCGCGGCGGTGGTGATGTCGTTGGTCATATTGGCTGCGAGGGTGGAAGCATCGGTGGTAACCGCTTTGTCCAGATTGGTGGCAGCAGTAACGCCATTCGTCATCAGGGTGTTGACATCGCTGATGGAAAGGCCAGCGGGGGCTGAGCCACCCAGGATGCCGCCCACCAAACCCGTTACCGTGCTAAGAAGACCGCCAACGTTAAGTCCCATAATAATCACTCCTAAATTAGATGGTTGAAAATTGGTATCCTTGCCAAGACGGTATGGTCCAAAAAGGACGGTTGTCCGTCGGCGCTTGGTAGACGCAATATCCATGCCAGAAAATTAAGAAGATAAGTGTCTGTTTATGGGCATCACGTAATAAAAAGTGATACGTATCCGGTGTTGTTGCGTAACGGAGTGAGTAACATCGTTGGCCGGGGGTCGATACGCTGCGGACAAAGCGTCTTGCGGGCGATGCTGGACACCGGGATATTCATGAACTGCTCCCGCCAAGCCTATACGGCTATGGCGTGAGTTTCGTGCTTCATCGCGGCGAAACTTCCAACGCTCCACATCTCGGACGGTTTCCGCCGGGAGCCGGAACCACCGGTTAATCTCGTTTCCAGCCACCGCAATAGCACCAAAGCCGCATTTTCGTCGCGGCCACAGGTGGCGCCACAATGCTGGCGCTGGTTGCTGGACCGGGACGACACCCCCTGGTATCCGGGCATGCGTCTGTTCCGGCAGGCCAGGGCGGGTGTATGGGATGATGTGCTCGCCTCGGTGGCGGAGTCTGTCCGGTCTTTAAGCGCCGCCAGGAGGTGACTTCGCTGCCCACCGATGCTTGTCCGGCCATTCGCAGCACTGAAAAATCGGGCAGTGGCCGCAGTGCGGCCGCCTGGCTGTGCAGGTATAGCGGCCATGGAGAATCAGGAGATGGTGGGCGTCCTGCCGGTATTCGGCGGGCACCGCCGCGAGCAGGGCCTGTTCCACGGCCAGGGGTGTCTTGCCGGGGGCGATGCCGGTCCGGTTGCCGACCCGGAAGATGTGGGTATCCACCGCAATGGTGGGTTGCCCGAACGCGGTATTGAGGACGACATTGGCGGTTTTACGGCCGACGCCGGGGAGCGCTTCCAGCGCCTTCCGGTCGGCGGGTACCTCGCCATCATGCAGGGCCAGCAGTTGCCGGGCCAGGGCATGCACATGCCGGGCCTTGGCGTTGAACAGTCCCAGACGATGGATGTGGGCCTTGATGCCGTCTTCACCGAGGGTCACCATCGCCTCGGGAGTCGGTGCCACCGCAAAGAGCATCCGGGTGCAGGCGTTGACGGCTTTGTCCGTACTTTGCGCGGAAAGCACTACGGCGACCAGAAGCTGAAAGGGGGAGTGATAGTTCAGCTCGGTTTTGGGTTCGGGAATGGCGACGCGCAGGGCGGCAAAACAGCGATGAACGTGCTGTGGGTCCACGCTGCGTCATCCACGGCGATGTTGCGGGCTGTCGGGATGCAGGGCCGCGGTGTCGGAGATCGGGTATGCGACCCGCCCCGGCACCGTTGCCGGACATTCAGACGTGACGATAACGGCCGATCTCCGGCGCCTGAGGGCGGGGATGTTCCGTGGCAACGGCGTTGGCCGCCGCAATCCACTCTTCATGGTCATGTTCGAGGGCGTGGAGCATGTCGTGGTCCAGCCGCGGCAGGATGCTGCCCTTGATGAGTTCCCCGAGCTCCAGCATGCGCGTGGCGACCGCGTAACCGTGCAGATGGAAATCGTGGTCGGCGTGCGTTCCAAAATGGTCGCCGCTGAAGAGCACGCCCTTGGCGGCTTTCAGATCGGCGTCATTCATGACGTAGTCTTTCGTCCACTGGTACCACGCCTGAAAATATTTCTCTTGCGCTTCAAGGCTCCAGTCGTGGGCCTCAAAAAAGGCGTAGACCGAAACGCGGTTGGCCTTGCCGGAAAAAGGAAAGTGACCTGACATCGTACGACTCCTCCTGCATGCGGGTGTAAAAGCCTTCGGGGCATTGTAGCCGTTTATGGTCCCGGCGCAACGCAAAAGCTTTTTTAGAGGGAATAACGATCGCCAATGACCGGACAATCCACCTGCAAACCCCGCGCCCGCAGCACCTTGGCGATGCCTTCCCGGCCGTTGTCCTCACCATGGACGAGAACGGTGCGCGGCGGGCGTTGGTCACCATACCAGGCGAGAAGTTCATCGTGGTCGGCATGGGCCGAGAAACCGCCGATGGTGAAAATGCTGGCGGCGACATGCACTTCTTCACCAAATATCCGCACCGTTTTGGCCCCGTCGATGATGCGCCGCGCCAGCGTCCCCTGGGCGGCATAACCGACGAAGACCACGCTGCTGTCCTCACGCCAGATGTTATGCCGGAGATGGTGGGTAACCCGCCCTCCCGTCGCCATGCCCGATCCCGCCATGATCAGGGCACCGCCCTTGATCAGGTTGATGCCCATGGATTCGCTGGTTTCGCGGGTGAAATGGAGGTTGCGCAGGGCGAAGGGGTCGGCGCCGTGCTGCAGGTTTTCGCGGGTAGCGGGGTTGAAACACTCCGGGTGGCGACGAAAAATCTCCGTGGCCGAAATGGCCATGGGCGAATCGAGAAAGACCGGCAGGTTGGTGGGGATCTGGTTGTCGTTCATCATTTCCCGCAGGTAATACAGCAAATCCTGCGCGCGCTCCAGGGCGAAGGTGGGGATGATGGTGTTGCCGCCACGTTTCAGGGTGTCGAGGATGGCATCGCGCAACTCGTCCACCGAAG
Source organism: Acidithiobacillus ferridurans (assembly GCF_003966655.1). Lineage (NCBI taxonomy): Bacteria > Pseudomonadati > Pseudomonadota > Acidithiobacillia > Acidithiobacillales > Acidithiobacillaceae > Acidithiobacillus > Acidithiobacillus ferridurans. Next base: position 627,882 of record NZ_AP018795.1, on the reverse strand, counting down.
GTCCGATGGCCTTGTGCAGGCGGTCGCCGTAGGTGGTTTCCATGACGATGACGTCCGCTTGGGGGGCGGGGGTGGGCGGGTTGAGGATCGGCTTGCCGCGGTTGCCCAGATCGCCGGAGTAGACGATGCGCTGCTGCCTGCCCGCTTCGCTGGCTTCCACCAGTATCCAGGCGGAGCCAAGGATATGCCCGGCGTCTCCGAAAGTCGCGCTGACGCCGGGGCAGACCTCTATTTTTTGTCCGTAATCCGCGCTGCGTCCGAAGCGATCCATGGTATCGAGGACGTCGGTGATGTCATAGATGGGCGTGGTTTCGGCCCCGCCCTGACGCTGGTGACGTCGGTTGGAGCGTCGCGCCTCTTCCGCCGCCAGCCCCGCCGCATCCATGAGCACCAGTCGCGCCAGTTCGCGGGTGGCTGATGTGGTGATGATCTCGCCGCGAAAGCCGCGTTTGACCAGCAGGGGAATGCGCCCGCAGTGATCGAGATGGGCATGGGTCAGCAGCAGATAGTCGATATCCTTGGCGTCAAAGCCGAACTCGGTGCGATTTTCTTCTTCCAGGTCATGCCCGCCCTGAAACATCCCGCAGTCGATGAGCAGCTTTTTGTCGCCCACGCGGAGAAAATGACAGGACCCGGTAACCCCTCCCGCCGCACCATAAAATTGCATTTCCATGTGGTTCTCCTTTTTTTCGTAGAGCGAATCGATGGTGGGAAACTCAGTGGCCGCCTCTGTGCCGCGCCAGCACCTCGTAATAGAGCTGGAGATAGGCGCGTGCGGAGTGCTGCCAGCTATAGTCGCCCGCCATGGCCTGGTCCTGTAGGTGCGACCAGAGCGCAGGCTGGCGGAACAACGCCTCCGCGCGCAGCACGGCATGGTGCAGGGCGTCGCCTTGCGGGCTGTCGAACACAAAGCCGTTGCGTTGCAACGGGTGGCGGAAGTCGTCGGCATCGGTGACCGTGTCGGCCAGCCCGCCCGTGCGGTGGACGATAGGAATGGTACCGTAACGCAGGCTATACATCTGGTTCAGGCCGCAGGGTTCGAAACGGGAAGGCATGAGAAAGGCATCTGCGCCTGCCTCTATACGATGGGACAGTCCCTCGTCGAAGGCGATGCGCGTCGCCATTTGCGCGGGGTGCGCCGCTGCCATCTCCAGCAGTTGCCGCTCGAAAGACTTGTCGCCGCTGCCCAGCACCACCACCTGCATGCCGCGACGCAACAGATCCGGGAGAATGTCGAGCACCATATCCGTCCCCTTCTGCTCCACCAGACGGCTGATCATGCCGAGGAGGAAGACGCCGGGTTCGGGATAGAGGCCAAGACTGCTCTGCAGGTGCGATTTGCACTGGGCCTTGCCCGGCTGCCGGTCCTGCGGCGAATAATGAGCGGCCAGATAGGGGTCCGCCCCAGGGTTCCAGTGGATGGTATCGATCCCGTTGAGAATGCCCGATAGATGCTCAGACCGGGACCGGAGCAGACCATCCAGTCCCATGCCGAAGGCGCTGGTCTGAATCTCTGCGGCATAGGTGGGGCTGACGGTGGTGATCTGGTCGCAGAACGCCAGGCCCGCCTTCATGAAGGAAAAGGCTCCGTAATGTTCGGTCCCGAGCCAGTGAAAATCCGCCGCAGGTAAGTGCAGCGGCGCCATGGCGCGGGGCGGGAAGCGGCCCTGATAGGCCAGATTGTGAATGGTGAAAAGGACCGGCGGCCGCGCGGCGCCGATGCGCGCTTCCAGGTCGAGGAGGTAAGGTATCAGCCCGGTCTGCCAGTCGTTGGCATGAACAATGTCCGGACGCCAGTCGAGCCCCGACACGCGTCCCTGGGCAATTTCCACGGCTACCCGGTTGAGCAGGGCAAAGCGCCGGTCGTTGTCCGGCCAGTCTTCGCCCTGCGCATCCTGGTAAGGGCCGCCGTCGCGTTCATAGTAAGGGGGGTAGCGCAGGAAAAGAATCTGCGGCCGCTCCGCCAGCGACCATAACTCGGCCGTTTCATCGGTATAGGGCACGCTGACCGCGCAACGCCAGTCCATCTCGCCCACGGCGGGACACCCGTAGTAGGGCACCAGCACGCGGGTGTCGACGCCCAACTGCCCCAACGCCACGGGTAGGGCACCGCCGACATCCGCGAGGCCGCCCGTCTTGGAATAGGGTGCCATCTCCGAAAATACGAAAAGTGTTCGCAACATGGTGTATTCTTCTTGGGTAAAACGATGTTGCTAATATAACACATCAGCGCGGTATGCTTTACAAGCGCCGATGCCATGCAAATTTTGAATGATGTCCCGGCGTCGCCTATCATCGGCGGATGGAAAAACCCACGACTACCGCTACGGAGTGAGACGCATGGATTGGTGCGAACGTTTTAAGGAGTTCCGGGACCGGAACCGTTGCATAGTGTACTTCCCCAACCTGCACGAGGGCGAAGATGCGGAGGCCTATGGGATTTTTCTCTCCCTGATGCGGGTGAGGATGGGGATCATGGTGCTGGCGCCGGATCGGGAAGAGCGCTATGAACCCGTTTATCGGGATGCGCTGAAATACCACCTGCAGACCATCCGCCACAGCCGGCTGTTCACCAGCTTCGTGCCCATCAAGACGCGTGTTTACTTTGTGGAGACGGTGGCGCAGCGCGATGCCTTCTACCGATGCGCGGATTTTTGTGTGCCCGGCGGCACCCTGACGGGTGGTACGGTGGATCTTGCCAAATCCATCGCCGACGGCTGTCCCCTCATCCTCGGTCCGAAAATGCCGGATGACGCGGTACGTCAGGGCTTGTTGGCCGCTGGCGCCGCGGTATGGGCAAAGGATAATGCGGAGATCATCGATCTGGCGAAGGCCTGGCTGAACGAACCGGCAGCGGCCAGGGCAGCGGCGGAGAAGGCGAAGACATGGTGGGGACAGCGCGGGGCTTAGTACCTTTCCTACGACGCAAAGGCCCCGGACCACAAGGACCGGGGCCTTTTTGCGGGTGCTGGAAAATCAGCCCTGTTTCAGCGCCTTCAGGAAGATGGAGGCGAAGCGCACGGCAAACTTCAGCACGAACTGGGTGTCCTTGGCGAAGAAAATCTTCATCAGGCCGAAGAGGCCTCCACCCTTGTTGTTCTCGTCCTTCATTCCGGCGCGGGTCTGCTCCAGCGCCTGCATGGCCTTGTTCACGCCGCTGGCAAAGACCTCGTCGGAGGGGATCATGGGGACGACCTTGGTCATCACCATGTTCACCTTGCTGATCAGGCCGGCCTTTTGCAGGTTGCCGAGCAGTGCGAAGACGTCGGGCAGCATCTCCATGAGGTGGGCATCCTGCAGGCCCTGGACGATTTCCTTGATCCGGGCGTTGATGCTTTCCGCGTCGCCTTTTACGGTGGCGGTCGCAATTTTCGCGATTTCCAGCCACGCCATGGCGCCCTGGCTGACGGTGATGATGATGTGGCGGATGGTGCCATCCTGCCAGAATTCGCCCACCATATCCGCAACCGTACCCAACGCGACACTGAGGTCGCCGTGCGGAGTGATCAGTTCCTGAAGATGGATGCCCCTGTCTTCCAAGGCCCTGGCCGCGGCCTGTAATGAACCGCTGACGGTTTCCGCCATGCCCAGCAGGCTGCCGACCCGGTCGGCCAGACTTCCGGCATCACCTTGCGCCAGCAGCTTGGCACGCTTCGCGATTTTCAGCCACTTTTCCGCTTCTTCCGCGAGGTCATCCAGCTTTTCCGGGAGGTCGATATCCGTGAGCATATTGCGGACCGCACCCACGCCATCCTTGCCCGCCTGAATGAAGAAGCCCGCGCTCGCGGCATAGCCCGCGAGGTGGTCGATCTGATCCAGCAGACCTTCCACCCGCTGGGCGAGGTTTTCGGAGTTACCCTGTGCCAGGGCCTTGACCCGCAATGCGATGTGCATCCAGCGGCTGCCACCGGCACCGATCGTGGCGAACGCGCCGCTCATGTCAGCGCTTTCCAGCACTTCCGGCATGGTGTCGCGCAGGGTGCCAATGGCGATGTTCATCTGCCCGCCAAGGATCTCCGCCATATCGAGCATGGCGCTCAGGCGGGCCTGCAGGCTGGGCGCGTCGCCCTGCACCAGGCGCTGCGCCCGCCGGGCCATCTGCATCCACTGGTCAGCCATTTCCTGAATTTCGTCGAGGCGATCGGGCAGGTCGAGTTGACCGACCATGTTGCCGATGACCCCGGCACCTTGCCGTGCGCTCTCCATCCAGTATTGCAGGCTGGCGGTGGCGGCGTGAATTTTCTGCACCATGTCTTCGGGGCTTTCGCCGATGATGGGGCATTTCAGTTCCGCACTGAGGGCGGTGACGGAGCTGAAGAAACCGGCGCGCTGCAGGTTGCCGAGCAGTTGCAGAACTTCTTTCAGGGTTTTGTCGAGTTCGGCGTTCTGGACCTCGGTCAGCATGGTGCGCAGGCGATCCAGCGGCTCTTCATCGGAATCCCCTTTGATAAAGGCCTGCAGCGACTCCGAAACGCGCTGCAGTTGTTCCAGATAGGGCTTCATGGTCTCCATGAGCTTGTCGGTATCGATGGCCTGGGGCAGTTCATTGAGGATGTCGCGCAGCATCTGTAGCAGGTTCTGCACCTGCAGGGCGGCGTCGCCGACTTTGCCGAGCCCCTCCCACTGGCGCTCATTGAGGTTGATTACTGCTGCTGTCGATACTGCATTTGCATTAGCCATGTCTGCGCTGCTCTCCCGCCGAAAATGAATGTCGCGATAAATGCTTTTGGTCAAGCCTGGTCAGGCCTCCGGAATCTGACCTGTTTACCACAAAAGACCCCTCTTTCCCACCCGTGCCGGTGTGCCCTATGATCTTCCGGTATGTTCTGACAGGCTAATCATTATGCTTTATGGCACTAAACGAGAAACATATCGACAGGTCTTTCTGGACAGTTGGCGGGCCTACCAGGAGGGCCGGCCGCTGGAAGGGGTGCAGACGCGGATTGTCGCCGTCATTCTCCGCCATCCGGAATATCATGCCCTGCTCGACGATGCACAGCAGGGGTTGGAACAGGATTTCCCGCCCGAGCAGGGACGGACCAACCCTTATATGCACATGTCCCTGCATGTCGGGCTGGAGGAGATGTTGGCATTGGGACAGCCTGCGGGTATCGTGGACCTCTTCGACAGCGCGCGCCGCAAGCTGGGTGAAGCCGGCGCCGAACATCTTTTCGTGGACTGTCTGGGAGAAATGATGTGGCAGGCTCAGAGGACCAGGCGGGCCCCTGAACCCGCGGCACTATTGCCTTGCGTGCGCCGCGGGCTGGGTTTGCCGGAAAGGGTGGGCTGAGCGGCGACACCAATCGAACATGACTCGGATGGAGAACAACAGCATGATGGAGAGCGGAAATCAGACGGCGACGGGCGCGGAGCAGGTACATTGGCGTCTGGAAGATCTCTATGCCGGGGTGGACGACCCACGGCTGGCGGAGGACCTCCATTGGGCGGACCGCGCAGCGACGCGTTTCGCCGAGGTCTATCGTCCCGGCCTGGGGGGGCTGAACGCGGCGCAACTGGCGGCGGCCCTGGAGCAGTTGGAAGCCATCCGCCAACGCATCGGCCGGGTGGGTACCTTTCGTTACCTCAGCTATGTGACTCATGCCGATCAGCCGGCATATGGCGCCGCTCTGCAGGCCTACGAGGAGGCGGCTACGGCCATTCAGAATCAACTGATCTTCTTCGATATCGCCTGGAACGCCGTGGACGACGCCAGGGCCGGTGCCCTGCTGGCCGATCCCGCGCTGGCACACTGGACGCACCTGCTGCGCAACTGGCGCAAGTACCGTGATCACCTGCGCAGTGAAAGTGAAGAGCAGATCTTGTCGGAAAAACGGGTGACCGGACGGGGGCTCTGGGAACGGCTTTTTGACGAGACGTTGACGGAAATGCGTTTTCCTCTGCGCGGCAAGCAGATGAGCGAGCAGGAGGTGTTGACACTGTTGTCCAATCCCGATCGGGAGTTGCGCCGGGATGCGGCGGAATCCCTCAGCAACGGGCTGGAAGGGCGTTTGCATACCCTTACCACCTGTTTCAACGCCATCCTCGCCGACAAGGCCCTGGATGACCGTCTGCGCCGCTATCCCCACTGGCTGAGTGAACGCAATCTGAGCAATGAAATCTCCGACGGCATGGTTGAGGCGCTGGAACGGGCCGTGGTCGGACGCTACGGACTGGTGGCCCGCTATTACCGGCTCAAGGCCAAATTGCTGAACCTCTCGCCCTTGATGGATTATGACCGCTATGCGCCGTTGCCCGGCAGTGACCGGCGCTACGACTGGGCGGAGTGCCGACGCATCGTGCTGGCGGCGGTGACGGATTTTTCGCCGGAACTGGGGGCCATCGGCCAGCGCTTCTTCGACGAGGGCTGGATCGATGCAGCATTGGCGCCGGGCAAGCGGGGCGGGGCCTTCGCCCATCCGGTGACTCCCGACGTGCATCCCTACCTCATGGTCAACTATACCGGCACGGTGCGGGATGTGATGACGGTGGCCCATGAATTGGGGCACGGTATCCACCAGTATCTCGCCCGCGGGCAGGGTTACCTGAACGCCGACACCCCCCTGACCACCGCGGAAACGGCCTCCGTTTTTGGTGAAATGCTGACCTTCGAGCGGCTGATGCGCGAGGAGCAGGATCCCCGGCGGCGTCTCGGCCTGCTCTGCGGCAAAATCGAGGACACCTTTGCCACGGTGTTCCGGCAGATGGCCATGCACCGCTTTGAGGTGGTGATGCATGGCGCTCGCCGCGCCGAGGGCGAGCTGAGCAAAGATCGCCTGGCGGAGCTGTGGATGCAAACCCAGACGGAGCAGTTTGCCGACAGTATCCAGTTCAGCCCCGGTTATCGCTGGTGGTGGAGCTATATTCCCCACTTCATCGGCTCGCCGGGCTATGTGTATGCCTATGCCTTTGGGGAACTGCTGACGCTGGCGCTGATTCAGCGCCAGCGGGCTGCCCCGGCGGAGTTCGTGCCCGGTTATACCGCCATGCTGAAACTCGGCGGCAGCAAAGCGCCCGCCGAGGTGGTGGCGACAACGGGCATCGATCTGGAAGATCCGGACATCTGGTCGCGGGCGCTGGATTATATGTCCGGGATGGTGGATGAAGCCGAGAGACTGGCGGGGGTACGCTGATATGCGTCAGGAAACGGACAGCATGGGGGTTATGGAGGTGGAAGACGACGCCCTCTGGGGCGCCCAGACCCAGCGCTCCCTGCGTTATTTCGCCATTGGTATGGAGCAGATGCCCCTGCCGGTGATCCACGCCCTGGCGCGGATCAAGCGCGCGGCCGCCTCAGTGAACGCCGGGCTGGGTCTGCTGGATGCGACGCTGGCCGAAAAGATCAGCGATGCTGCGGCGGAAGTCGTCGCGGGGCGCTGGGATACGCAGTTTCCCCTGCGGGTCTGGCAGACGGGCAGTGGCACCCAGAGCAACATGAACGTCAATGAGGTCATCGCCAACCGGGCCAATGAAATGGCGGGGCAGCCCCGGGGCAGCAAGATGCCGATACATCCCAACGATCACGTCAATCTGGGCCAGTCTTCCAACGATGTGTTTCCGTCGGCCATGCATATTGCTGCGGCTTTGGCGGTGCATCAGGGACTTTTGCCCGCCTTGGCGCACCTGGAAGGGACACTGCAGCGCAAGACGGAGGATTTTGCCCACCTCATCAAGGTCGGGCGTACCCATCTGATGGATGCGGTGCCACTGACTCTGGGGCAGGAGTTCTCCGGTTACCTGGCGCAATTGCAGCAGGGTGTTCGCAGCCTGGAGCAGACTCTGCCCGGTCTTTATGCCCTGGCACTGGGCGGCACGGCGGTCGGTACCGGACTCAACTGCCACCCGGATTTTGCCAGCGCAGTGGCTACGCGTTTGCATGCCGAGCTGGGCCTGCCTTTTCGCCCGGCCGCCAATGCGTTCGCCGCGCTGGCGGGACATGAAGCGCTACTGCAATTGAGTGCGGCGCTACGTGGCCTGGCCATGTCCCTGATGAAGATCGCCAACGATATCCGCTGGATGGCCTCCGGCCCACGGGCCGGTCTGGGCGAACTGCATCTCCCGGAAAACGAACCCGGTTCCTCCATCATGCCCGGCAAGGTGAACCCCACTCAGGCCGAGGCCCTGACCATGGTCTGCGTGCAGGTTTACGGCAACGACGCGGCCATCGCCTTTGCCGCCTCCCAGGGTAATTTCGAGCTGAATGTCTACAAGCCGCTGATTGCCTACAATATCCTGCAATCCATCGTACTGCTGGGCGATGCTGCCCGTTCCTTCAGCGATCACTGTCTGCGCGATTTGCAGCCCGTAGAAGGCCAGCTCCGCCGGAACATGGAAGAGTCGCTGATGCTGGTCACGGCCCTGACGCCTGTGATCGGTTATGAGAAAGCTGCTGTTGTCGCCCAGCATGCCTATCGCGAAGGCTGCACCTTGCGCGAAGCCGCCTTGGCGCTGGGTTATCTTTCCGGCGAAGATATCGACCGGCATCTGCGTCCGGAGGCGATGCTTTAGTGCTTGTGTCTCTGGTTTGCCTGAGTAAACTGCCACCAGAACGTCGGAATCCATGCAGACATCAGAAGGGGATTGATCATGATTTTGATTTTAGAGGCCGACCTCGGCGAACAATCGCCGATCTTCCAGCAACTGCTGACCCATCTGCGCGGCTTTTCCGGTATTCACTTTCGGGTCCATCAGGAACAGGGTGCGGAGCAGGTGCTCAGCGAAATCTACCTGATCGGTGATACCAAGCCGTTGCGGATAGAAGACATGGAAGCCCTGCCCGGTGTCGAGCGGGCCATTCGCGTATCCCGGGAATATCGGTTGCTGGGCCGCCATACCGGCGATCAGCGTACCCATGGTTTTGATTACAACGGGGTGCGTTTCAGCCAGGATAATCTCAACGTGTTTGCCGGGCTCTGCGCCGTGGATACCCCGGAGCACGTCGAGCGGATGCTGCGCGCGCTGCACGAAAATGGCCAGGTATGCACCCGCATGGGCGCCTACAAACCCCGTACCAGTCCTTATGCCTTTCAGGGGCACGGCAAGGACTGCCTGCCCTGGGTTTTTGAACTGGCCGGCAAATACGGCATGCGCGTCATCGCCATGGAGATCCTCCACGAGTCGCATATGGATGAGATCCGTGAGGCGCTGGAGAAGACCGGCCATCCGACCGGAGTCATGCTGCAGATCGGTACCCGCAATACCCAGAACTTCGAGTTGCTGAAGGCGGTGGGGCGGCAGCAGGAACTCCCCGTGCTGCTCAAGCGTGGTTTCGGCATCACCCTGGAAGAATCCCTCAATGCCGCCGAGTATCTGGCCTCGGAGGGGAACACGAAAGTGGTCTTCGGGCTGCGCGGCATGAAGACGAATCTGGGCGATCCGCACCGCAACTTCGTGGATTTCGCCCAGGTGCCGGTCGTGAAGCGGCTGACCCGGATGCCCGTCTGCATCGATCCGTCGCACTCGGTGGGCAGCCGCGATGCGGGGCCGGATGGCATCATGGATGTGTTTCATGTGACCGCGCAGGGCGTGGCGACGGGTGCCAACATGATCCTGGTGGACTTCCATCCGGATCCGGCGACGGCGCTGGTGGATGGCCCGCAGGCCCTGCTGCTGGAAGAACTACCGTGGTTCCTGGAAGACGTGCGTTTGGCCCGGGAAGCCTATGAAGAACGCCGGTTGCTGGCAGCCGCGCAGACCTCTATTTAACCCGCATGCCGGGCTGGGCCCCGCTGTCGGGAGAGAGCAGGAAAGGGCCGCCCTCCGGACCGCTGGCGGCGAGCACCATGCCCTCGGACAGGCCGAAGCGCATCTTTCTGGGGGCCAGATTGGCGACCATCACGGTCAGCCTGCCGACGAGGCTGGCAGGATCGTAAGCGCTCTTGATGCCGGCAAAGACCGAGCGGGTGCCCTCGCCGATGTCCAGGGTGAGGTGCAGTAGTTTGTCCGCGCCGTCCACGTTGTCCGCGGCAACGATCCGCGCGATGCGCAAATCCACCTTGCTGAAGTCGTCCATGCCGATAACGGGGTTCTCCTCCCTGGCCTCGGCAGGTACGGGCGTGGGCACTGGCGCCGTCGCCATGCCTGGGGCTGTCGCGGGACTTTCTGCGGGATTCTGGATCAAGGCGTCCACCTGGGTTTTTTCCATACGTTGTAAAAGATGGGTGTAGGGTAGGATCTGGTGATCGAGAAGCGGCCTGGTCAGGCCCGCCCAGTCCAGTTCGCACTGCAGGAATTCCAGCGCTTTGCGCGAGAGTTCCGGCAGAACGGGGCTGAGCAGGGTGATCAGCACTCGGAAGCCGTTCAGAGTGACCGTAACTACCCGGTGCAGGGACTCGTGCTGGGCCGGGTCTTTGGCCAAAGTCCAGGGGGCGTTCTGGTCCACATAGGCGTTGATCTGATCCGCCAGCGCCATGATGTCGCGCATGGCCTTGCCATATTCCCGTTCGGCGTAGGCCTCGCCGATGGCCTCCTGGGTCTGCAGCAGCCCGTCATAAAAGGCCTGATCCTTGCCCAGGGAAGCGGCCAGTCGGCCCGCAAAGCTGCGGTGGATGAAACCCGCCGCGCGCGAGGCCAGATTGACCACCTTGCCGACCAGGTCGCCATTGCCCTTGAGCAGGAAGTCTTCGAGATTGAGGTCGATATCTTCCACATGGCTGTTGAGCTTGGTGGCGATGTAATAACGCAGGAACTCGGGATTCAGGTGCTGGAGATACTGCCCGGCGGTAATGGAGGTGCCGCGCGACTTGCTCATTTTGGCGCCGTTTACCGTCAGGTGTCCGTGGGCGAATATGCCCGTCGGCAGGCGGTGTCCGGAACCCTTGAGCATGGCCGGCCAGAACAGGCCGTGAAAATAAATGATGTCCTTGCCGATAAAATGGTAGATCTCGGCCGTGGAATCCGGGCCCCAGTAATCGGCCAAATTGCGGCCGTGGGCCGCGCACCAGTGCTGGGTGGCGGCCATGTAGCCGGGCAATGCATCCAGCCAGACATAAAAGAATTTGCCCGGCGCGTCGGGAATGGGAATGCCGAAGTAGGGGGCGTCGCGGCTGATGTCCCAGTCGGACAGGCCGATGCTGAACCATTCATCGAGCTTGTGGGCGACTTCTTCCTGCAGGGTACCGCTGTGAATCCAGCGCCGGAGGAAGTCGCTGAAATCCCCAAGCTGAAAAAAGTAGTGCTCCGAGCTGCGGCGCTCGGGTACGGCGCCGGAGACCGCGGAAACAGGGTTGATAAGGTCGGTGGGGCTGTAGGTGGCGCCGCAGATCTCGCAGCTATCCCCATACTGGTCCGCCGCGCCGCAGCGCGGGCAAGTGCCGCGAATGAAGCGGTCGGGCAGGAAAATGCCGGCGACGGGATCGTAGGCCTGTTCGATTTCGCGGACGTTGATGTAATCCGCCGCCCGCAGGACGCGATAGATACTCTGAGAAATTTCAAAGTTTTCCGGCGAGTGGGTGCTGTGATACAGATCGAACTGAATGCCGAAGCCGGTGAAGTCGCGGAGATGATCGCCGTGCATGCGGGTGATGAGTTCTTCCGGTGTGATGCCCTCGCTCTGGGCACGGAGCATGATCGGCGTGCCATGGGCATCATCGGCGCAGACATAGACGCAGTCGTGGCCCCGCAGGCGCTGATAGCGGGCCCAGATGTCGGTTTGGGTGTACTCCACGAGATGCCCGAGATGGATGGGGCCGTTGGCGTAGGGGAGGGCGCTGGTGATCAGTATGCGTCGTTTCATGGTGCGGATAAATTACAGGGGAAGACGCTTGCAGGCAATGCCACCACGACTACTGGCAGACCGCGGTCATCTATGGTATAAAGAGCGCCTTTTTTCAGGGAGATTAACCGATGTCCAGAGTATGCAAGGTGACGGGCAAGAAGCCCATGGCAGGGAATAATGTTTCCCACGCCCACAACAAGACCCGCCGCCGTTTTCTGCCCAATTTGCAGTACCACCGATTCTGGGTGGAGAGCGAGAACCGCTGGGTGCGTATGCGGGTAAGCACCAAGGGTATCCGTACCATTGACAAGAAAGGGATTGACGTCGTTCTGGCTGACCTGCGCGCCGCCGGCGAAAAGATCTGAGGATTGAATCATGCGTGACAAGATTAAGCTCGTTTCCACGGCCGGTACCGGTCATTTCTACACCACCACCAAGAACAAGAAGACCAAGCCCGATAAGCTGGAAATGAAGAAATTCGATCCCAAGGTCCGGAAGCATGTCATGTACCGGGAAGACAAGATCAAGTAACACCCGTTTTCGGTCTGCCTCCCGGTGGTCTGCCCTGAATCTTCGGGAGGGGCCGGACGATATCCTTTGCTCCGCCATCATTTTTTGCTAAATTACTAGCACTCATGATGGTTGAGTGCTAAGGATGATTTCTCCCGCCATGTTTTATTTCTTGATCTGCGCCATGCAGCCACTGTCTTCGCCCATTGCACGGGGTGGGCCGCTCTGCGCATGTTGGCGAGGGTTGTAGACGGTCATGGACGAACGTGCCCGTCACCTGCTCAAGTCCCTCATCGAACAGCATATCGCCAAAGGCGTGCCGGTCGGCAGTCGCCAGTTGGCCCGTGATGCCGGCCTCAACATCAGTCCCGCCACAGTGCGTAATGTCATGGCGGACCTGGAGGATGAGGGTTACCTGATCTCCCCCCACACTTCTGCCGGGCGCATCCCCACCCGTGTCGGTTATCGTTTTTTTGTCGATGCCCTGCTGCGGGTGGTGCCGCTGTCGGCGGAATCCAACCGCCTGCTCATTCATCGCATCGGTTTTCGCGCTCCGGATGTGGAGCAGGTGCTGCACGCCGCCACCGGCATCCTTTCTGAACTGACGCATATGGCGGGTTTTGTGCGGGTGCCGCGGCGGGCAACACGCATTTTGCGGCATGTGGACTTTATCGCCCTGCACGAGCATGAGGTGCTGGCTATTTTCGTCACCGACAGGGGGACGTGGAAAACCGCCTGATCCGCACCGAGCACCCCTTCGGCGCGGCAGAGCTGACGCAGGCGGCCAATTTCTTCAATGCCACCTATGGCGGTCGACCATTGCAGGATGTCATCCATAATTTGCAGCGGGATCTGCAGCAGTCCCGTCACGAAATGGACCTCATTCTGCGCAGCGCCATGGAGCTGGGTGAGGAGATGCTGGAGGAGGATCAGCAACGCATGCTCATCGAGGGCGAATTCCAATGGCTGGACCTGCCGGAGCTGGCGGGGAGTGAACGCCTGCGTGAACTCCTGGCCGCCGTGCGGCAGAAGCGAGATCTGGTGCATTTGCTGGATGAGAGTATGCGCGGTAGTGAAGTGCGTCTTTTTATCGGCGAAGAGTCGGGCTATGCGCCGCTCAGTGATTGCAGCGTGGTATCGGCGCCCTACAGTGTCGATGGGGAGGTGGTCGGGGTGCTGGGGGTGATCGGGCCGATGCGGATGCCCTACCAGCAGATCATTCCGCTGGTAGGCGGCACGGCGCAATTGCTTGGTCGCGCCCTGTCGCAATCCGGCTAGTGCCGGGCCTTGAAATACCCCAACCCTTTCCCCATATGGTCTTGGACTCAAACTTTCGGGGGTTGATTGCACATGAATGAAGAAGAGCAGCAGGAATCGCCGTCCACTGAAGCAGAATCTGCCAGTGCAGAAGTGGTGAACTGGGAAGAGAAGGCGGAAGGCTACCGCAACGATTATTTGCGCGCCCTGGCGGATATCGAAAATCTGCGCAAGCGTCATGAAAAGCAGATGGAAGATGCCCGCAATTATGCGGTGGATCGTTTTGCCCGCGAATTGCTGCCGGTGATCGACAGCCTGGAGCTGGCGCTGGCCAGCCCGGTGGAGGACGCGGAGAGCATCGCACTATTGCGGCAGGGTTTGGAAAACACGTTGACGCTGTTCGCCCAGGCCTTGGGAAAGGCCGGCATCGCCCCCATAGAAATGGGCGAAGGGCGTTTTGATCCCCATCTGCATCAGGCCATTGCCATGGTGGAAACGGAAGGGGACGCAAACCGGGTCCTGGCGGTGCATCAGAAAGGTTATCTGATGCATGACCGCTTGTTGCGGCCATCCATGGTTTCCGTTTCCAAAGCAACTAAAGCAGCAGAATAACACCACGCACACCGGACAGATTTTGCATATTTCAGGAGATGATAAAATGGCAAAAGTAATAGGAATCGATTTGGGAACCACCAACTCCTGCGTTGCCGTGATGGAAGGCGACAAGGTCAAGGTGATCGAGAACAGCGAAGGCAAGCGCACCACGCCGTCTATCGTCGCCATCACGGAAGAGGGCGAAGTGTTGGTGGGTGAAGCGGCCAAGCGCCAGGCCGTTACCAATCCGGAAAATACCGTTTATGAGGTCAAACGCCTGATCGGCCGCAAGTTCGACGATGCCGAGGTCCAGAAGGATCTCAAGCATGTGCCTTACAAGGTCATCAAGGCCGACAACGGCGATGCCTGGGTGGAAGTGCGCGACAAGAAGTATTCCGCGCAGCAGATTTCTGCCTTCATCCTGCAGAAGATGAAGAAGACGGCCGAAGATTATCTTGGTGAAAAAGTTACCGAAGCGGTCATCACCGTGCCCGCCTACTTCAACGATGCACAGCGTCAGGCGACCAAGGATGCGGGCCGTATCGCTGGCCTGGCGGTCAAGCGCATCATCAATGAACCAACTGCGGCGGCGCTGGCCTTTGGCGAAGACAAGAAGCCCGGCGACAGCAAAATTGCGGTGTATGACCTGGGGGGTGGCACCTTTGATATCTCCATCATCGAGATCGCGGAAATGGAGGGTGAACACCAGTTTGAAGTGCTTTCCACCAATGGTGACACCTTCCTCGGCGGCGGTGATTTCGACACCCGCGTCATCAACTACCTGGCGGATTCCTTCAAAGCGGAATCGGGTATTGATCTGCGCGGCGACCGCCTGGCCATGCAGCGCCTGAAGGAGGCTGCGGAGAAGGCGAAGATCGAGTTGTCTTCGGCGCAGCAGACCGACGTCAATCTGCCCTTTATTACGGCGGATCAGAGCGGACCGAAGCATCTGAACATGAAGCTGACCCGTGCCAAGCTGGAGTCGCTGGTGGAGGATTTGATCGACCGCAGCATGGCGCCTTGCCGGGTGGCCATGAAGGACGCCAATCTGGCGACGAGCCGGATCACCGACGTGATTCTGGTGGGTGGCCAGAGCCGGATGCCCAAGGTGCAGGAGAAGGTTAAAGACTTTTTCGGTCAGGATCCGCGTAAGGATGTGAACCCTGACGAGGCGGTGGCCATCGGTGCGGCCATCCAGGGCGCGGTATTGTCCGGTGAAAAGAAAGATGTGCTGTTGATGGATGTGACGCCGTTGTCCCTTGGCATTGAGACCCTGGGTGGCGTGATGACCAAGCTGATCGAGAAGAACACCACCATTCCGACCCGCAAGTCGCAGATTTTCTCGACGGCGGAAGACAACCAGTCGGCGGTGACAGTGCATGTGTTGCAGGGTGAGCGCGAACTGGCGCGGGATAACAAGTCGCTGGCGCGTTTTGATCTGACCGATATTGCCAACGCCCCACGGGGCATGCCGCAGATCGAAGTGACCTTCGACATCGACGCCAATGGCATCCTCCATGTCTCGGCCAAGGATAACCAGACCGGCAAGGAGCAGTCCATCAAGATCACCGCAAGCTCTGGTCTGTCCGAGGAAGAAATCAAGCGGATGATTCAGGAGGCCGAGGCCCACGCCGCGGATGACAAGAAGGCGCGTGCGCTGATCGAGGCGCGTAACGAGGCGGATGCCAGCATACACGGCGCGCGCAAGGCGGTGGAGGAACATGCAGCGGCGCCTGAGCACGACAAGACCAAGGTGACGGAAGCGATCTCCGCAGTGGAAAACGCCGCCAAGGGTGAGGACGTGGAAGCGATCAAGGGGGCTGTCGCTACCCTGATGGCCGCCATGTCGGCACTGTTGCAGAGTGCCGCTGCCAGTCAGGCCCAGGCAGAACCTGGTGCAGGTGCCCAGGGCAATGCCAAGCCGGACGACGTGGTGGATGCCGAGTTCGAAGAAGTCGACAAGAAGTAAAATGATCATCGGTCGCAAGGGGGCGGGATTTGTTATCCTGTCCCCTTGCCCGTTTCAGGAAAGATGATGGCCACACGGGATTACTACGAAGTACTGGAAACTTCTCGCACGGCAGACGACGGTGAGATCAAGAAGTCTTACCGGCGTCTGGCGATGCGTTATCACCCGGATCGCAATCCGGGTGATGCGAGTGCGGAAGAGCGTTTCAAAGAAATCAGCGCCGCCTATGAGGTGCTCTCCGACCCGCAGAAACGGCAGGCCTATGATCGATTTGGCCATGCCGGAGTGAATGGCGGTGGGCCGGGTGCCGGCTTTGGTGGCGGCGGCGGGGGGTTCGGCGACGTTTTCAGCGATCTCTTCGAACAGGCTTTTGGCGGCGGTTTTCGCGGCCAGGATTCGGGGCGCGGTGCCGACCTGCGTTACGAACTGGAGCTTACGCTGGAAGAAGCGGCTCTGGGTAAAGAAGTCACCATTCAGATTCCCAGTTCGGCCACTTGCGAGGTGTGTCACGGTAGTGGCGCCAAGCCCGGCAGCGCGGTGGAGGATTGCAGCACCTGTGGCGGCCGTGGTCAGGTCCGGATGGTACAGGGCTTCTTTTCCGTTACCCGTCCCTGCCCGCAGTGCAATGGTAGCGGCAAGGTCATCAAGGAGCCCTGCACGAACTGCCATGGTCATGGTCGGGTTCGCAAGAACCGCGATTTGCAGGTCAAAGTCCCCGCCGGAGTGGATACGGGGGACCGTATCCGTCTGAACGGTGAGGGCGAAGCGGGCGAGCGGGGCAGCCCGTCGGGAGACCTGTATATTCAGGTGCGGGTGTTGCCCCATGCGCTCTTTGAGCGGGACGGCGATGATCTGCACTGCGCGGTGCCGGTACACTTTACGACCATGGCCATGGGCGGTGAACTGGAAGTGCCGACCCTGACCGGGCGTGCCAAGGTGCAGATTGCTCCGGGTACCCAGTCGGGCACAGTATTCCGTCTGCGTGGCAAGGGCATCAAGGGGGTGCGCAGCAAGCTCAATGGCGATCTGCATTGCCAGCTCCAGGTGGAGGTGCCGGTACATCTCTCTGCCCGGCAAAAGGAGTTGTTGGAGGAGTTCGCCCGGGAAGGCGGCGATAACATCCAGCATCCTCAGCAGGAAAACTGGTGGAATAAGGTCAAAGACTTTTTCGACCGGATGGGCCTCTGATGGCGGGGGTATGGCGCGTCGGCATCACTGCGGTGGCGGGCCGAATGGGCCGGGCCTTGGTGCAGGCCATTGTCGCTCATCCTGAACTGCAATTGGTGGCAGCCATAGGACGCAGCGGGGCTGCTTATCTGGGGGAGGACGCCGGCCGTCTGGCCGGCGTTCAGGCCTTGGGTCTGCCGGTTACCGCTGATCTCGTGGGCGCGCTGGCGGATCTGGACGTGCTGATTGAATTTGGTCCGGTAGAGGCCGCTCTGGCACATATCGCGGCCTGTGTGGCGGCAGCGAAACCGGTCGTGGTGGGCACGACGGGGTTTTCCGTGGACCAGCGTGCGGAACTGGAAAACGCCAGCCGGCATATTCCGCTGGTGCTGGCCCCGAATATGAGTGTTGGCGTCAATGTATTGCTGGCCTTTCTGCCCGCCATCAGCGCAGTCCTCGGCGAGGGCTACGATGTGGAGATCGTCGAGGCCCATCATCGTCACAAGATGGACGCGCCTTCGGGTACTGCCCTGGCTCTGGGGCGGGCAGTGGCGACGGGACGTGGCCAGCGGCTGGATGAGGTCCAGTGTCTGGATCGCAATGGTATCCCCGGCCCCCGGATGGCGGGCAGTATTGGCTTTGCGACGCTACGCGGTGCGGACGTGGTCGGTGAACATACGGTATGGATGGCCGGGACCGGAGAGCGGCTGGAGCTGACTCATCGCGCGTCCAGCCGTCTCAATTTTGCGGAGGGTGCCTTGCGTGCCGCCAGTTGGCTGCGGAACAGGGCACCAAACCTGTATGATATGCAGGATGTTCTTGGCTTGAAAGATTTGACGGCCCTACAATGAACACCATCTGATATACGAGGAGCATCATCATGCAATACGTCGTAGCGAACCGGGTTCCTGTCAAGGCGGAGTATCGTGCAGAGTTTGAGGAGCGCTTTCGGCGCCGGGCGGGCGAGGTGGACAAACAGCCGGGCTTCGTGCGTATGGAGATCCTGCGTCCGGTGAACGATGACGGTCTGTATGTGGTGCTGACCCACTGGGTCGATCAGGCGGCCTTTGAGGCCTGGATGAAAAGTGCCGACTTCAAGACCGCCCACACCAATCCGTTGCCCAAAGAAGCTTTTGGCGAGGGCGGTGGTATCGAGCGCCACGAGGTGATCATCCATTCTGAAGAGTCGCGCTGAGAGCGGAGAATGTCATGACAGGATTAACGCGGGAACAGGTCGTGCAGTCGCTGCGCGCGGTGCAGGACCCTTATCTGGGCAAAGATCTGGCGGCAGCAGGGGTCCTCAAGGGGGTCGATGACTCTGTCGTCAAACTGGAATTGCCTTACCCCAGCCTGGGGGTGGCCATCAGTTTGAGCGAGGAGGTGGCCCGCCAAATCCGGAATGATCATGGCATCAGCGCGCAGGTCACCGTCGGGCACCGCATTCTTTCGCATCAGGTGCAGCGCGGCGTCAAGCTGATGGAAGGCATCAAAAACATCATTGCCGTTGCCTCGGGCAAGGGTGGGGTCGGAAAATCCACCACTGCCGTCAATCTGGCACTGGCGCTGGCCAAAGAAGGCGCCAAAGTGGGCATGCTGGACGCCGACATCTACGGCCCCAGCCAGCCGCGCATGCTGGGCATTTCCGGCAAACCGACCAGTAAAGATGGCAAGAAGATGGAGCCCATGGAAGGACACGGCATCAAGGCGATGTCCATCGGGTTTCTCATCGACGACGAAACGCCCATGGTCTGGCGTGGCCCCATGGTCATGCAGGCGCTGGAGCAGTTGCTCTCCGACACCCGCTGGGGCGAGCTGGATTATCTGGTGGTGGATCTACCTCCGGGTACCGGCGATACCCAGCTCACCCTGGCGCAGAAGGTGCCGGTCTCCGGTGCGGTGATCGTCACGACGCCACAGGACATCGCCTTGCTGGACGCCCGTAAGGGTCTGAAGATGTTTGAGAAAGTGGGCGTACCTATTCTCGGTATCATCGAGAACATGAGTTTTTATATCTGCCCGAAGTGCGGTAACGAGGACGATATTTTCGGACATGGCGGTGGTGCGGCCATGGCCGAGCAGGACGGGGTGGAATTTCTGGGGGCGATACCGCTCGACCGCAGCATTCGCAACGAAGCCGATAATGGCGCGCCGACGGTGGTGGCGGAGCCGGATTCCCGTCTCGCCAAAATCTATCTGGAACTGGCGCGCCATGTGGCGGGACGGGTGGCGATCCAGGCGGTCGATCACAGCCACAAGTTCCCCAACATCGTCGTCCAGAACCGCTGATTTCCAGCCGCCTACAGGAAGTTTCCGCCATGAGCATCAAATCCGATCGCTGGATCCGTCACATGGCGGAAGAACACGGGATGATCGAACCCTTTTCACCGCGGCAGGTGCGGCACGTCGAGGGAAATTCCATTATCTCTTACGGCCTGTCTTCCTATGGTTACGATATCCGTTGTGCCGGGGAGTTCAAGGTCTTCACCAATGTCCGTAGCGTGATTGTCGATCCGAAGAATTTCAGTGAAGATTCTTTTGTCGATTTTACCGGGGATACCTGCGTTATCCCGCCGAATTCTTTCGCCCTGGCGCGCACGCTGGAATACTTCCGTATCCCGCGTAATGTGCTGACTATTTGTCTGGGTAAATCCACCTATGCCCGCTGCGGCATCATCGTCAATGTCACGCCTTTCGAGCCGGAGTGGGAGGGTTATGTGACCCTGGAATTCTCCAATACGACGCCCTTACCCGCGAAAATATACGCTAATGAAGGTGTGGCGCAGGTGCTGTTTTTGGAGTCGGACGAGGTCTGCGAGGTGTCTTATGCCGACCGCGGCGGCAAGTATCAGGGCCAGAGTGGCGTAACCCTACCGAAGGCTTGAAAGCGGCTCAGGGTAAAGGCTCTTTGGTATAGGCGATATCGGCCTGCTCGGAGGAGCAGGCATCCATCGCTTTGTTGGTGCGCGGGCCATTTTCCCGGTGGAAATTGGCAGGCTTATGGTTCGTCCACGGCAACAAGGATATGCCGCAAACGCTCCGGCCGAAACGCCGCCCAGTAGAGTCCCCAGAAAAAAATGACCATCACCAGCGCGACAAACAGCAGAGTGGCCGCGCCTTCACCGCCGACCGGCAAGGGCCAGAGGCTGACCGCCATTACTTTGATCAGGAGCGGCAGGCTGATGCCGGCGATGATCAGGCTGAGCCAGCGCCAGGCATGGCGCTGGCGAAACAGGAACCAGGGCGTGGCGACGTTGGCCAGGCCATAAATCAGCAGAAAGGCCAGCCCGGTAAAGGTGCCAAAGGTGCCGACCACCGATAATATGGGGATTTTCCACAGGGTAACCACCGCCATGCTGATGAGCACGCTGATGGCGAGTACCCGCAACGCCCGCGCCGGGGTGCCGTGGCGTACATCTCGGTGATGGAAAAAACGCGGGATGACCCCGTGCCCGGCCATACTATAAAGAATCCGCGAGATGCTGTTGAGGGTGGCAATCGTGGCGGAAAATGCCGCCGTCGCCATGGCGAGATCGGAAAAAATGCCGAGCCAGGGATGACCGATGGCCTTGGCGATGGCATTGAGCGGGGCCGCACTGTCGCCCAGAGGGGTAGGAAGGTGGGCAAAAGCCAGCACCTCGATATACGCCATGACGACGAAAAACCCGCCAACCATCAGCACGGAAAGCACCATGACGCGCGGGATGGCGGTGCGTGCCGCGCTGGTCTCACCCGCCAGATTGCCCGCCGTCTCAAAGCCGCCGTAAGCCAGCAGCGAGAGAATCAACGCCCGCGCCAGTGGCGCGGTGTGCAGGCGCTGGAAATTCCACTGAGCCGGATCGCGCCAGCCAAAATGCCAGAGTGTTGCCGCGGCAATGAAGACGATGCAGAGGATAGAGAAGATTTCTACCCAGAGCCCCCAGCGCGCGGAAATTTCGATGCCGCGCAGGGCCAGTCGCCACGCCGCCAGCAGATAGAGCACCCCAATCCCCGCAATCCAGCCCACCCCGGAAACCGGCCAGAAGAAGTGCAGTGCCTGCTCCACAAATAGCCCGCCCAGCAGCGGGGCCGCCGCCAAAGCGCCAAAGTACCCGGCCATCATGGTGAAGCCCGCGACCATGCCGGAAATCGGATGCAGGGCTTTGCTCAAATAAAAGAACAGCGAGCCGGGGGAGGGAAAATGTCTGGCCAGAATGCCTACCTGCAAGGCCACCAGGGTCATCAGCACGCCGATAAGGGCATAGGCCAGCCAAGTAAAGGAGCCGCCGTGTATGGCCACCAGAGAAATCGTGACGGCCGGCATGGCCGACGGCGTGATATTGGCGACGGCATGACCCCACAGCTCGCTGACGTTTATGCGGTCACCGCTAGCCCGGCCAAGCGTCACGCCGCCGCCCAGATCGCCGACAGCAACTCCGCCTGGGCCAGCACCGTTTGGGTTGCTTCGTCCTGCAAGTCCGGTGGCAAACCCTGTTTTTTGAGGATGCGCCTGACCATCACCTTGATCCCGGCGCGCGCACTTTCTCTAACCGTCCAGTCGATGCTGGCGTTCTGGCGCAGCTCGGTCATCAGACCACCGTGGAACGTGGCACGATCAAGCCATACCCAGCCGATGACATGATCAGGATCTCCGCGTCGGAGAATGGGTTTTGAGCCAGTCGCGCAAGGCGGCATTCATGCGGGTCTGCCAGCCGGGGCCGGAGGCGCGAAACATTTCCAAGACATCGCGATCGAAACGGATCGTCGTGGATTCCTTGAGCGCTCCCACGGGTCGCCCCCGCTTCTTGCGATGGGCATCGATGCCAGCCTGCATCTCTTCCCGCGAAAGCGGGCGGTCGCCTTCGTCGGTTCCATCCCAGGCAAAGTCGCCGGTGGCCCGGAGCCGCGCCAAATCAGTCTGTGAAGTCGTTTTCAAGCCACTCATGGTACCACTCCCGTCCTTCCGCGCCGGCTTTCCGAAAGCTGATGAGGCGAGATTCCTCGCCGCGCTCGGCATGCGCCAAAGAAAGCACGGCGAACAGCTCAAACACATAGGCAAGGGACCGAAGCCGCATTTCGCTATTCCATACCACCGGAACGTCGAGACGATAGCGGGACTCCGGCAGCCAATCCGCATCGCGAAAATCCGGCCTCTGGCCACTAGATTTAGTGTAGTAACATAAAAAGTGGCGGTCAATGGCGGCGGTGGTTTTTTATGCCGGCATGGTCTTCTTGGCTGTGGGAAATCGAGATCCAGCAGGTGGTCATGTCTTGTCGAATATTTCGCTGGGGCTATAGAAACAGCCTTGTTGCATCAGACCATGCGGCGCTCACACATGGTCGTTGGTCGTCATTCATCTGTCCTATACTTTCAAGGGCCAGATGATCTGACCTCGTCGTCCATAAGGCGAGCACGAGGATGGAGTGTAGCCATTGATGGTATTTTCATACGGGGCAGGACTCTGGAAGAGTCCTGCGAGGGCGCGGTAGCGGGGGGCTTTGCCATGATGGCCAACCTCGCCCAGATGTGGGCAACCCGTTCGGTCCGGATCGACTCCGAGATCGGCAACGACAAGCGCACAAGCTGCGTACCCTGCTGGATCACATCATCGCTGGTAGCGGCTGGCCCGTGGCCGATATCCGAAGCGTCCCCGCGAGTGACATGGCCCATGGACCTCATACGGGTTACCTGCAGCAGGATCTCGGCAGCGGTGAGGAGGCACTGGTGGCTTCCATGGACTTTTCCAGGCCCCCATGATGGAGGAGGTCGGCGTGGGAAAGCCGGTTTCATCGCCTTACCACATCGGCTGCTCCGGCTGGCATTACGCCCATTGGGTCGGGGCGTTTTATCCGCCTGACCTGCCTTCGACACGCCGGCTGGCCTTTTACGCCGGGCGCTTTCATACGGTGGAGATCAACAACAGCTTCTATCGATTGCCCGGCGAGAAGTGCCTGCGTGCCTGGCATGACGGCACGCCCGCAGGCTTCCTCTTTGCCCTCAAGGCTAGCCGCTTCATCACCCACATGAAAAAGCTCAAGGATTCCGAGGCGTCACTAGCCCGGCTCCTGGGGCGCGCGGAAAGCCTGAGGGAGAAACTGGGACCCGTGCTCTTCCAACTGCCACCCCACTGGAGACGGAATGCCAAGCGCCTGGAGAGATTTTTACGGGTGCTGCCCTCTGGACACTGCTACGCCTTCGAGATGCGCGACCCAAGCTGGCATCATCCAGAGATCTACGCGCTACTCAAGGCCTATAACGCCGCCTTTTGCATCTTCGACATCGCGGGTTTTCAATCTCCCATCCAACTGACGACCGATTTCGCCTATATCCGGCTGCACGGCCCCAGTCTCTCCGCCTATGCCGGCTGTTACACGACTGAGGCCCTTAGGGCTTGGGCGGCGCGCATCCGGACTTGGGATCTGCGCACCGTTTATGTCTACTTCGACAATGACCAGGCCGCCTACGCCACCCGCAATGCTTTGGAACTCATGGGAATGCTCGGACTGTAGCTTATATGGATGCCTCCATACTTATATGGATGCCTCCATGTGTGCAAGATGATTTTGATGTCTGGCATATTGAGGTCGGGTTGCTGTCTTATATCCGGCCTTTGATGCAGGATGATAAGCCTGCTGGCCCCGATGGAATCCGCCGGAAAAGTCCTTATCTGTAACACGTCCTCGAAGGACAAGTAACTGCCAGGCTCTCTCTTCCGTGGTCTGACCTGTTTTGCCATCAATCGTTTATCAGCCTGCGCAACTCCTTTTGTTGAACTTCAACAATTCTGTAACAGTTACGATATGGAAGCCGCATTCATTGTGTGACTTGCCACATATTCTGTATTTTTCACTAGCAGTGCCCAGATGGTTCGGGCCATCTTGTTGGCCAATGCCACCACCGTCACATTGTGTGGCCGTCGGCTGAGGAGCTTGTCGATCCAGGGATTCCGGTTCTTGATCTGGAAGTTCACTACCGCCCGTGCCCCATGGGTCAACAGAGATCGCAGATAGGTGTCCCCCCGTTTGCTGATGCCTAGCAGCCGGACCTTGCCACCGGTCCCACTCTGGCGGGGAACCAGCCCCAGAAACGCCGCAAACTCCCGTCCTGAACGGAAGGACTTCATATCCCCCACGGTGGCGATGATGGTGGTTGCCGTAAGCAGCCCCACGCCGGGGATGGCCATCAATCGCGTCACTGCCTCCTGGTCTTTCTTCCACAGCGTTAAACGCTTTTCGATCTCTGCAATATCCTTGTCCATCTCTTCGAGGCGTTTTAATTGCTGGCGAATCGTGTCCAGCATCATGGGCGATATAGAGTTTTCCAGATTGGTCAAAGCATCTGGAACCTCTTTCAGCCCCCGTTGGCGACCTTGCGGCAAATCGGCACCGAATTCGTAAAGTAAGCCGCGGATCTGATTCACCTGCATCGTCCGGACCTTGATCAGTTGTGACCGCATGCGGTGCAGCGCCAGGACCGATTGCTGTTCCTCAGTTTTGACAGCCACGAAGCGCATGTCCGGCCGTTGTACGGTCTCCCAGATGGCCGCAGCATCGGCTGCATCGTTTTTGTTGGTTTTCACGAAGGGGCGCACAAACTGCGCGGCTATCAAACGCACCTCGTGGCCGAGCTTTAGCAACTCGCGCGCCCAATAGTGCGCACTTCCGCAGGCCTCCATGGCAACGACGCCGGGTTGTCGGTTGGCGAAGAATTCCAAGAGCCTACGGCGCTTCAACTGTTTGCGGTGGATTTCACCAGTCTCCATATCTACCCAGTGCAACTGCATGACCGACTTTGCCAAATCCAGTCCATAGGTTGTAATCTCCATGATGAGTCCTCCTTGTCCTTCGCGTGGGTAAATTTCCACTTTGGCACCTTGATGCCGTCCGGTTCAAGCGAGGACTCCCTTCTGAAACTCCCCGCTGCCGGTCCTGTGTAGGGGGAGGCATCCATGCCATCTGTAACGGATCTGGGGCGCACCATAGCAGAGCCACGCGGGCGGTTGCTCTATGCATGAAGCACTCCTTATCCCCATTCGACGCCCCGCCGCAGTCAAAGCCCGTTGGACAGCAACAGGCTGATTGCAGACATTAAGCAGCAGAAAAAATTGATCTTTTTGGGCGCCTCGTTTGGCTGCGACGTTATACATCTGGCTCCTTTTTTGCGGGTGCCTTTGCCGATCACCAAGATTGACTCCCAATTGTCGTCGGCGCTTGTGTGCTTGAACTCCGTCGTGATTTGCTGTTGCGTGAAGAATGCGTCGGTCATATGCCCTCCAGCGGAGACTGAAAGCGGTCATCCGTTTTCGTTGGCGACGGGCGAGGTGATGCTTTCCTTGAGCCAGGCACATAGTCGAAACCGACAGCTAGACAATAGTGTCCGAAAACATAGTACCATTGGTTTTATCTACCCTTCATCACTGCTACGCTGGAATCGCCCTTGGCCCCGTCCCACTCCACGAACACTTTCTGAGATCACGCTATGCGCATAGACCTCCTGGACCATGTTGTCCTGACCGTGGTGGATATATCTGTTACGATCGCCTTCTATTCACGGGTATTGGGCATGCAGGAAATCACCTTTGGTGACCAGCGAAGGGCCTTGGCCTTTGGGCAGCAAAAAATCAACCTGCATTCGGCAGGGCGTCCTATTGCTCCGCATGCGGCCAGTCCCACTCCCGGGTCGGCGGACTTATGCTTCATCGTGGCCGGTGGTATCGAAGAAATGCTCGCCCATCTGCAGACCTGCGGAGTCGCCCTGGAAGCCGGTCCGGTGCCCCGCACTGGAGCCACGGGGCCGATCACCTCTGTCTATTTTCGGGACCCCGATGGCAATTTGCTGGAGGTGGCCACGTATGATCAGCCGATACAACTGTCATGACCGGTAATTCGCGCGTCGCACTGGTTACCGGCGCCACCTCCGGCATTGGTCTGGCTATCGCGCAGTGAACGTAAAGGAGTGGTACTGATATGGATACCCGAAAACTGCTGCTCACCGCGCAGGAAATCAGTCAGATGAAGGGCGAACATAAGGTCCATTTCCTCAATCCCGGCGCCGTTCGTATCAATAAGTCTTTAGGCGATGCGGTAGGCCTACGGCACATGGGTATACATCTCATCCAGATAGAGCCGGGTAAAGAGAGTACCGAGTACCACCTGCATCATTATGAAGAAGAAGCCGTGTACGTGCTGTCTGGTAAGGGCACGCTCACCATGGGGGGTGATCAGTATCTCATCGCCCCAGGTGACTTCGTCGGTTTTCCTTGCCATGCAGCCGCGCACAGCATCATCAACGATGGGACGGAAACACTCGAGTGCCTGGTCATCGGTCAGCGCCTGGATCAGGACGTCGCGGATTACCCGAATCAGCATAAACGCCTGTACCGTAATCATGGGGAATGGAATCTGGTGGATATGGCAGATATCCGTGTGTTGCGCGAATCCACGCAGGAATGACAGGAAACCTATGAAACTCGCAAAATTTGATAGCCAGCCGTCGCCGCACTTCCTGATGGAAAGTGCCACCGTAGATTATACGCATGCCGATATCCGCAAGTTGGCAGCCGCGCTGTCTTCTGACGATCCAACGGCAACCGCCAGGCATTGCTTCGAATGGGTACGCGATCACATTGCGCACAGCATGGATTTCCACCGGGAAGAAGTGACCTGCGCCGCGTCGGATGTGTTGCAGCAAGGCACTGGCCTATGCACCGCGAAAAGTCATCTGCTCGTGGCCTTATGGCGCGCCAACCAAATCCCTGCAGGATTTTGCTATCAACGGCTGACGCTGGATGGCCCCAATCCGCCTTACTGCACACACGGCTTCACCGCGGTCTGGCTGGATGACCGGGGCTGGTATCGTTGTGATGCGCGCGGCAACAGCAAACCCGGGATCCGCTGCGAATTCACGCCCGGACAAGAGAACCTGGCCTATCCGACTATGTATAACGGCGAGCGGACCTATCCGGATATTTGGGCAGAGCCCTGGCCAGACTTGCTCGCCGCCATGGGGAAGTTGCAAAACATATCGCAGTATCGGAACCATCCCATTGACGCCTGCCCACCCGCCGCGGATTTGTGCGCAAGTGAGTCTGCAGCGCCGAACATGGAATGACAGGAGGCCGAACTTGTATTGTCCTGAGCCATTTGCAGAAAACCGCCCGGAAATCCTGCGGGCGCTGATTCAGCGTTACCCTCTCGCAACACTGGTCAGCATGGGCGGTAATGGTTTGGAGGCAAATCATATTCCCTTGTATCTCGCACCCGGAGAAGGACCGCAACCGGTGCTGCAGGGACACGTGGCACGCGCTAATCCGCTGTGGCGAGAGGCGCCCCCGGACGATGAGGTGCTGGTCATCTTTCAGGGGCCGCAACACTACATCAGCCCCTCGTGGTACGCGACCAAGGCGGAAACCGGCAAGGTGGTCCCAACCTGGAACTATGCCGTCGTCCATGCTTACGGTCCGCTGCAGGTCAGAGACGATCCCGCTTGGGTACGGCAACAGATGGTCGCCTTGACCGCGCAGCAGGAGAGTGGCTTTACCCTGCCCTGGCAGGTGGATGATGCGCCTCGGGACTTTACGGAGCGGCTTATTGGGCAGGTGGTGGGCATAGAAATTCCCATCTCCCGCTGGATGGGTAAGTGGAAGGTCAGCCAGAACCAGCCGTTTGGTAACCGTGATAGTGTCGTCGCACACCTGGAGCAGCAAAACCAGCCTGACTCCGGGTCCATGGCTGAATATGTTCTGGCCAGCCTGAAAGACGGCAAACAGGACCATCCCGGATGACGATTACGGTGGGTTTTCTGGTGTTTCCGGGCATTCAACTGCTGGATCTGGCGGGTCCTTATGAGATTTTTTCGGCCTTGCCGGATGGCGAGATACATCTTTTCTGGAAAACCCGGGAGCCGGTGGCCTGTTCAGCGGGTATGCGCATTTACCCGACGACCACCCTTGACGATGGGCCGCTGGTGGACGTGCTTTGCATTCCGGGCGGCGTCGGCATCAACCCCTTGCTATGCGATGAAGAAGTACGGGGATGGGTGCAGCGCCAAGCGTCGACAGCGCAGTTTGTCACCTCTGTCTGCACCGGTGCCCTGCTGCTTGGCGCCGCGGGATTACTCGCTGGACGGCGCGCGACGACGCATTGGCGTTATCATGATCTCCTCGCCAAATTTGGCGCCATACCTGTACAGGAGCGTGTGGTTCGGGATGGTAATCTGATCACTGGCGGCAGTGTTACCGCCGGAATAGACTTTGGTCTCGTGCTGGTCGCAGCGCTGCGCGGTCAAGCCGCAGCGGAAGAAATTCAGCTTGCCCTGGAATATGCGCCGGAGCCGCCTTTCCAGGCCGGCAGGCCGGAGGATGCCCCCAAGGATATCGTGGAGGTTGTCCGGCGCCACACCGAAACATTGCGCGCCGAACGTGAGCGGATGATTGGGCAGTGGATAACACGTCCTCCAGCGGAATGAATCAAGGGCAAGACGAAGGGGATGATTGTGGGGCGTAGACCATTGCTACCTCAGATGGTGATTCGATTGTTGGCGAAGGATGAACTGGCCATGATCTTGCCGCTGGTACAGGAGCTCAATCCTGGCGTGCCGCCGGACGTGCTCGCGCAAAGACTTCAGGATATGACCGCACAGGGATATCGCTGCGCCGCCGCGCTTGCGGATGATTGCTGTATCGGTGTGGCGGGCATTTGGCTGGGCACGCGTTTTTGGTGTGGACGCTATCTGGATGTCGACAACGTGATCGTCGATCCGCAGTATCGGGGTGTCGGTATTGGTCAACAGCTTATGGATTGGGTAGAGACCTACGCGCACAAAGAGGGCTGCGAAATCATGGTGCTGGATGCTTACGTCACCAATCATCCTGCGCACAGGTTTTATCAGCGCAACGGTTACCAGATCATCGGCTACCACTTCGTCAAATCATTGCAGTCGACTGACGTATCCACAAGCCCAACTGACAGCATGACGGAAGTCATTGATGAGGATGGGGCTCCTCGTCAAGAGCCATGGGTGCGATAGCCGGGATGGCCGCAGCAGACTGGAAGCGGTCGTTACCATAGAAGGGGTGGCCGAGATCATCAATCTCCAACCCATAGGACGCATGGCGAAGCCCTACCAAGTGAAGCAAGCGCGCAGCATACTCACCAAGTATCACCTAGGGATTAATAACGATGAGTAAGTATGAACTGGTCATTTATTGGAGTAACGAAGACAGTGCTTTTATCGTGGAAGTTCCTGAACTCCCTGGCTGCATGGCCGATGGCGCCACTTATCAAGAGGCGGTAGCCAATGCGGAACGGGTGATTGGTGAATGGGTCGAGACGGCAACGGAGCTGGGGCGCCCCATACCAGAGCCACGCGGGCGGTTGCTCTATGCATGAAGCACTCCTTGTCCCCATTTGACGCCCTGCTGCGGTCAAAGCCTGTTGGACAGCAGCAGACTGATTGCGGTCGTTCAACCGCGGGAGGCAGATGACATTATCCGACCTATATTTACCAGTTGGCTGCATACAACGCTGTAACAGCGCAATGAACGCATGGCCGCTATTCTCCTAAATCCGGCTTTGGCCACGGATCGGCCGAGTCGTTAGAGAATTTCTACTGCGTCAACGTTGAGTTCTGCTGAAATTGGCGGGTGATCACTCATTGGCGTTCCTTGAGGCATAACGTCGCAAATCACGGCGGCAAATAGCAGAGCGAGGAACGAGCGGCGCTTTTTTCCGCCCGAGTGCATTTGCCTTGTTAGCCATTAGATTAGAATACTGGTTCAGAGTACAAGTCAGATTTTCTTACTACAGCCGATATTTCGTACTTTGCACTCACTTCAGCGACTAGATCGACAAGCCATGTTGGAGCAGTTGGTGCAACGTGAATAGTAGTAATTAAATCATTCAAAACAATTGGCACTGTTGTGCCAGACTGACTGATTTGCTTACCTAATTCGATTCCATTGTCATTACTTGGCAAATGGTTCCTCGACGTTTTAAGTGGGTATCCTGAGATCCAGTTTACCCAGGATCAGGTAGGCCATGTTGATGAAGTTTTTGTGGGTGCGGTAACCCCGAGCCTTGGCCTTGGCGGATTGGATGAGGCTGTTGAAGCCTTCGAGAATGCCGTTGTTGATCTGGCTCTCGAACCAGCGGAGCACGCCATCCCAATGGTTCAAGACGGTATCTGACACCGGGGGCGGGGAATGCCAGAATACCTGTGTCTCCTGTGAATTTAGGGTAATGCGGCGTTTCCTGCGTGATTTTTGGCACCTTTTTGCAGAGAGATCCCCATACCGCTAATCGAGTTATGGCAACCTTCATACCCCCGACAAATGCCGCATCTCCGCCGGCATGCGCCTCACGTTCTAAATGGCTTGCACTGCTTCACAGCCAAGAGTATTCTCGTGTCATGTATATGTGATTTACATATATTACCAATAAACATCTAACTGTGAGGTGATTCATGACTGACAGCACACTAAATCTGGCACAGGAACTGATTCGTACCGCCAATGCGCTGCGTGAGCGCGGCCTGCTGTTCCGTGGTGCACACGCCAATCTTTCTGCGCGGTAGGACGACCGCCTGCTTATCACTCGTGGCGGTTCGGTCGCCAATCTGGGTGAAAAAGACCTCTCCTGGCTTCCGGTCGCGGCCGAAGGCCTGCAGTCTGATTTTGATGCCAATTATCGCGAAATCATCGAGATGCACACCCGGCTTTACCGGCATCGTGCGGACATCTGCGCGATCATTCACTGCCACCCGACCCACAGCACAGCGTTCGCCGTCGCCCAGCAGTCCGTGCCCGCAGTTTACGAACCGATGCTGCGCCAAGGCATGCATACCGATGTGCCCGTCGTCGCTTGGGCGCCGCGCGGTTCGAGCGCCTCGGTAAATGGAATACTCGAGGCATTCGACAGGCCCGATACGGTAGCCGTACTGCTGGCCAACCATGGCGTACTGGTGACGGGCGATACGCCTGAAGTGGCACTGAACCGCCTGACGGCATTGGAAGAGGCCGCAGAACTGGTACTGCATGCGCGCGTGCTAGGCGGAGAAAAGGCACTGCCCGATGCCGCTTATCGCGAAGTGGCGGAACGCATGCAACGTTTTCGGAAGGCGTCTTGAGACCCAGAGAGTCCAATCGCCAGGGCCGACACCTGGCAAGCTTCGCGCTGCTCCTCTGTGCAGAGGAGCCGACACATGGCCTGGCCCTTCACCGCAGCATCAATCAATTGCTGCCGGAAGGGCTCAAAGTGGATGCCGGCAATCTGTACCGCCTGCTGCGGGAGATGGAGGCGCGCGGCACATTGCGTTCGGAGTGGAGCACTGTCGGTTCTGGAGCGGCACGCCGCGTTTACCAGATCACACCAGTGGGTCTTGACGAATTGGCAGACTGGCACGAGGACATTGCGCACCGCCGCCAAGCCTTCGATCTCTTTATCCAACGCTACGATGCGCTGCGCTGCCGGCCCGCAACGCACGAGCACTTAAGGAATCCGCTAAATGAATGAAACTCCCGTTGAGACACGTTACAAGGAACTATTCGGATATATCCCCGATGGCGTACGCATGAGAATCGATCTGGCACGCATGGCCGGCCGTGAGACCGCTCTCGAGGCCATCGAGCACCTGCGCGACACGTTAATCCATCACAATCCGCTTGAACGCAAAACCCAGCAGCTTGTCCATCTGGGTATGCTTCTGGTACTTGGCCGTGAGGCACCCGCTCTATTGCATGCACGTGCCGCAATCCAGGCAGGCGCAGACGCGCCTGAGCTGCACGGCGTGTGCGAAACGGCAGCCATCGTCGGCGGCATGCCGGCTTACAACCTGGGCGTCCAAGTGGTCAGCCAGGCCCTGCGGGAATCCACAGGAGACAACGCCAATGAGTGATGTCACCTCGGCGCAATCCAGCAGCACACTCGCCGGTACAATCGAACTGCGCCTGACCGCCGCCGCTCGACGCGCGCTCGCGCAACGTGAGACACCATTGCTCGTACATCTCGAATTGCTGTTCAGTTGCATGATTCGCAAACAGGTGCTGTTCCTGGAGTCAGAACATCCTGACGCTCTCCTGCTTGATGGCGGCGAGCAGCAAGTACGGATCGGGTTCCGCGCCGTCGGCACGAAGACCTGCCTGATATCCGACCAACCGGTACCCGAGCTGCAAACCTTCCCCATCAAGCGAGTGGAACCGTTCCTGGCGCGTTGGCTGAGTCTGGATATTAAACATGGACAATGGCGCGGAGAGTTTGGTTACGTAGGCAATTAAGGGTGCGCCCTTCACGCAACGAGGGTAAGCACCCAGCAACCCCCGTCTTCCCCTCACATGCGTGGGGAAGACGGGGAAAAAAATGGTATCAAGAGATCAGGCACGGCCTGATTCCTAAATATCGCGTTTTATACCTCCTTTATGCAAAGGAAACCGACTTGGATTAGACTGTGGATTGGGAGGCGTACTAGCTTCTCTTCAATCTGCTTTAAGCGGTTCACGAACCAAATCTCCTAGTTTTTACCTGGAGATATTTACTGTTATAAGGATTGTCTAATGAAATCTGTAAAAGTATTGCTATCGAGTATCACAGCCATTCTGTTGTTGAGCACTTCCTCTGCCTACGCCTTGTCTTTAGGTCAGCTTGAAACAATGAGCCCTGGTCAAAAGAAACAGGCCCAACAGTATTTTCGAACTCATTCCCTGGGTTTTTCTTCAATTTTCAAAAGATATCATCCTGGACCTTACTGGATACTAAAGAATAAATCTGCGTTTCATTTGACACCCGGACAAATCCAGAGGGAAAGCCAGATCAAGGATGAGATGGCTATGCACACCATCGAGGATGACAGGGCACTGCAGCAGGCATATGACAAGTACGAAAAGGACGCCGCTACCGCACATCCGACCTTGGCAACGATAAAAGGTGACATCATCCGCGTTGGGAAAGCAGAAATGCGATTAGGATGGGAAATGGTTCCTTACCATCTCCAAGGCTATGCATTGCTCAATCCCGCACAAAAAGCCACCTACACCCAATTGGCTGCCAAGACTTGGGCACAGCATCACAGAACACCTGACAAGTGAGCGGGCGGAGGGACGATAATCGCTCAGAAGTCTCCCGCGAGTTTTCGGCTATCTCGCAATTTTGAGATGACGTAAGGAGAAAGGAGAAAATCGCGGGAAAGGCTCAATCTGTAAAACTTCCTGGGTTCCTCGACGTTTTAAGTGGCTAGCCTGAGATCCTGTTTACGAGTGCTGGAGCGTATCTACATCGGCCGTCGCTTCAAGAACGACACCGAGCGGCTGGAAAAGCTGTTCGATCTCTACACCAAGATGACCGCTGCGGCTGCACCGGCCAAGGGCAGCAAGCGCAAGGCGGGTGCGAAACACCCAGAGTCAACGCTTGGGCTGTGAAATTGCCTGGCATCCCGGGCTGGAGTCAGGTATTCTTACCAAATACGCATCGATTCCACAGGAGTGCGAACCATGACCGCTACAGCCACCTTGTCGAGCAAGTTCCAGATTTCCATCCCCAAGGCCGTGCGCGAAGAGCAGCACTGGGAGGCAGGGCAGGAGTTCGTGTTCATTCCCAAGGGCAAGGGTGTGCTGGTGATGCCTGTGCCCGAGATGGCGCAGTTGGTCGGCATCGCCAAGGGTGCTGCCACCTCTGATGTCCGTGATCGCAAGGATCGCTACTGATGGGGGCAGCGCCTTGCGT
The DNA here is from genome assembly GCF_003966655.1 of Acidithiobacillus ferridurans. Taxonomy (NCBI): domain Bacteria; kingdom Pseudomonadati; phylum Pseudomonadota; class Acidithiobacillia; order Acidithiobacillales; family Acidithiobacillaceae; genus Acidithiobacillus; species Acidithiobacillus ferridurans. The sequence goes on along the minus strand of NZ_AP018795.1, from coordinate 593,983 downwards.
GGTCGATACCTCGGCATGGATCGAATGGCTTGCCGACACCGCGCTGGGCAAGCGTCTGGGAAAGCAGTTTCCGGACAGGCCGCAGTGCATTGTGCCGACCATCGTGCAGCTTGAACTGTCGAAGTGGCTGGTGCGTGAAGTCGGCGAGGAACAGGCCGACCAGGTGATCGCCTATACGCAGAAATGCGTCGTCGTGCCCCTGGACACCGCCGTCGCGCTGCTCGCGGCAGATTTGCACCGCGAATACAAGCTGGCCACGGCCGATGCCATCGTTTACGCGACGGCGCGGCGTCAGGGCGCGACCTTGCTCACCTGCGATGCGCATTTCGATGGGCTGCCTTGCGTGGCGCTGTTCGCCAAGACCGATGGGGAAAATTGAATGAATATGGGGAAAAGCATCCCCTCCGTCTCCGTCACCTACGCCCGTAACGGCGCGTCGACCAAGGCCAATGCGCTGGGGATGCGGCCGATGCAGGAACGCGCCTACGAAAAGCGTGGCGAGCAATACCTGCTCATCAAGTCGCCACCCGCATCGGGCAATTTTCGATTTTAATCGTGTACATACTCATCACTTTCCCCTTCCCGCGATTAGGTTTGCAATGCAGTTAGTTATCGATGTTTCTAACGCATACGTTTCAAAGCTGGGCGAGAATGACTGCAAACGCTGCACTGTGGACATTCGAATTATGGTTGGGCATTACGCGCGAGACGAGGTTTTTGTCTTTTGCTGCCTCTTCATTAAGAAGAGGCAGCCTACGTTTGGCTGACTGGTCTCATTTGATCTCACTTTATGTGTCGCCCAACGAACGAACCCGCTTATTCCCAGCTCAGCGCCCCGCCGGTCTGATACTCGGTGACCCGCGTCTCAAAAAAGTTCTTCTCTTTCTTGAGATCCATCATTTCGCTCATCCACGGGAAGGGATTCTGTACGCCCGGATACTGTTGCGGCAAACCGAGCTGCACCAGACGGCGATTGCCGATATATTTGACGTATTCCCTGAAGACCGGTGCATTCAGGCCAAGCACGCCGCGGGGCATAGTATCGTCGGCGTAAGCACATTCCAGTTCTACGCCGCGGCGGATCAGGTCGATGATTTCCTGCTGGAAAGCCTCTGTCCAGAGCTGCGGATTTTCCACCTTGATCTGGTTGGCCATATCGATACCGAAATTGCAGTGCATGGATTCATCGCGCAGGATGTATTGATACTGCTCCGCCGCGCCCACCATTTTGTTCTGCCGGCCCATCGCCAAAATCTGGCTGAAACCCACATAGAAAAAGGTGCCTTCCATGATCGCCGCAAATACGATCAGCGAGCGTAATAATTTCTGATCATTTTCCAGGGTGCCGGTTTTGAAATGGGGGTCCGCCAGAATGTCGATAAAAGGCATCAGAAACTGATCCTTATTCCGTACCGAGGGTACCTCGTGGTACATGTTGAATATCTCGCCCTCATCGAGGCCGATGGATTCGACAATGTACTGATATGCGTGGGTATGAATGGCCTCTTCAAAGGCTTGGCGCAGCATATACTGGCGGCATTCCGGGGCGGTGATATGACGATACGTGCCCAGCACGATGTTGTTGGCCGCCAGACTGTCCGCCGTCACAAAAAAGCCCAGATTGCGCTTCACGATACGCCGCTCGTCCTCGGTCAGCCCCTTGGGGTCTTTCCACAGGGCGATGTCCCTGGACATCTGAATTTCCTGCGGCATCCAGTGGTTGGCGCAGGCGGCGAGGTATTTGTCCCAGGCCCACTGGTATTTGAAGGGCACCAGTTGGTTGACATCGGCGTGGCCGTTAATGATGCGCTTGTCCTCAGCGCGCACCCGTTCAAAACTGTTCATGTCAGTCTCCTCGATGCCACCAACATGCTCCGGACGCATCGCTAACGGTCCATTGAGAATGGATTCTTTACGAAGATTTTCTTCAAAACTTAACATGATGCTTTCCTTATTTTTAACAATTCCCGTATCACTGACAGGCCTCACAAGTCGGATCATCGATCGCACAGGCTTTGGGTTGACCCGATACAACAGCATTGAGGGTGCCCGTCTGCACCGTCGATTTTTCGGCTGCCGTGGCGCTCAGTGAACGCAGGTAGTAGGTGGTCTTCAAGCCGCGTTTCCAGGCCAGCCGGTAGATCTCGTCGATTTTTTTGCCGGAAGGCTGGCCGAAATAGAGGTTGAGACTCTGGGCCTGATCCAGCCATTTCTGCCGCCGCGCCGCCGCTTCCACCAGCCATTCCGGATCGATTTCAAAGGCGTTGGCATATAGGGGCTTGATGCTCGCCGGAATGCGGTCTACGGGCATGACCGAGCCATCGAAGTATTTCAAATCATTGACCATGACCTCATCCCAGAGTTCCAGGCGTTTCAGGTCGTGGACCAGATAGCTGTTCACCACCGTAAACTCGCCGGACAGGTTGGATTTGACATAGAGGTTCTGGTAAATCGGTTCAATACCCTGGCTGACACCGACAATATTGGAGATGGTAGCGGTGGGCGCAATGGCCAGGCAATTGCTGTTGCGCATGCCGCCCTGTACCTTGCCACGCAGTGTTGCCCAGTCCAGATGCTGGCTGCGGTCCACGTCCACGCCGTGCTCACGGCTGGCCGCGAGCCGTTCGATGCTGTCGATGGGCAGGATACCCTGACTCCACAGGGACCCTGGGAAGCTCTGATAACTGCCCCGTTCCCGGGCCAGATCGGCCGATGCATCGATGGCATGGTAGGAAATGACTTCCTGGCTGATGTCGGCAAAGGCGAGGGCTGCTGCCGAAGCGTAAGGAATCCGCATCTGTAACAAGGCATCGGAGAAGCCCATCAGCCCCAGGCCCACCGGCCGGTGCCGCAGATTACTATTACGTGCCTTGGCAACGGCGTAGTAGTTCATGTCGATGACATTATCCAGCATCCGCATGGCAACGCGGATGGTGTGATGCAACTTTTCCCCATCCATCATGGCGAGCAGTTCTTCCGGTGCGCTGTTCTCGCGCAATGCGCCGGAGTCGGCGTCCGCCACTGCCCGCAAATGGGCTACCAGGTTGACGGACCCCAGGTTACAGACGGCAATTTCTTTGGCGTTGGTATTGAGGGTGATTTCGGTGCAGAGGTTGGAACTGTGCACTACTCCGACGTGCTGCTGCGGGCTGCGCAGGTTGCAGGGGTCCTTGAAGGTGATCCAGGGATGGCCGGTCTCGAAGAGCATGGTCAGCATTTTGCGCCAGAGATGAACGGCTGGTATGCGCTTGAACAACCCGATGGTGCCCGCATCTGCCATGTGCTCATAGTGCTCATAGCGCTCCCGGAACGCCGCCCCGGTAAGGTCATGCAAATCCGGTGTTTCATTGGGGCTGAACAGTGTCCACATCGCGTTGCTTTCCACGCGCTCCATGAAGAGATCGGGGATCCAGTTGGCGGTATTCATATCGTGGGTGCGGCGGCGGTCGTCGCCGGTATTCTTGCGCAGTTCGAGGAATTCCTCGATATCCATGTGCCAGGTTTCCAGATAGGCGCAGACCGCGCCTTTGCGCTTGCCGCCCTGATTGACCGCCACCGCCGTGTCGTTGACCACCTTGAGGAAGGGAACGACGCCCTGCGACTTGCCATTGGTGCCTTTGATGAAGGAGCCCAGCGCACGCACCGGCGTCCAGTCGTTCCCCAGCCCGCCGCTGAACTTGGAGAGCATGGCGTTTTCTTTGATGGCCTCGTAGATGTCATCCAGGTCGTCACCCACCGTGGTCAGGAAGCAACTGGACAACTGCGGGCGCAAGGTTCCGGCATTGAATAAGGTGGGTGTCGAACTGACGAAGTCGAAGCTCGACAGCACTTCGTAAAAGGCGATGGCGTGGGTTTCGCGGTCGACTTCATTCATCGCCAGACCCATGGCCACCCGCATCCAGAAGGCTTGCGGCAACTCGATGCGACGCTCCCGTACATGCAAAAAGTAGCGATCATACAGAATCTGCATGCCCAGATACTGGAAGTCCAGGTCCCGCTCCGGCCGGAGCGCGGCGGTGATGCGTTCCAGATCATACTGCCCCAGGCGCGGGTCGATCAGCTCATTCTGGATGCCGGTTTGCAGATAGTCGCGGAAATACTGGGGATAACGTGCGGTCATCTCTGCCTGCGTCGCGGCTTCACCGAGTACTTCCCAGCGCACGCGGTCGAGAAGCAGACGTGCCGAGACGTAGGCGTAGGCGGGATCGCGCTCGATCAGCACCCGGCTGGCCAGAATGGGGGCCTGAAACAGCTCATCCTCACTGATACCGTCGTAGAGATTTTTGACGGTGTTGCCGAGAATGGCGTCTATCGACACGGCGGTGCCTAGGCCACTGCAGGCTTCTTCGATAACGGCGCGCAATCGTACCATGTCCAGAACCCGTCGGCTGCCATTCGGATAGCTGACCTGAATAACCGGGACATCGGCTGGGGTTTCCTCCGCAGCTTGCTGGCGGCGTTCCCGCGCGCGCTCCTCGCGATAAAGCACATAGGCCCTGGCGACTTCGTGTTCGCCGGCACGCATGAGCGCCAGTTCCACCTGATCCTGAATGTCTTCGATGTGAAAGGTGCCGCCCCCCGGCTGGCGCCGTTTCAGTGCTTCGATCACCTGTTCTGTCAGGCGGCTGACGAGGTCACGAACGCGCGCGCTTGCCGCCCCGCTGCCGCCCTCCACGGCCAGGAAAGCCTTCGTCATGGCGATATGAATCTTGCTGGCGTCAAAATTGACCATCGCGTTGTTGCGACGAATGACTTTGTAACGGCTGGCTTCGGAAGGGTCGTAGGCAGGGTTGCCGATGACGGTCTGGGTGGTAGGTTTAGACATGGGCGACTCCAGATCAGGGCGGTGGTGAGGACAAGCAGCGATAGCGGAAAGCGTGGCACCTGAATACTAAATATAGACTCGTTTCTGTCAGTGTCAACTACATCTTGTGCATAATATGGTGCGCAAATGGTGCAAAAGATGTGGATAACCGAACCAGCGGTATCATTTCACGACGAAATTTTGTCCCGGTCGGCGGGTGGATGGCGGTGCGGATCTGGCTGCCGACAACCCTGCTCTGTAGCAGGCGCAACAGATGGTTTGGACTTGTTCTAAACCATGGGTTGGGCGCATACTGACCATCTTAATCTGTCAGAAAGGAACGTCATGACTGCCTCAGCCCTGGAAATTGCCCGCGCTACCCTTTTTGCACCTGGCGGAATCTGCGAGGGGGCGTTGGAAAAGGTGTTCGGTCGCCTCTCCCATCGCGCCCTGGATGATGCGGATCTGTATTTTCAGTACAGCCGCAGCGAGGGCTTTAGCCTGGAAGAAGGGGTCGTGAAGTCGGGCAGTCACTCCATTGAACAGGGAGTGGGCGTGCGGGCGGTGAGCGGTGAGCGTCAGGGGTTGGCCTATTCTGACGAAATCGCGGTTGATGCCTTGTTGACGGCGGCGGATGCGGCGCGCGCCATTGTCCATCGTCCGGGTCAGACGAAAGGACTGGTCTGGCAGCAGCGTCCGGGGCTGGCACTATATCCGCCGGTCGATCCTCTGGCTTCCATTTCCAACAGCGAGAAAATCGCCCTGCTGGAACGGGTGGAACGGGCCGCCCGGGCCTGCGATCCGCGCATTGTCCAGGTGATGGCCAGCCTCACTGCCCGCTTCGAGGCGGTGCTGGTGGCGCGTCTCGACGGTACGCTGGCTGCCGATGTGCGTCCCTTGGTGCGCCTCAACGTCTCCGTCATCGCCGAGCAGGGCGGGCGGCGTGAGCAGGGTAGTGCCGGTGGCGGCGGCCGTTACGATTATCAGACCTTTCTTCAGGGCGACATGGCCGAAGGCTTCGCCCGGGAAGCCGCGCGTCAGGCGCTCGTCAATCTGGAGGCGGAGGCGGCCCCAGCCGGCACTATGGAAGTGGTCCTCGGGCCGGGATGGCCGGGCGTGCTGCTGCACGAGGCCATTGGCCACGGACTGGAGGGGGACTTCAATCGCAAGGGGACCAGCGCCTTCAGCGGTCGGGTCGGCCAGCGGGTCGCCGCGCCGGGTGTCACTGTCGTGGATGACGGTACGCTCGATGGTCGCCGCGGGAGTCTGAATGTCGATGACGAAGGGACCCCGACTCAGTGTACGACGCTGATTGAGGATGGCATTCTCAAAGGTTATCTGCAGGACACCCTGAATGCGCGTTTGACCGGGACGCGTTCGACCGGTAATGGACGCCGCGAGTCTTACGCACACTTGCCGATGCCGCGGATGACCAATACCTATATGCGGGCCGGGGACCGCGATCCTCGGGAAATCATCGCCAGCGTCAAACGCGGACTCTACGCCGTCAACTTTGGTGGCGGTCAGGTGGACATCACCAATGGCAAATTTGTTTTTTCCGCATCGGAAGCATATCTGATCGAGAACGGTAAGATAACCAGGCCTGTCAAGGGCGCGACCCTGATCGGCAACGGCCCGGATGTGCTCACCAGGGTTGAAATGATCGGCAACGACCTCCAGATGGATACAGGAGTGGGTACTTGTGGTAAGGATGGCCAGAGTGTACCGGTAGGTGTTGGACAGCCGACGCTGAAAATCCGTGATTTGACGGTGGGGGGAACGCAGGGTTGAGGAAGCTGCTCTTGTCAGGTGGTCTTGAGAAGGTTAAGATCGGACGATATATTGGTCTTATAATCAGTCTAAATTCTCCCGGTCGGGGGTGAGCTAATGAATAATGTCTTAAAAAATGTACTGTTGTGGGTGGCGATCGGTGTTATCCTGATGCTGGTGTTCCAGAACCTCAATACGAGCAGTTCTACCCCGGCCCAGGCCATGGATTTTTCGACCTTCGTGAGTAGTATCAAGCAAGGTCAGGTCGCGGATGTCACCATCAACGGTAATCATGTGGAAGGCAGCCTGAATTCTGGGCAGCATTTCAGTGTCTACACCCCGGCAAACGATACCCAGATTGTTCCCCAACTGTTGGCTGCGGGAGTGAAGATCTCGGTCAAGCCCCCGGAGGGGCAGTCGCTGCTGCTCTCCATTCTCATCTCATGGTTCCCGATGTTGCTGCTGATCGGCGTGTGGATATTCTTCATGCGCCAGATGGGCGGTGGTGGCGCCGGTGGTCGCGGCGCGATGACCTTTGGCCGCAGCAAGGCGCGGATGCTGACCGAGGAAAACAACAAGGTCACTTTTGCCGATGTGGCAGGTGTTGAAGAAGCCAAGGACGAACTGGCCGAGATTGTTGAATTCCTGCGCGATCCGCAGAAGTTTCAGCGCCTCGGCGGGCGTATTCCCAAGGGTGTGCTGCTCATGGGTTCGCCGGGTTCCGGTAAGACCCTGCTGGCGCGTGCCATCGCCGGAGAGGCGCGGGTACCGTTCTTCTCCATTTCCGGGTCCGACTTCGTGGAAATGTTTGTCGGCGTAGGCGCGTCGCGGGTTCGCGACATGTTTGAGCAGGCTAAAAAGCATGCCCCCTGCATTATCTTCATTGACGAAATCGACGCAGTGGGTCGTCAGCGTGGCGCTGGCCTGGGTGGCGGTAATGATGAACGCGAGCAGACCCTGAATCAGTTGCTGGTGGAAATGGATGGGTTCGAGGGCACCGAGGGCATCATTGTCGTCGCGGCTACCAACCGTCCGGATGTGCTGGATCCGGCGTTGTTGCGGCCCGGCCGCTTCGATCGGCAGGTCACCGTCCCGTTGCCTGACATTCGCGGACGCGAGCAGATTCTGCAGGTACACATGCGCAAGGTACCGGTTGCCCCCGACGTGGACGCCAAGGTCATTGCCCGCGGTACCCCTGGCTTCTCCGGCGCCGATCTGGCCAACCTGGTCAATGAGGCGGCGCTGATGGCCGCTCGTAGAAGCAAGCGTCTGGTGGACATGATTGACTTTGAAGATGCCAAGGACAAGGTCATGATGGGCGCCGAACGCAAGTCGGTGGTGATGAGCGACAAACAGCGTGAGACCACGGCCTATCATGAGTCCGGTCATGCCGTGGTGGCCAAGCTGCTTCCGGGCACGGACCCCGTGCATAAAGTCACCATTATCCCGCGTGGTCGGGCCTTGGGGCTCACCATGCAGTTGCCGACGGAGGATCGCTTCAACTACGAGCGTCAGGAAATTCTCAACAATATCTCCATTCTCATGGGTGGACGCATCGCCGAAGAAGTATTTCTCAACCAGATGACGACCGGCGCAGGTAATGACATCGAGCGTGCCACCGACCTGGCGCGGCGCATGGTGACCCAGTGGGGTATGTCCGGCATCGGGCCGATGGTCATTGGTGAAAAAGAGGAAGAGGTATTCATTGGTCGGGAAATGACCAAGCACAGCAATATCTCCGAGCAGACGGCGAGGACCGTGGACGGAGAGGTGCGCGATATTATTCAGGAGCGCTACGGTATTGCCCGTAAGCTGATCGAAGAAAATCGCGACAAGGTTGAGGCCATGGCCAAGGCCCTGCTGAAGTATGAGACATTGGACGCAAAACAGGTGAGCGCTATCATGGCGGGGCATGATCCGCAGCCGCCGGTGGAAGGGGGAACGGGAAGCTATCCTTCCATCCCCGACGGCAATGTCACAACGGCCGACAAATCCGGCGGGCAGTCGTTGCCCGGCCTCAACCCCGGCGAACATCCGGTTTGACCCTGACGCTGGATTGCAACGGGCGCCCCCTGGTTCTTGGGCGCCCTTGTGTTATGGGAGTGCTCAATATCACTCCTGATTCCTTTTCGGATGGCGGTACCTATCTGTCTGTGGATGCCGCCCTCGGGCGCGCCCAACGGATGTGGGAGGAGGGTGCCGATATCATCGATATCGGGGCGGAATCCACCCGCCCTGGGGCGCCGGCGGTGACGCAGGAGGAAGAGCTGCGGCGACTTCTGCCGGTGCTGGAGGCGGTGGCGGCGGAGGTGCCGCTGCCCATTTCCATTGACACCAGCAAAGCCGCTGTCATGCGTGCAGCCTGGTCTCTGGGCGCAGGGCTCATGAATGACGTGACCGCGTTGCGTACTGATCCGCTGGCGCTGGAGACCATCGCAGGGTTGGGTATTCCCGTCTGTCTGATGCACATGCGGGGTACCCCGCAGAATATGCAGGAGAACACCCGTTACCGCGATGTCGTGGCAGAGGTGAAGGATTTCCTGTTCGAGCGTGTAGCACAGTGTGTCGCCGCAGGCATTCCCCGGCACCATCTGCTGGTAGATCCCGGCTTTGGTTTTGCCAAGGATCTGCAAGCAAATCGTACTTTGCTGCGCCATCTGGATGACCTTGCGTCCCTAGAGGCGCCGCTGCTTGTCGGTCTTTCCCGCAAACGCATGATCGGTGAGCTTTCTGGCGTAGAATCGGCTTCTGAGCGTGTGGCGGGCAGTGTTGCCGCGGCACTTTGGGCCGTGTCGCGCGGCGCCAGTATCGTACGCGTCCACGACGTCGCAGAAACGGTGCAGGCATTGCGGGTCTGGCGCGGATTGGCTTGATTTGAAGACCGCTGTTCCTATGTGGAGTTAGGCAAACGATGGCCAGAAAATGGTTTGGGACCGACGGAGTACGTGGTCAGGTCGGTGATTCTGTTATTCACCCGGAATGGGTACTCCGCCTGGGCTGGGCTGCGGGGCACGTACTCACCGCCGACGCGCCAGGTCGGCCCCGGGTAGTTATCGGCAAGGATACCCGTCTGTCCGGATACATGCTGGAGTCTGCCCTGGAGTCCGGGTTGGCGGCGGCAGGCGTCGATGTTCTACTGGTCGGCCCCTTACCGACGCCGGCCATCGCCTATCTGACCCGTACCCTGCGCGCGGATGCCGGTATTGTGATCAGCGCCTCGCACAACCCTTATCAGGACAACGGCATAAAATTCTTCTCCGGAGACGGTTACAAGTTGCCGGATGCCCAGGAGGAGGCCATCGAAGCATGGATGGACCGGCCGATGGCGCTCTCGGCCTCGGAACGGCTGGGCAAGGCCCGGCGGGTGGATGATGCGGCGGGCCGTTATGTGGAGTTCTGTAAAACCACCTTTCCCGCCGACCTCGATCTGCGCGGAATACGTCTGGTGCTGGACTGTGCGCATGGCGCCAACTACAAAGTAGCGCCCATGATTTTCGGGGAGTTGGGAGCCACACTGGACTTGCTGGGAGCGGAGCCCAACGGCATCAATATCAATGATCAGGTGGGTTCCACTCACCCTGAAGCGCTGCGTGCTGCGGTGCTACGCACCGGCGCCGATATGGGCATTGCGTTTGATGGTGACGGTGATCGCCTGCTTCTGGTGGACGATCGGGGTGAGTTGCTCGACGGTGACGAAATTCTTTGGCTGCTGGCGCGAAATATGTGCCAGAACGGTGGGCTCTCCGGCGTGGTGGGTACGGTCATGAGCAACCTGGCCCTGGAGCAGGCGCTGGCCGGCTGTGGTGTGCCCATGCTGCGCACGCCCGTAGGTGACCGTTACGTACTGGAAGCCATGCGCCGCCATGGCTACCCGCTGGGTGGGGAGTCGTCGGGGCACATCATCACACCCGCGAACACTACCGGCGATGGCATCCTTGCCGCGCTGCGGATACTGGCCATTCTGCGCCGCAGCGGTGTGGCGCTGGCAGCCCTGCGGGAAGGCTATAGCGCTTTCCCCCAGGTGCTGAAAAGTGTGCGCATGGCTGGGGCACAAACGCTGCTCGATCAGTCATCGGCACACCAACTCATTGCGGATGCGGAGGATCGTCTGGGAGGAAGCGGGCGCCTGCTGGTGCGGCCATCCGGTACGGAACCGGTATTACGGATCATGGTCGAGGCAGCATCCGCTGATATGGCGGCGGATGTAGCCGCAGCGCTGACCAGTGGTTTAACCAAGCTGGCTCTTGCCGGTGCCGTCCCAAGACCACGAAATTGACCATTCGAAGCTGAATCTTTACACTGGCGCCTACATTACTGGGCTGTCGGCCACCCCCAGGGGACGGTGAGGTTGTCGCAGACGCTGATCATAAGGAAGAACCGCCGTGCGTCCCACTATGGTAGCAGGAAATTGGAAGATGAACGGCCTGAGTGGGGATGCCGTGCATCTCACCCAGGCCATTCTTCATGCAGGGCTAGAGCCGATGCGCCCGGAGGTGGTGATTTTCCCGCCTTTTACCCTGCTCCACGCAGTGTCCCAGGAGGCCAAAAGCAGCGCCTTGCGCTGGGGGGGCAAAACCTTTTCTGGGAAGCCAGCGGCGCCTATACCGGAGAAATATCCGGGGCCATGCTCCGTGATATGGGGTGCCGTTATGTGCTGATCGGGCATTCCGAGCGGCGGCAGATTTTTGCGGAGAGCGACGCACAGATCGTCCAGAAGATTAAAGCAGCATTGCTGTCAGGTCTCATTCCCGTGGTTTGCGTGGGTGAGACAGAGGCGGAGCGTGCGCAGGGTCTCACAGATGCGGTATTACGCCGCCAACTCGAAGCCGTGCTGCCCCTGCTGAATCTTGAGGCGAGCCAACCCAACCTGATCATTGCCTATGAACCTGTTTGGGCCATTGGCACAGGTCTGAGCGCCAGCCCTGAACAGGCACAGGCGGTTCATGTGTTCATCCGCGAGTTGGCAGCCGCGTATTCGGCGCAGCTTGCCAGGCGTCTGTTGCTGCTTTATGGCGGAAGTGTGAAAGGCAACAACGCCGCCGCGCTTTTTGACCAGGCGGACATCGACGGGGCCCTGGTGGGTGGCGCGTCCCTGCAGGCGGGTGAGTTTATCCAAATTTGTCATGCTGCCGAGTCGGCAGGGCGAGGAGGCTGAGTCGATGTACACGGTGTTGCTGGTGTTCCAGATCATTATTTGTCTTGTTCTGGTGGGCCTTGTCCTGATTCAGAAGGGGCAGGGTGCCGATATTGGCGCGGTCTTCGGGGGCGGTGGCTCTCAGACGATTTTCGGAGCGCGTGGTGCGGGGAATTTTCTGAGCCATACTACGGCCGTGATCGGCGCGCTGTTTTTTTTGAACAGCCTTGGATTGGCCTATCTTTCCGATCACTCCGGCAGCAGTGTTTTTTCCGGCATCGCTCTGCCCAGCAAGGCGCCGGTGACGACGTCGGCGCCCGTAGCTCCCATCGTTGCTGCTCCGGCGCAGTCGGTAGCAAGCGCAGCGGGCCCGGTGACCAGTGCGGCTTCTTCTGTCGTCGCAGAAAAGACCCCCGTCAAGCCTTGACGTCGCCAGCGCATCATGAGAGAGTTTTAATAGTTATCAGGCCGAAGTGGTGAAATTGGTAGACACACCGTCTTGAGGGGGCGGCGGCGCAAGCTATACCGGTTCGAGTCCGGTCTTCGGCACCAAATTGCAGCCCTACGGGCTGTTTTTTTATCTCTGATATCATCCAGAGATATGATTTATCTACTAAAAAAATAATTTATCAGCGGCTTTGGATGTGTTTTCCGGGGCCCGTATCGGGTGGAGGGGTTGGAGATGTTGAACCACTATTTGCCAGTGCTCATATTTCTGCTCGTCGCATTGGTGGTTGGCGTAACCTCGCTGCTGATGGGTTCTTCGCTGGGGCCACACAGGCCGGACAGCGAAAAGCTCTCGCCGTATGAATGCGGGTTCGAGGCCTTTGAAGATGCGCGCATGAAATTCGACGTGCGCTACTATCTCGTTGCCATTCTTTTCATCCTCTTTGATCTGGAAATTGCCTTCCTCTTCCCCTGGGCGGTGGTCTTTGACCAGATCGGGATGACGGGTTTTCTGGCCATGATGCTATTCCTCGCCATTCTCGTGGTCGGTTTCATTTATGAATGGAAGAAGGGGGCGCTGGAATGGGAATAGAGGGCCTTCTTGAAAAGGGTTTCGTCACCACGACCATCGACACGGTAGTCAACTGGGGCCGTACCGGTTCCCTCTGGCCCATGACGTTCGGCCTCGCCTGCTGTGCAGTGGAGATGATGCACGCCGGGGCCGCGCGTTACGACCTGGATCGTTTCGGTATCGTCTTCCGTCCCAGTCCGCGCCAGTCCGACGTGATGATCGTTGCGGGGACGTTGGTCAACAAGATGGCCCCGGCCTTGCGCAAGGTCTATGACCAGATGCCGGAGCCGCGCTGGGTGGTCTCCATGGGTTCCTGTGCCAACGGCGGCGGTTATTATCACTATTCCTACAGCGTCGTGCGGGGCTGTGACCGCATCGTGCCGATAGATATCTATGTACCGGGTTGTCCGCCTACTGCTGAGGCCTTGCTTTTCGGCCTGATCCAGTTGCAGAAAAAAATCCGCCGCACCAATACCATTGCCAGGTGAGCCATGACTGACGCACTCGAAAATCTGCTCCAGCATCTCAGCGATGAACTGGGCGCGACACTGCGAACCGCGCGCCTGGATCGCGGCGAACTGACCGTGGAGTTGTCCCGTGAGGGCTTTTCTGCGGCATGTCTCCTGCTTCGGGATGATGCGGCCTGCGCCTTTGACTTGCTGGTAGATGTCTGCGGAGTGGACTACTCCGCCTATGGCGAAGGGCTCTGGGAGGGGCCGCGCTTTGCGGTGGTCTATCATCTGCTCTCCCTGAAGCACCGCCAGCGCCTGCGGGTACGTATTTTTGCCGATGACGATCTGCCCATCGTGCCATCCGTAGTGGAGGTCTGGGCAGCCGCCAACTGGTTTGAGCGTGAGGCCTTTGATCTTTACGGGGTTCTTTTTGACGGTCACCCCGATTTGCGGCGCATCCTTACGGACTACGGCTTTGTCGGCCATCCATTCCGTAAGGATTTTCCCCTGGTCGGTACGGTGGAAATGCGTTACGACGCGGACCAGGGCCGGGTGGTCTACGAGCCGACGCGCACCGAGGAGCGCGTGGTGGTACCACGTATCATCCGTGAAGCAGGGGAGGGTCGCTACAATGCCCGAAATCAATAACTTCACCATGAACTTCGGGCCGCAGCATCCGTCTGCCCACGGTGTGCTGCGTCTGGTACTGGAACTGGACGGTGAAGTGATCGAGCGCGCCGATCCCCACATCGGTCTGCTGCACAGGGCTACCGAGAAGTTGGCGGAAAACAAGACCTATCTGCAGAACCTGCCTTATATGGATCGGCTCGATTATGTGTCGATGCTGTGCAACGAACACGCGTACTGTCTAGCGGTGGAGAAACTGCTCGGCGTCGAAGTGCCGGTTCGTGCCCAGTATATCCGTACCCTGTTCGACGAGATTACCCGCATTCTCAATCATCTGCTCTGGTTGGGTGCCTATGCCCTGGACGTCGGTGCCATGAGCGTCTTTCTTTACTGCTTCCGCGAGCGGGAAGACCTCATGGATGTCTATGAAGCGGTATCCGGCGCGCGCATGCATGCCGCCTACTATCGCCCGGGGGGGGTGTACCGCGACCTACCTGCACAGATGCCACAGTACCAGCCGTCTCCTTACCGTGATGCCCAGCGCCTGCAAGAGCTCAATGCCAACCGGCAGGGCAGCATGCTGGATTTCATAGAGGACTTCGCGCGCCGGTTCCCTACCTACGTGGACGAGTATGAAACCCTGCTGACGGACAACCGGATCTGGAAGCAGCGCACTGTGGGTATCGGTGTGGTGGGGCCGGAACGGGCCATCCAACTGGGCTTCACTGGCCCCATGCTGCGCTCTTCCGGTGTGGCTTGGGATCTACGGCGTACCCAACCCTACGCAGCGTATGCCGATCTGGATTTTGATATTCCGGTGGGTAAAACCGGGGACTGTTATGATCGCTATCTGGTCCGCGTCGCAGAGATGCGGCAGAGCAACCGGATCATTGTCCAGTGTGTGGATTGGCTGCGCAAGAATCCCGGCCCGGTGATTACCGATGATTTCAAGATTGCCGCGCCGTCCCGCGAAACGATGAAAACCAGCATGGAGGCGCTGATTCATCACTTCAAGCTTTTCTCCGAGGGCATGGCGGTTCCTGCGGGTGAAGTCTATGCCGCGGTGGAGGCTCCCAAGGGGGAGTTTGGCATTTATATGATTTCGGATGGTGCCAACAAACCCTACCGGATGAAAATCCGGGCACCCGGATTCCCGCATCTCGCCGCTATGGACGAGATGGCTCGGGGACATATGATCGCGGACGTGGTGGCTATTTTATCCACCATGGACATTGTTTTCGGCGAGATCGACAGGTAAGCCATGTTATCGGAAAAGTCTCTGGCAGAAATTGCTCGTGAGCGGGCTAAATATCCGGCGGATCAGGCGCGTTCCGTCCTGTTGGCGGCACTGCGCATCGCCCAGGAGGAGCACGGCTATCTGAGTGACGCGGTGATGGAGCATATCGCCGGTCTGCTCGACATCCCGGCGATTCAGGTCTATGAAGCGGCAACTTTTTACAGCATGTACGAACTCCAGCCGGTGGGGCGGCACAAACTCTGCGTCTGTGGTAGCGTCTCCTGCTTTCTGAATGGATCCGACGCGGTACTTCAACACCTGCGCGAGCGCCTGGGTGTGAGCCCTGGTGAGACGACCGCGGACGGTCTCTTCACCCTCCAGGAAGTGGAATGTCTGGGTGCCTGTAAAGACGCACCGATGCTGCAGGTCGGTGATCACTATTACGAGAATCTGACGCAGGAAAGTCTGGATGCCTTGCTGGCGAAATTACGGGGGGACTCCGACGATGTTCGTTAACGGCGTTACGTTGCAGAACCGTGGGTTGCCTGACTCCCACCGCCTTTCGGTGTATGCGGGGACTGGCGGCTACGATGCTCTGCGCAGGGTGCTGCTGGACTCCATGGCGCCGGATCAGATTATCAGCGAGGTAAAAAAATCCGCACTGCGTGGCCGGGGGGCGCCGGTTTCCCTACCGGGCTGAAGTGGAGTTTCATGCCCAAGGGCGTGACCGGTACCAAATACCTGCTCTGCAATGCCGACGAGGGTGAACCAGGTACCTGCAAGGACCGGGACATCATGCGTTATGAACCCCATCGCCTGATCGAGGGCATGATTATCGGTGCCTACGCCATGGGGGCGAGTACCGGATATATTTTTATCCGCGGCGAGTTCGTGGAGCCGATCCACATTGTGGAGAGAGCGCTGGAAGAGGCCTACGCAAAGGGGTATCTGGGGCAGAATATCCTGGGCACCGATTTCTCCTTCGATCTGTACGTGCATCGGGGGGCGGGTGCGTATATTTGCGGTGAGGAAACGGCGTTGATGGAGGCGTTGGAGGGGAAGAAAGGGCAGCCACGTTTCAAGCCGCCATTTCCCGCCAGCTATGGTCTCTATGGTCAGCCCACCACCATCAACAATGTGGAAACCTTTGCTTCGGTGCCGAGCATCATCGCCAAGGGCGGCGAGTGGTTCCTCAATCTGGGAAAACCCAACAATGGCGGCACCAAGATCTTTTCGGTGACCGGCCACGTGCAGCGGCCGGGTAACTACGAAGTTCCCATGGGTACCCCTTTCAAAGAACTCCTGGAAATGGCCGGAGGGCTGCGGCCGGGGCGTCAACTCAAGGCGGTGATTCCCGGCGGCACCAGTACTCCCATGGTGGGTGGCGAGGCCATGATGGCGGTCACCATGGATTATGACTCCATCGCCAAGTCCGGATCCGCCCTTGGGGCAGGATCGGTCATCGTCATCGACGATAGTGTTTGTATTGTCAAGGTGGTGGAACGTATCGCCCGTTTTTACATGCACGAGTCCTGCGGCCAATGTACCCCGTGCCGGGAGGGCATGGGGTGGTTGTGGCGGGTGATGCATCGCCTCGAAAATGGTCAGGGCCGCGAAGAGGACCTGCAACTACTGCTGGATGTGGGATCACGCATTGAGGGCCGCACCATCTGTGCCCTGGCGGATGGTGGTGTGGCGCCCGTGGTCAGCTCTGTGCATCTGTTTCGTGAAGAATATGAATACCACATTCGGCATAAACACTGTTTGGTGAATGGGGGGGCTGCCTGATGCCGCATATCGAGATCGACGGACAGTCCATCGAGGTCGTCCCAGGGACCACCATCATGGAGGCAGCCCAGGCTTTGGGGATCTATATTCCCTTCTTTTGTTATCACCCCAAGCTGTCGGTAGCGGCCAATTGCCGCATGTGTCTGGTAGATGTGGAAAAGGCCCCCAAGCCGTTGCCGGCCTGCGCGACGCCTGTCGCAGACGGTATGAAGGTCGCCACAGCGTCGCGCAAGGCGAAGATGGCGCAGCAGGGTGTGCTGGAGTTTCTGCTCATCAATCATCCCCTGGATTGCCCCATCTGTGATCAGGGTGGCGAATGTCCTCTGCAGGACATCACCATGGGCTATGCCAATCCGCACAGCCAGTACGCCGAAGAGAAACGGGTCGTGCAGGACCCGAACATCGGGCCGCTCATTGCCACGGAAATGACGCGCTGCATCCAGTGCACCCGCTGCGTGCGCTTCGGTCAGGAAATCGGCGGAATCATGGAACTGGGAGCGACGGGGCGTGGTGAACATATGGCTATTGGCACCTACGTCGCCAAGGCTGTGCAGTCTGAATTATCCGGCAACATGATTGATCTCTGTCCGGTAGGCGCATTGACCAGCAAGCCTTTTCGTTTCAAGGCCCGTTCCTGGGAACTGAAGCACACGCCCGGGCTTTGCCCGCACTGTTCGACGGGCTGTAATACCGACGTGCAGAGCCTGGGCCGCGAAGTGTTGCGGGTTCTGCCGCGTGCCAATCAGGCGGTGAATGAAGAGTGGATTTGTGACAAGGGGCGTTATGCCTATACCGGCCTACAAGCGGAGGACCGCGTGACGCGGCCTTTGCTGCGTGTCGACGGCGTATGGCGTGAGGCCTCGTGGGCGGAAGCATTGGATGTCGCCTTGTCGGGTCTGGAGCAGGTGATTGCCCGGCATGGTGCGGAACGGCTGGCCGGACTCATTTCGGCGCAGTCCGGCAATGAAGAACTGTTCCTTTTCCAGGCCTTGCTGCGCGGCATGGGCAGCCCTCACGTGGACCATCGCTTGCGTCAGCAGGATTTCCGCGCGGATGCCGCAATGCCGGTCTATCCGGCGCTGAACATGGCTCTGGAAGATCTGGAGCGCGAGCCGCTGATATTGCTCTGCCATGCCTTTCCGCGGCAACAGCAGCCGCTGACCAACCATCGTTTGCGCAAGTCGGTGTTGCAAGGTGGCAAGGTGATTGCCATCGACAGCCTGCGTCAGGATTTCAACTATCCCGTCACCCAACTGGTGGCCGAAGCAGGCGCCGACCTGGCCCTTTATGCGGCGCTCTGCAGCGAGTTGTCCGGTCACGCCGGGAAAACCGGCGGCATGGAGTCTCTGGCGGGTGTGGCGAGTGACCTGCTGGCGGCAGATAACCCCCTGATCCTCATTGGCAGTGCCTTGCTGCATCACCCGCAGGCGGCGGCGATGATCGCACAGATCGAGTCTCTTGCCGGGTTGGCGGGCGCGCGGGTGGGTTGGCTGGCGCAAGACGCCAATAGCGCCGGCGCCTGGCTGAGTGGTTGTGTACCGCACCGTCTGCCGGGGGGACATCGGGCGCAGACGATAGGGTTGCCTGCGGATGCGTTTTGGGATGCGGATATGCGGGGCTTCATACTCTTGGGTACAGAGCCGGGTGTGGACGCGATGCGCGGCGCGGCCGCACTGGCGGCGTTGCAAAATGCGGAGTTTGTGCTGAGCATCGCGCAGTTTGCGGGCGAGGCGAAACAGTATGCCGATGTGATTCTGCCCATGGCGGCCTTTGCCGAGGGGGCTGGATCGTTCATCAACAACGAAGGACGTCTGCAAACCTTCCGCGCCGCGGTAAAAACGCCGGAGGAGGCACGTCCTGCCTGGAAGATACTGCGTGTACTCGGTGATGGCCTTAATCTGCCAGGATTCCAGTTCAATGAACTGAGTGAAGTAACGGCCATGTGGCAGCGTGAAATCGGCGAGTATGCCCTGGATGTGCCGCCTTTCCGTACCTTCCCGGTCTTGGAACCAGTTCCGGTGTCCCCGTATGCAGACGACGGATTGCGCCGTCTGGGTGATTGGCCTCTTTTCCGGGGCGACCCGCTGGTGCGACGTGCCATACCCCTCACCCAGCCCGCTGTGGTGAAAATGCATCCGGATCAGGTCAGGGCGCTGGCCCTGCAGGGGGATTTCGTGGAAATCAGCACCCCCGGCGGCAAGGTCTGCCTGCCTCTGGTAGTGGATGCCGGGATTCCGATGGGTACCGTCTGGGTGCCTATGGGATATGCTGAGACGGCGATATTGGGTGCAGCCTATACGGCCTGCTCGGTGAGCACGGCGACGCGGGCCGTCACTGCGACCGGTACTTAGGAGGCAACACCATGCATGATTTTCAGAGTACGGCGTGGTGGGCGATCCTCTGGTCGGTGATCAAGATTGTCGTTGTCTTGGTGCCACTACTGTTGGGTGTGGCCTATCTGACCCTGGCCGAGCGCAAGGTGATTGGTTATATACAGGTACGTCTGGGTCCCAATCGCGTGGGCTTCAAGGGATCGTTGCAGCCGATCGCCGACGCGGTCAAGCTGATGTTCAAGGAAGTGATCATCCCCACCAACGCTAATCGGTTTCTGTTCCTGGCGGCACCGGTGCTGGCTTTCGTGCCGGCAATGCTGGTCTGGGCGGCCATTCCTTTCGGTCCGGATATGGCCATCTCCCACATGAACGCCGGTCTCCTTTATGTGCTGGCCATCGCCGGACTGGGGGTATACGGCATCATCGTTGCGGGCTGGGCATCCAATTCCAAATATGCCTTTCTGGGGGCCATGCGGGCGGCGGCTCAGCTGGTGGCTTACGAAATTGCCATGGGCTTTGCCCTGGTGGGGTTGTTGATGGCTGCCCAGACCCTGAACCTCACCAAAATCGTGGAAGCCCAGGCGGGCGGCGGTTTCTGGTCCTGGTATTGGCTGCCGTTATTTCCGTTCTTTCTGGTGTACTTTATTTCCGGCGTGGCCGAAACCAACCGCGCACCTTTTGACGTAGCGGAAGGCGAGTCGGAAATTGTGGCGGGATTTCATGTGGAGTATTCCGGGATGGCCTTCGCACTGTTCTTTCTAGCGGAATATGCCAACATGATTTTCGTCTCCATGTTGTCGACGGTGCTCTTTCTCGGTGGCTGGTATGCGCCGATCAATACACCATGGCTCACCTGGATACCGGGTGTCGTCTGGTTATTGCTGAAAACCGCTTTCCTGCTGTATGTATTTTTATGGATTCGCGCTACTTTTCCCCGTTATCGCTATGACCAGATCATGCGTTTGGGCTGGAAGGTGTTTATCCCGGTGACCATTGTCTGGATTGTCGTAGTCGGCGTTGCTCTGGAAACGCCCCTGCGTGCCATTTTGCGCTGAGGAGAACCATATGCAATTTCGCCCAAGGCAATGGTTTAATACTTTTTTCCTGACGGAGATGCTGCGCGGCATGCAGCTTACCGGCCGTTATTTTTTTGCGCGGAAGATCACCGTGCAATACCCCGAAGAACAGACGCCGCAATCGCCCCGCTTCCGCGGTCTGCACGCCTTGCGCCGCTATGCGAACGGTGAGGAACGCTGCATTGCCTGCAAACTCTGTGAGGCGGTGTGTCCGGCGCTGGCCATTACCATCGAAAGCGACGTCCGTAGTGATGGAACGCGGCGGACGACGCGCTACGACATCGATCTCAGCAAGTGTATTTTTTGTGGACTCTGTGAAGAATCCTGTCCGGTAGACTCCATCGTCGAAAGCCGGGTGCTCTCTTATCATGGAGAAATTCGCGGCGACCTGATATATACCAAAGACATGCTGCTGGCCAATGGCGATCGCCTGGAAGCGGAGCTGGCTGCCGATCGCGATGCTGATCGCGCTTACCGCTGACGGAGAACAGATGCCATGCTGCCAGTAACCACGATTCTGTTTTATATCTTCTCTGCCATATTGCTGGGCTCTGCAACGTTGGTGATTACGGCGCGTAATCCGGTATACGCGACCCTGTATCTGGTACTGGCGTTTTTTAATGCTGCCGCCCTGTTCATGCTGTTGGGAGCTGAATTCCTGGGGTTGATTTTGATTCTGGTCTATGTGGGCGCGGTGATGGTGCTTTTCCTCTTTGTGGTGATGATGCTGGATATCAACCTGGCGCGTATCAAGGAAGGCTTTCTCAGTTATCTGCCATTGGGCCTCGCTATTGCCATCCTCGGTGTACTGGAGCTGGCGATTGTTTTCTGGACGTCTTCCCTGGGCCATATCCCTGCACCCGCCGCACTTCCGGCGAATACCGACAATACCCGGGCACTGGGGGTCCTACTGTATACCAAGTATCTGTATCCATTTGAAATAGCTGCAGTAATTCTGCTCGTGGCGATTATCGCCGCGATTGCCCTCACCCTGCGGCGCCGGACTGGTACCAAAACCCAGAACATTGCCGCGCAGATGGCCGTGCGGGCCAAAGACCGGGTACAACTGGTGGATTTGCGGGAGCCTGAATGATGAATGCTGGACAACCGACCCTGGCGGCCTACCTGATTCTCGGAGCGATGCTCTTTTCCATCGGTGTGGTTGGTATTTTCCTCAATCGCAAGAATGTCATCATTCTGCTGATGGCCATCGAGTTGCTGCTGCTGGCGGTAAACATCAATCTGGTCGCATTTTCCCGTTATCTCGGCAATCTCGATGGGCAGATATTCGTATTTTTTATTCTTACGGTGGCGGCTGCCGAAGCGGCGATTGGCCTGGCGATACTGGTCGCCTATTTCCGCAATCGCCATAGCATCAATGTGGATGATATCGACGAGTTGAGGGGCTGATATGTGGGTTTTTGACTGGTTAAACGCCTTCCCTCCCCTCGCCGTGTATCTGGTTATCCCCGTGGCGCCACTGGTGGGTGCACTCGTGGCCGGCTTCTGGGGCTGGAAGCTCCGGGAGCATGCGCATTGGGCACCGATCATCGGGGTGGCCATTGCTTTCTATCTATCGTTGGCCGTGCTCTGGCAAACCGGTCACGGTATAACCTTTTATGGAGATATCTATACCTGGGCGGTATTGGGTCATCTGCCGGTATCCGTCGGTTTTGACATCGACAGCCTGACGGCATTGATGCTGGTCGTTGTCACTTTTGTATCTCTGTGCGTGCATCTATATACCGTTGGTTATATGCATGGCGATCCGGGTTACGCGCGTTTTTTCAGCTATATCGCCTTGTTCACGTTCAGTATGATCATGCTGGTGATGAGCAATAATTTTCTCCAGCTCTTTTTTGGCTGGGAAGCGGTGGGTCTGGTTTCCTACCTGCTTATCGGCTTCTGGTTTCAGCGTGAAAGTGCCAATGTCGCCGCGATCAAGGCATTTATCGTCAACCGTGTCGGTGATTTCGGCTTTTTGATCGGTATTGCCGCAGTATACCACTATTTTGGCAGTCTGGATTATCGTACGGTATTTGCGGCCGTACCTTATCTGACCGGACAAACACTGGAAATCATACCGGGACATCCCTGGAGTGTGCTGACCTGGATTGCCCTGCTGCTGTTTATCGGCGCCATGGGTAAATCCGCGCAGGTGCCTTTACATGTCTGGCTGCCGGAATCCATGGAGGGCCCGACCCCCATCTCCGCCCTGATCCATGCGGCGACCATGGTCACAGCGGGTATTTTTATGGTCGCACGGATGTCGCCGATTTTTGAACAGTCCGCGACGGCCCTTTCGGTGGTGCTGGTCATCGGCGCGGTAACGGCGTTCTTTATGGGGCTCGTCGGTCTGGTGCAGAACGATATCAAGCGCATCATCGCTTATTCGACCATTTCCCAGTTGGGTTACATGACTGCGGCGCTGGGCGCTTCCGCCTTCTCTGCGGCAATTTTTCACCTGATGACTCACGCCTTCTTCAAGGCCTTGCTATTTCTGGCCGCAGGTTCAGTGATCCATGCGATGTCCAACGAGCAGGATATCCGCAAAATGGGCGGGCTGCGCAAGGTCATGCCCATCACCTATGTCACCTTTCTGATCGGCAGCCTGTCGTTGTGCGGGATTCCGCCTTTCGCCGGATTCTTCAGCAAGGACCTCATTATCGAGGCTGTCGGGCTCTCTACCCTGCCCGGGGCGGGCTGGGCGGAATGGATGCTGGTGGCCGGCGCCTTCGTCACGGCGCTCTATACCTTCCGGATGTTTTTCCTGGTCTTCCATGGCACTCCGCGCATGGATGCCCACACCCGCGCACATCTGCACGAGTCACCCTGGGTGATTACCGTGCCCCTGATTGCGCTGGCGATCCCCGCGGTTTACGCGGGTTGGGCGTATATTGGGCCCGTCGGCCTGGGGCACTTCCTGGATTCCTCCCTGGTCGTTGCCCCGCAGTGGAATACCATCGGGGAGATCCGTGCCCAGTGGCAGGGTGCGGGCGCGTTCGTGCTGCACAGTCTGGGGACCTTACCGTTCTGGTTGGCGCTCTTGGGTATTGCCGTCGCTGCCTGGTTCTACTGGTTGCGGCCGGGCCTGCCGGCAACGCTGACCCGGTTTCTCAGCCCCGTTATCTGGGCGCTGCAGCGCAAATACGGGTTTGATGCCTTCAACCAGACGGTTCTGGTACGCGGCGTCTTACAGCTTGGCGCTTTGTTCTGGCATGTGGGCGACGAACGTCTGATCGACGGCATCATGGTCAACGGTACGGCCCGTGAAATCGGTAAGGCGGCATTATCCTGGCGGCGCGTCCAGACGGGTTATATTTACCACTATGCTTTCGCAATGATTATCGGGTTGATTCTGCTCATGAGCTATTTTGTGGTCTGGAGAGGATAAGGCATGACGCATTCCCCTCTCCTCAGTTACGCGATCTGGGTGCCGATCATCGGTGGTCTGCTGGTCCTTGCGGTGGGTGACCGGCGTGCGGAGGCCGCGCGCTGGCTGGCGCTGGTGGTCTCGCTGGCTGCTTTCGCCGTGACCATTCCCCTATTTACCGGATTCGATACCCATACGGCGGCGATGCAGTACAGCGAACGGGTCGCCTGGATTCCCTCCCTGAATATCTTTTATCACCTCGGGATCGACGGAATTTCCCTGTGGTTTATCCTGCTCACCAGTTTTCTGACGGTGTTGGTGGTCATCAGTTCCTGGAAAAACGTGCAGGAGCGGGTAGCACAATTCATGGCGGCTTTCCTGATCATGGAGGGGCTGATGATTGGTGTCTTCTGTGCGCTGGACGCCATTCTGTTCTATGTGTTCTGGGAAGCCATGCTCATCCCCATGTTTCTGATCATCGGGGTTTGGGGCGGCCCGCGGCGGGTCTACGCGACCATCAAGTTCTTTCTCTATACCTTTCTCGGATCGGTATTGATGCTGGTGGCGCTGCTCTATCTCTACTTCCATAGTGGAGATAGTTTCAGTTTGTTAGAGTTTCAGAAAACTCCCTTGGGCATGAACGCGCAGACGCTAATCTTCCTGGCCTTTTTCTTTGCCTTCGCGGTAAAAATTCCCATGTGGCCGGTGCATACGTGGTTGCCGGACGCCCATGTCGAGGCGCCCACCGGGGGTTCCGTCATCCTGGCGGCGGTAATGCTCAAGATGGGCGCCTACGGCTTCCTGCGCCTGAGCCTGCCGATTGTGCCCGACGCGAGTCACAGGTTGGCCTGGCTGATGATTGTCCTGTCCCTCATCGCCATCATCTATGTCGCGCTGGTGGCGATCGTGCAGGAGGATATGAAAAAGCTGATCGCCTATTCCTCCATCGCTCATATGGGTTTCGTGACGCTGGGATTTTTTGTGTTCAATAGCGTGGCGATCGAGGGCGGTATCATTCAAATGTTATCTCACGGCTTTGTCAGCGCAGCCATGTTCCTCTGTGTCGGCGTACTTTATGACCGGATGCATACCCGCAATATCAAAGCTTACGGGGGAGTGGTCAATGTCATGCCGGTTTTTGCTGCACTGATGATGCTCTTTGCCATGGCTAATGTCGGCCTACCGGGGACGTCGGGTTTTGTCGGCGAATTCATGGTGGTGCTCGGAACCTATCAGGTAAACCCCTGGTTGGCGATTCTGGCGGCCACCAGCCTGATTACCGGCGCTGGATATACCCTCTGGCTTTTCAAGCGGGTGATTTTCGGCAGTGTCGTCCAGCCCGAAGTGGCCAGACTGAAAGACCTCGATGGCCGGGAGGTATTGGTGCTCGGTACCCTGGCGGCCTTTACCCTGCTGCTCGGCCTCTGGCCAGCGCCCTTCCTTGATATCGTGCACAGCTCGGTACAGCACCTGGTGACCCAGGTGTCTCTCTCCAAGATTCCGGCGTAAAGGACCTTGCCTATGAATCCATTCCTTATGCACTGGACTTACGCCATCCCGGAAATTTGGGTACTGACGATGGCCTGCGCCGTTTTGCTGGCAGACCTGTTCTGGGGCGACGACCTGCATGATCTTGCTGCGGTGCTGACGGTGCTGACCCTCTGCGGCGCGGCCGTGCTGACCGTTTTTGAGATGGGGCAGAGCGGTACCACCTTTGCGGGCCTTTTCGTGCTGGACCGCTTCACCAACGTTGCAGAGCTGTTCAGCTATCTGGCCGTGTTAATGGTGGTGCTCTACTCCCGGCGCTATCTGGTGGACCGGGGGATTTACCGAGGCGAGGTGTTTGTGCTGTTGCTTTTCGCCCTGCTGGGAATCATGGTAATGGTTTCCGGTGGCAGTCTGCTGAGTGTCTACCTCGGGCTGGAGCTGTTGGCACTGAGCCAATATGCCCTGGTTGCCTTTTACCGCGACAGTGTGATGGCGACGGAAGCGGGGCTGAAATATTTCGTTCTCGGAGCGCTGGCCTCGGGCTTGCTGCTTTATGGGATGTCGCTTCTTTACGGGCTGACGGGTACCCTGGATGTGCGGGATATTGCCGCTGATCTGGTGAATATGACCACAGGCAATCTGGTACTGGTCTTTGCCATCGTATTTATTGCCGCAGGTATTGCCTTCAAATTGGGCGCGGCGCCCTTTCATATGTGGATACCCGACGTATATCAGGGCGCGCCTACGGTGGTGACCGCCTTTCTTGCCTCGGCGCCCAAAATCGGCGCCTTTGCCCTGATCATTCGCCTGCTGGTGGATGGTGGCTACGGCATGCAGGAATCCTGGCAGCAGATTTTTGTCGCACTGACCGTGGTATCGCTGGTGGTGGGTAACGTGATCGCCATCGCCCAGCAGAACATCAAGCGGATGCTGGCGTATTCCACCATCGGTCATATCGGATTTATGTTGTTGGGGATCGTGGCGGGTACGGAGGCGGGGCTGGCCAATGCATTTTTTTATATCGTAGTCTATACGCTGATGTCTCTGGCGGGTTTTGGCATGATTCTGCTCGTGAGCCGGGCGGGTTTTGAGGCGGAACGTATCGATGACTTCAAGGGCTTGGCGCAGCGCAAGCCCTGGTACGCTTTTTTGATGATGATCGTCATGTTTTCCATGGCGGGTGTGCCGCCGACGGTGGGCTTTTATGCCAAGCTCGCGGTGTTTCAGGCGGTGGTGGCGGCGGGATACGTGTGGTTGGCCGTGGTCGGCGTCCTGCTGGCGGTGATCGGGGCATTTTATTATCTGCGTGTCGTCAAGGTGATGTATTTTGATAAGCCGGCGCCGGATGCGGGTTTGATCGTACGTGATGACCTGGCCAGTATGGCATTAAGCATCAACAGCCTGGCGCTGCTGGTGCTGGGTATCCTGCCGGGGCCGTTGATGGCCTTTTGTTTCTACGCCATGCGGGGGGTAATCTGACCGACGTCTAGGCGGGCGGGGCGCTGGCCTTGCACCGCAATGGTCGTGATCGGGTCTGTTTCCTCCGATCCCGCGCAGTTCTTGACGTATAGCCCGCCAGCCGGTACATTTCGGGCTGCAGGCGCGTAGCTCAGGGGGAGAGCGCTACCTTGACACGGTAGAGGTCGGCGGTTCGAAACCGCCCGCGCCTACCAAATCCCGCACCAGAGGGGCAATGCTTCGCTGGTGCTTTTTCTTTGGAGGGGCTATGCCAGATATCCAGTTGCCGGACGGTAGTCATCGTCAGTTTGCGGAGCCCGTGACCGGGCTGACGCTGGCGCGAACGATCGGCAGCGGGCTCGCCAGGGCGGCGATAGCCATGCGGGTCAACGGCATCCTCAAGGATCTTTCGGCGGTGCTGGATCAGGATGCGGAAGTGGCGATCGTCACCCGCGACAGCGCAGATGGTCTGGAGGTGATCCGCCATTCCACCGCGCATTTGCTGGCGCAGGCGGTGCAGTCCCTCTACCCGGAAGCTCAGGTCACCATCGGGCCGGTGATCGATAACGGTTTCTACTATGACTTTGCTTTCCCGCGTGGTTTCACGCCAGAAGATCTGGAAGCGATCGAAGCGCGGATGCACGCACTGGTCAAAGAAAATCTTCCGGTGCAACGCGAGATGCTCTCCCGCGAAGATGCCCTGGCGCTGTTTGAAAAGATGGGCGAAGACTACAAGGTCGAAATTATCCGCGCCATTCCCCAAGGTGAACCACTGAGCCTGTATCGGCAGGGGGATTTCGTGGACCTGTGCCGCGGTCCCCATGTGCCATCGACTGGTGTTCTCGGGGCATTCAAATTGCAGCGGGTGGCGGGCGCCTATTGGCGCGGGGATTCGCGCAATCCCATGTTGCAACGTATTTATGGCACGGCCTGGGCGCAGCAGAAAGACCTTGACGCCTATCTCCAGCAACTGGCGGAGGCCGAAAAGCGGGATCACCGGCGTATCGGCACTGAACTGGAGCTCTTCTCCATTCAGGAAGATGCCGGTGGCGGCCTGGTGTTCTGGCATCCCATGGGCTCGCGCGTGCGACGCGTCATCGAGGATTTCTGGAGGGCGGCCCACGTGGAAGCAGGTTACGATCTGCTCTATACGCCGCATATCGCCCATGAGCAGCTGTGGTATACCTCGGGGCACAAGGATTTCTACAGTGAATCCATGTTCGACCCGATGCAGGACGAGGGGCAGCCCTACCAGCTCAAACCCATGAACTGTCCATTCCATATTCTCATTTATAAGGACAAGCTGCATTCCTACCGGGATCTGCCGATTCGCTGGGCGGAACTGGGTACGGTTTACCGCCACGAAATGTCGGGTGCCCTGCACGGACTGATGCGGGTGCGGGGCTTTACCCAGGATGACGCCCACGTCTTTTGTCGACCCGACCAGATAGAGGCGGAAATCGGTGCGGTGCTGGTACTGGTGCGAAAAATTCTCGGCACCTTCGGCTTCGACCAGTATGAAATCAATCTGTCCACCCGTCCCGAGCATTCGGTGGGCAGTGACGAGATCTGGGATGCTGCCACCCAGGCCCTGCGCAATGCCCTGGAGCGCGCAGGCCTGGAATATCAGGTGGATGCAGGTGGGGGCGCGTTCTACGGACCTAAAATCGATCTGAAGATTCAGGACGCCATCGGTCGTAAGTGGCAATGCAGTACCGTGCAGCTCGACTTTAATCTGCCGGAGCGCTTCGCCATGGAATATGTGGCGGAAGACGGTGCGCGCAAGGTGCCCATCATGGTGCATCGCGCCATCTTCGGTTCCATCGAACGCTTCTTCGGTGTACTCATCGAGCACTATGAGGGCAAGTTTCCGGTCTGGCTCGCTCCGGTACAGGCCGTGGTGCTGCCGATCAGCGAGCATTACTCGGAATACGCCAAGTCGGTAAGTGACATATTGGTGAAACGCGGCATCCGGGCAGAAACGGACTTGAGAAACGAGAAGATAGGTTATAAGATACGCGCCCATACTTTGCGTAGGGTGCCCTACCTGCTGGTGGTCGGGGAACGGGAAAAAGAAGCGGGTACGGTGGCGGTGCGGGATCGAAATGGCCAGGATCTCGGCACGCTTACCATAGACGCCGTGGGCACCGCCCTGCAGAAAATGGACCAGGCGCGGGTGAACACCCTGGAGTGGCAAGGCTAGCGAGGAGGACAAGGCGATCGCGACAGAGAAAGAAGTGAATATCAATCGGGAAATTACCGCAGCGCGGGTCCGGTTGATAGGTGTCGAGGGAGAACAGTTAGGTGTGTTATCTTTTATGGAAGCCATCGCGGCTGCTGAAGAGGCTGAACTGGATCTCGTTGAGATCGCCCCGCAAGCCGATCCTCCCGTATGCCGGATCATGGACTACGGAAAGTTTCGTTTTCAGGAAAGTAAGCGCCAGCATGATGCAAAACGCCGGCAGAAACAGACGCAGGTGAAGGAAATTAAATTCCGCCCTCGTACGGATGATGCTGACTACCAGATCAAGTTGCGCAATATTTTGCGTTTTATTGAAGATGGAGATCGTGCGAAAATTACGTTGCGCTTTCGCGGTCGTGAAATGTCGCATCCCGAATTGGGTATGGAGTTGCTCAATCGGGTAGAACAGGATTTAACGGAAGTGGGTGTGGTTGAACAACGGCCACGCATGGAAGGGCGACAAATGGTGATGATTGTCGCGCCGCGGAAAAAATAGGAGACAATCGTGCCAAAAATGAAGAGCAATCGTGGGGCGGCCAAGC
Organism: Acidithiobacillus ferridurans; assembly: GCF_003966655.1. Classification (NCBI taxonomy): domain Bacteria; kingdom Pseudomonadati; phylum Pseudomonadota; class Acidithiobacillia; order Acidithiobacillales; family Acidithiobacillaceae; genus Acidithiobacillus; species Acidithiobacillus ferridurans. Next base: position 564,641 of record NZ_AP018795.1, on the reverse strand, counting down.
GTTTCAAGCGCACCGGTTCCGGTAAATTCAAGCATCGTCAGGCGTTTTTGAACCACATCCTGACCAAGAAAACGACCAAGCGGAAGCGCCACCTGCGCCATACGCTGGTTACTTCGGGTAGCGACCAGGCCGCATTGCGGCGAATGCTCCCCTACGGTTGATGATAAAGGAACAGTACCATGTCTAGAGTAAAACGTGGCGTAACCGCCCATGCACGGCACAAGAAAGTTCTGGCCCGTGCCAAGGGCTTTCGTGGCCAGCGCAAGAGCAATTATCGCATTGCCCATCAGGCGGTGATGAAGGCTCTGACCTATGAGTATCGTGATCGCCGGACCAAGAAACGCGATTTTCGCAGTTTGTGGATTGTGCGTATCAATGCCGCGGCACGTTCTGAGGGCGTGACCTACAGCCGTTTCATGAATGGCTTGTTGCGCGCGGGTATCCAGCTTGACCGCAAGGTGCTGGCCGACATAGCCGTACGTGACAAGGCGGCCTTTTCCCGTCTCGTTGAGGTGGTCAAGGGCCAGTTGGCAGCCTGACGGTGGCGGAGGCTGTGGCGATGCCTTTTCAATCCATGGCCTCCATCGCGGAGGCTGCCCAGGAAGTCGCGGCGGCCTCCGACCTGAACACCCTGGAACGGATCCGCCTGCGGTGGCTCGGTAAGAAGGGCGTTCTTACCGAGGCAATGCAGCAACTCGGGCAGTTGTCACCCGAAGCGCGGCGGGAAGCCGGGCAATTGCTCAACGAGCGCAAGTCCGAGGTGCAGTCGCTTTTGCAGGAACGCAAGGCAGAGCTTGAAGCGGCCGCTATTCATGCACGTCTTCAGCAGGAACATCTGGATGTGACGCTGCCGGGACGGCGGGAAGCGTGTGGTAGCGCGCATCCTATTCGCCAGACTCTGGAGTGGATAGAGCATTATTTTTTCGGATTGGGTTTTGAGATCAGCGATGGCCCCGAAATCGAGGACGATTATCACAACTTCGCCGCACTCAATATTCCGGAAGACCACCCTGCGCGGGCGATGCATGACACCTTTTATCTGGACGCAACACGTCTTTTGCGCACCCAGACGTCGACAGTTCAGATCCGGTTTCTGGAATCCCATCAGCCGCCCCTGCGTATGATCGCCACCGGCAGGGTATACCGGCGCGACTCAGATATCACCCATACGCCGATGTTTCACCAGGTGGAGGGCTTGCTGCTCGACGAACGGGCCAGTTTCGCCGATTTGCGCGGTTTGCTGTCGGATTTTCTGCACGGGTTTTTCGCAAAGCCTGATCTCCCGGTACGCTTCCGTCCCTCCTACTTCCCCTTCACGGAGCCTTCCGCTGAAATTGATATCGGCTGCGTCATCTGCGGCGGTTCCGGCTGCCGGGTCTGCAAGCAGACCGGCTGGCTGGAGGTGCTGGGCTGCGGTATGGTGCATCCGGCGGTGTTGGCGGGTGCCGGTGTCGACGGCGAGCGTTTCAGCGGCTTTGCCTTTGGGATGGGTGTCGAGCGTCTCACCATGCTGCGTTACGGAGTGAACGATCTACGTCTCTTCTTCGAGAACGATCTGCGCTTCCTCAAACAGTTTTCCTGAGGACCCGCCATGCGTGTCAGTGTTCAGTGGCTTCGTGAATTGCTTGAAATTTCCTGGGATACGGAGGAGATCGCCCGGCGTTTGACCATGGGCGGTATCGAGGTGGAGGCGATTGAGGATGCCGCGCCGTCTTTTCGCGGAGTGGTCGTCGCTGCCGTCCGGTCCGTGGCACCCCATCCGCAGGCCGATAAGCTGCGGGTGGCAGAGGTGGATGCGGGCGACGGGAGGCTACGCACGATTGTCTGTGGGGCGGACAACCTGGCAGCAGGTCAGCGGGTGCCTCTGGCCCTCCCCGGTGCGCTGCTCCCTGGAGAACACCGCATCGCCACATCTATGCTGCGCGGGATATCCTCGGAAGGAATGCTTTGTGCAGCCGCGGAGCTGGGGCTTGATGACGGCAGCAGCGGTTTGCTGGTTCTGGACGCGGATGCGCCGGTGGGAGCCGACCTGCGCGCTTACCTCGGTCTGGATGACCAGATACTGACCCTGGGGATCACTCCGAATCGTGGCGATGCGCTGTCCGTAGCTGGAGTCGCCAGGGATTTGTTTGCCCTCGGGGCTGAAGCGTTGTCCCTCCCCACGGCGGCTATCCCGGTACCGGCATGGGCGGTCGTGCGCCCGGGCGATGTGGTCCCCGGTAATGGAGGCTTTGCTCCGCATGTTGCCGCAGACGCGCAAAACGCCTGTCGTTCCTACACCGCCCTGTGGATAGAGGGTGTTCCGGAACGGTTGCCGGACTATTTGCGTGAGCGTCTGCGTCGTGCAGGTCAGCGTTGCATCCATCCCGTAGTGGATCTGCTGAATCTGCAAATGCTCGAAACGGGACAGCCTCTACACGCCTTTGACGCAGAAACGCTGCAAGGGAATCTCACCGTGCGCTGGGCGCAGATTGGGGAGACTCTCGATGCTCTGGATGGCCGCGACTTGCCGCTGGAATCCGATATGTTGGTGATTGCGGACGACGCGGGTCCGGTGGCTCTGGCGGGTATTATTGGTGGGCGGCGCACTGCGGTGACAGCACAGACGCGTTCCATTGTCCTGGAGTCCGCTTTCTTCCAGCCGGGGGCTATCCAGGGGCGCGCACGCCGCCTGGGCCTGCAGACGGATGCTGCCATGCGCTTTGAACGCGGCGTCGATTTCACCTTGGGGCCGGTGGTGGCCACCCGTACCTTGCAGCTTTTCGCCACGTTAGGTATGGCACGTTTGCGAACAGAACGATCCTGCACCATTCTGGGTCAGTTGCCGGAGCATCAGCCGATCCCCTTGCGCCGTGCCCGACTGGCACGCATCCTGGGAATGGATTACGAGGATGATGTGGTCGAAACGGCTCTCACTCGTCTGGGGCTGCATGTCAACAGGGTCCCCGATGGCTGGCAGGCGATTCCCCCGAGTCACCGCTTTGATCTCCGCATCGAGGCGGATCTGATCGAAGAGGTGGGACGGATCCATGGTTATGAGCGATTGCCCGCCCACCGCCCTGAGGGCATCCTGCAACCGCTGCCCATGAAGCAGGGACCGCAGGCAGCCACTTTACGCAGTGTTTTGCAGGCGCGGGATTATCATGAGGTGATCACCTACAGTTTTATCTCCCGTCAGGCGCAAAACCTGTTCACACCGGATGCCGACGCGCCAGCGCTGCTCAACCCCCTGTCCGCAGATTTGGCCGTCATGCGCGCCAGCCTTTGGCCGGGTTTGATGCAAGCGCTTCAATTCAACATGAAACGGCAGCAGGAACGGGTACGCATTTTTGAACTGGGGCGCGTATTTTCCGCCCACGGGCAGCGCCTCGTGCTGGGCGGCTGTATAGTCGGGACGGTGGATCGGGAAAGCTGGGCGGAACCCCTGCGCGCGGTTGATTTCTATGACCTGAAAGGCGACGTGAGTGCTTTGCTCGCGCTTTGGCCGGGTACGGACTTTACCTTCCGGCCGCTGGACGCCTACCCGGCCCTGCATCCGGGACAGGCTGCAGAAATTTGTGTGGAAGATCGGCGGGTGGGCGTGCTCGGTGCGTTTCATCCAACCCAGGCCGCAGAGTATGGCCTTGACAAGTCACCGTTTTTCTTCTACTTGGATGTGGAGTGGCTGGGTAATCTGACGAGCATTTCCAGGTTTTCATCCCTGTCGCCATTTCCGGCATTGCGGCGGGATATAGCGTTGGTTATCCCGAATGACATACTGGCAGGAACGGTACTCGATACCATGCGGGCCGCTGCATCGGGTATCGTGCGGAGCATCACCATTTTTGATCGCTATCAGGGTTCTTCCCTGGTGGCGGGAACGTACAGTCTGGCTTTTGCGCTGCTCCTTCAGGACGCGGGGCGGACGCTGACGGATACAGAGGTACAAGCAGAAATGGACCGGTTGCTGGTTGCCGTGCGGCAACTCGGTTCCATCGAACTCAGGGCATAGGAGAATAATGTGGCCGTTACCAAAGCTGAAATTGTAGACATGCTGTTTGAGAGTATGGGTCTGAACAAGCGGGAAGCCAAAGGTATCGTCGAGGCCCTATTCGACGGCATCCGTGAGAATCTGGCCAAAGGCGAGGAGGTGAAGCTATCCGGCTTTGGCAATTTTACGTTACGCGATAAAAACCCCCGCCCCGGACGTAACCCGAAGACCGGTGTGGAGATTACCATCACGGCGCGGCGCGTGGTGACGTTCCATCCGAGCCAGAAGCTCAAAGCCTACGTGAATGGTAGCGAACCAGACAACGCATAGGGAAAAGGCGAGCAAAGACCTCGCTCCGCTCCCGGATATACCGGAAAAACGGTATTTCTCCATCAGCGAGGCCGCCCTGCTCTGCGGGGTGAAGGCACATGTGCTGCGTTACTGGGAGCAGGAGTTTCCGCAGCTTAGTCCACTCAAAAGAAAGGGTAACCGGCGTTATTACCAGCGCCACGACCTGTTGTTGGCGAGACAGATTCGTACCCTTCTCTATGGAGAAGGGTACACCATTCACGGTGCGCGGGAGCGTTTGCAGGGGCGGGGGCGCTTTCCGCACCGCGAGTCCCCGGATGAAAATCAGCGGCAACTGAGTCTGGACGTGGGTGGCGCATCCATCAGTGTTATCGAGGTCCGCAAACGTTGGCAATACCTGCGCCAGGAGTTATCGGAATTATTGGATTTATGCGGTCGCAGGCATTGACCCAAGTAGCGTTTCCGCTGTACATTACGACCTCTTGCGGGGCGTAGCGCAGCCTGGTAGCGCACCTGAATGGGGTTCAGGTGGTCGGAGGTTCAAATCCTCTCGCCCCGACCAATAAATCAAAAGGATTAGGACATTTTTCCCTGCCTTCTTTTTCTACAATCCATGCCGTTTTCTACCATTCTGCTCAGTGGGGACCCTCTCCGCTTTTCTGACGCTGATATGTGCCTCGGTGATATCAGCCGAGGGCGTGGCCGGCCAGGGCCCGCGCCTATGTCAGGAAATGGCAGTCATCCACCTCCGGCTTTGCCAACCACCGGCGCCATGTATTGTCACTTGATACTGTGAGGCAGCGCCTTTGGGTAGGAGGTGAGTCCGGTGTCGCGGCCGTCTTTAAAATTGGACCGGCAGTCGCCAAGCCAATGAAAAATGCAAATGCCCTTAAGCGGTGGCATTAAGCATCCAGTCTTCCCGCCCCATTTTGCATACTGCCTGCCGATGGGTGGAAAACACCCAGATAAGCAGTAACAAGGGCATGCAAAGTCCCAGGAACCAAAGCATGAAACCGGTTGATGACTGCAGCAGCGCTAGCAGGCCGAGGTTTACCGGAAGGTAGGATAATCCGAACGCCAGCGATTGGATGATCTTTTTTCGAGCGGCAATGCGCAAGCCAAACATATAGGCGAAGAAAAAGGCGTAGCTCAACCAGAGTGTCGTCGTAAATAGAAATGCCATGAGCGCTATGCCCTGTAAAATCTGTAACGACAGAAGCGAAGTCGATAGGGCGAGTATCGTTAGCGCAAGCACTCCGGCCAATAAGGTGCTCTGACGTGCATGATGGCGCATGGCTTGCTGGCAGAATCGCGTTTTGCTTCCCCATAGCCCGGTCAGGAAAACCGTTCGCCAGTCTGCGTCCTGCTGAATCCAATGACTGTTCGCCGCACTGACGAGCAAAACGGTTAATGTCCTGCCCATACTCACACTCAGAATAACGGCATGATGCATAAAAACGGCAGAGAGTTCGGGATGCGTCATTTGTCTGCCGATCACCGAAGTGAGTAACGTCAGCAGCACCCCCGCCGTCCCTATCAGAAGGACGCTGGGAACCCCCATGGGGTACAAAACAAGCGGGTTTCTCCACGTCTGTGGTGTCCATCGGGCCAACGCCCGCCAATTCCGGGAGACAGACCAGCGCGTTTTGGCAGGTTGATCGTGCGTTTGCGCATCGAGTCGTGTCTCCTGCGTTTCAACCAGGGAGCGTAACCGCTCGGGCCGGAAGAACAGGGTGGCCATGACCGACGACCAAAGAATCACCGCTATGGGTAACGCCCAGAGCAGCGGTAAGGTGCCAATATCCCAGTAGAGTGATCCGCTGACCGGCAACGGTATAAAAAAAGAAACAACAATCCGTGTAGGATGTAACACCTAAGCATACAGACGAAATGTGACAGTACGATGAACGTGGCATGTCATATATATGACAATTGGCATCCAAAAGGTATGGCCTGCCTTGCAAAGATCAGGGCATGGTCAGGTGCTTCAAATGATCTGAAAATGGCAATACGTAAAAGCTTGGGTTTTCCCTGCCGGGGTGCGGTGTATCACGTGATCATGGGAAATAAGCGTAAATAATGTTCCAAACTCAGAATGCAATTGTTCAGGGCTATAACGGCACACTGGAAGTTCGCTGCATTGGGTAGGCCCGTCTTCTGCGAAGGTGGCTATGATGACATGGCCGCCTGGCTTTAAGGCGTCGCTCAATACCTGAACGTAGCGTTGGCGCTGTTTTTTGTCCGTCAGGAAATGAAAAACTGCGCGGTCATGCCATAAAGAGAAGTTTGCTTGCGGCAGGGGCGTTTCCAGCACATCCCCGGCGATCCACTTCACGGTGCCCGGATACTTCCCAAGACGTTGTTGGGTCACGGCCAGTGCGGCAGCGGAGAGATCAAGTATGGAGATTCTGGAAAATCCGCGCCCAATCAAGTCATCGACCCATGTGGAAGCGCCACCACCGACATCGATAATCGCGTCTTGTGGTTTCAAATCCATCTCATCCAGCAGTCGTAACGATGTCTCATCATGGTCACAGTACCAACTCACCGTGGTCGATGCTTTCTCGGTGTAAATCTTATCCCAATGTATATTATTCATTATTGGCGGATACTCCAGCTTTCGACTTCTTCCGGAAGATCGACCCGGCCGTGGGGCCGATCTGCCCCAATCTGAACAGCAACGCGCACTCAATGATATTTCTGGCACGGTGAGCCTAGTTTACAGCCATCCGACATGCGGAGCTACAAAAAAAGCCCCCGGAAGATCAGGGAGCTACAAGCGGGGCGAGTAGAACGCTTTTAAAAAGGAATGGTTGAGGTGGGGCCTCAGTGTTTGAGTCGGCAGGATCGGAAGTGTTTACCGAGGAGCATGAGGAACTGGATGGTTTGCTGGGTTTCCGGTTGTTTTATCAGTTCCCAGAGTCCGGTGAGGCCGCCTTTGGGAAGAGGGGCATGGGCCGCTTCTTCCGTAGCCCCGGCCAGACAGCGGAGGAAATCGGTCAGGATATGCTCCTGATCCATCTTTTCCGCCACCGTCACCATCCGCTCCATGACGCCGGTGCGGGTAGCCCGGTCGAGCAGGCACATGGCATTGCTGGCCATGCCCGCCAACCGCGTCACGATTTCATCGCTCATGGAATCCTGCGCGGCACCGACCAGCCGCGCCAGATGCACGATACGCTCCAGATCCCCATTCTCCACCAGCGCGGAGATGGCGGGCAGGGCATGGACGACCTGACTGCGATGGACCCGGTCCAGCAAGTCGAGACCATCGCTGGCCAGACCCGCCATCCGCCCGACCAATTCATCGCTCATGGAATCCTGCGCGGCACCGGCCAGCCGCGCCAGATGCACGATACGCTCCAGATCCCCATTCTCCACCAGATGCGCCAGGGCTTCCCGGGCCTCGGCCAACTCCTCCTCGTGGGAGGTTTCCGCCATAACAGCCGTCATAGATCACCTCCCTTAGAGTAAGCCGCGGGCACTGGCCCAATAGAGCTGGTTGTAGGCCATCTTGAAGGCATGGACCGCACCGGTCGGGGCCTTGGGCTGCGGAGGATGCTGGTAATCAAACATGGCATACGTGGCGCGATCCTTGCCCGCCTCTATGAAGCAGAAGACCTTGCCATCGTAACTGCGCACCGATCGCCCGATCTTGATCACCGCCGCGACATTCTCGGCGGCGACCTCAGCCTCGAAATGCGTGGTGGAGCCGGCCTTGCTGATCGGCAGGTTGGTGGTGTCCCCCAGGACGATGACATTCTTGCCGTATTCCCCCTCCATGTGCAAAGACGTGCGGTTGGTAGGAATCCAGCCATTCTGCCCGAGGCCATTCTGCTCAATGACTTCCTGACCCTTGTGCGGCGGCACCGCCACCAGCAGGTCATACTTGACGGCACCCCCCTCCTCACTGAGGACCTGGGCATTTTTGCCATCGACTTCCTTCATATTGAACAGCGTCTCGTACTGGATGCCCATCCGGTCGAATTCCGGTGCCGCCCACTTCGCCACATTCTCCAGGCTATGCACCCGACCGATGGGATACGTGTAGTAGAACTCGGTCTTGTCCCGCAGGCCACGATCCTGAATGAAATCGTGCATGGCGAAGGTGATTTCCAGCGGAATCATCGGACACTTGTGCGGCAGACCGACGGTGACGACGATGCGCCCCCCCTTGAAGTCCGAGAGTTGCCGGAAGAACTCCACCGCATTCTCCGCGGTGTAACAGTTGATGGAGTTCTCCTGGAGGCCGGGGATGTTTTCTGGCATGGGACGGGAGCCGGTGGAAATGACCATAACATCATACTCATGAATCTTGCCGCTCTTGCATTGGACGTGATTGTCGGCGAGATGAAACTCCTCCACGGGATCGACATGAAACTCGATACCGGGTTCCAGCAGGCTCTGCTGTTCGCGGACCAGTTCATCCGGGGTCGTCCGACCCATGGCCACATAAAGCCAACCGGGCTGATAGACGTGTTCGTGGCTGGCCGAGAGCATGGTAATGCGGGCCTTGCCGGTTTTCATTTCATGGTGGATACGGCGGGCCAGATGATTGGCGAAAATGGTGCCCCCCATACCCCCACCGACGACGAGAATTCTCATGATGTCACTCCTTGTAGGTCTGTGTACTGGTTGGACGTCGTGCTACTTGGCCTTGCGCACCCGGATATGCCAGGTACCCGCATCATCCTGTCGGGTATCGAGCATTTCGTGACCGACCTTTTGGATCCACTCCGGTACATCCGCAGCGGAACCGGCATCGGTGGACAACAATTCCAGGGTATCGCCGACACTCATCATCTTCATGCTGGAAATCAGCTCCATCAGCGGCCCGGGGCAAAAACTGCCGCGGGCATCTACGACTCTTTCACTCATCTACCACTCCTTTTTAAAAGGTCAGGATCTGCGCGCCTTCGGCGTCGCTGAGGAACTTGGTCAGACCCAAAGGCCCGGCGACGATGTCTTCCATCGCCTCCGCCTGGATCCCCATCACGTCCATGGCCATGGAGCAGGCCCAGATTTTGGCATCGCCCAATTCCACGGCCTGCTCAAAAATCTGGTAGAACGGCGGCACATTGCGCCCGGCCATCGAATGCCCCATCTCGCCTTCCGCCGGGGCCTCCTTGCCGTGTCCTTTCACAAAATAGGGAAAGGCATTCATGGACAGAAAAACATGCACCTCCGACCCCGAAACCGCCGCAACCGACGCCGCCATCGCCGCAAACTGCAACCGCTCTCTCACCCCACTTAAACAGATGATATATAATCCCGACATGAAAACCTCGCTCTGTGACTGGATAATCTCAGTAAGCAGAATGCATGCCAGATCAGGATATTGTATGGTAAGTTATTTAACCACACTGTTATTTCTGGTAAATAATGCTTCTTGAATATTATGGTACTGCAGTTTTGCGCGGTTTTGACGGCTGCTATGCCATGATGTGTCATGGCAGGTCATGACCAGCCGGTCATGACACATAAGCCAAACATAACATTATAATTTATCAACAAAAGTAATTATTCGGAGGTGATAAGAATATTCTTGCATCCGGTGGCCTGGAGAATACGTACTATAGAATGGTCGTAGCTGAAATATCGAAGGGTTTGGATATGATAAACCACAGGAAAAGAACCCGATCTGGAAAATCGGAGGGCACGGCCAGGCGGAATGACTTGTCCATTGGGCTGGATGTCGGCAGTGTGCTCAATATTCAGCAGAATCCCATGGTGCTGATCAATCGGGACTATCGGATTATAGCCGCCAACCGCGCCTATCAGAATGCCTATGGCGTGCGTGCGGATGAGGTGATCGGGAAGTGTTGCCATGAAATCTCCCATCACTCCCCAGTACCTTGTCACATGTGTGGAGAAGATTGTCCTCACCAGGCGGTGTTCAATACCGGGGAAGCGCATGAGGTGCGTCACATTCATTATGACCACCAGAATCATGCCGAGCATGTGCGGATTCGCGGCCATGCCATCAAGGATCAGGACGGTAATGCTTATCTGGGGGAGGAAATCATCCGTCTCCCGCGTCAGGTGGAGGAAATCACCTGCGGTGAGTTGCATATGGTAGGACACTCACCCGCCTTTATGCGCTGTCTGCATCATTTAGAAATGGCAGGGCGGACGGATGCCAGCATCCTGCTGTCCGGTGAGAGCGGGGTAGGCAAGGAGCTGGCTGCCAATGCTCTGCATCAGTTCTCGGCGCGGGCGAGTGGTCCTTTCATCACCGTCGATTGCGCTTCCTTGCCGGAGACCCTTTTTGAAAGCGAGATACTGGGCCACGAGCGGGGTGCTTTCACCGGTTGTCTCGGGCGCAAATGCGGGCTGTATGAAATGGCCCATGGCGGCACTCTGTTTCTGGACGAGGTCGGTGAACTACCGCTTGCTATGCAGGCCAAGCTGCTGCGGGTACTGGAAACGGGTAGCTTTCGGCGACTGGGCGGAGCGGAAACCCTGCATGCAGACGTGCGCATAGTGGCCGCCACCAATCGCAATCTGCTGGAGATGGCTACGCAGCGGGCCTTTCGTGAAGATCTCTATTACCGTTTGGCGGCCATTACCATTGATTTGCCGCCGTTGCGTGAGCGTCGCGAAGATATCGCGGGTATCGCCAAAGTTTTGCTGGATCGCATTGGCAGGAACTGGGGCGGGGGTTGGAGCTTGTCCAAGGAGGCGGAGATTCGTCTGTGTGCCTACGATTTTCCGGGCAACGTGAGGGAGTTGCGCAACATTCTGCAAAAGGCGGCGGCGCTGGCGGATGGTCCGATCATTCAGCCCCGGCATCTGGATTGGGCAGTATCGCGCAAAGCAACCCTGCCGACAGCAAAGCGATCGTCGCTCCCCGAGCCGGGGAAGACTGGACTGCACCCTGACAACCTCGACGAATTGTTGCGTCTTTATCATGGTAACAGACGCCAAGTGGCAGATGTGCTGGGAGTTTGTGAGCGCACGGTGTACCGCTGGTTACAGCGCCAGACTGTGGGGTAAGGGACGCCGGCGTACCCTTCGTGAAAAACCCGCCGACGCGGTATAATCCATCCGACAATCCGGAAAGGGTGATTCATGCGTCCAACTAAAGAACACTTGATCATTTTCGACACCACCTTGCGCGATGGCGAGCAGTCGCCGGGTGCGGCCATGACGCGCGAGGAGAAACTGCGTATCGCCAAGGCCCTGGAGCGCTTGCGCGTGGATGTCATCGAGGCGGGCTTCCCCGCCGCCAGCAACGGCGATTTCGCAGCCGTGCAGGCCATCGCCGCAGCGGTGAAGGACAGCCGCATCTGTGCCCTGGCACGGGCCCGGGACGAGGACATCCGCCGCGCCGGGGAGGCCATCGCCCGGGCGGCGGCGGGGCGCATCCATACCTTCATCGCCACCAGCCCGGTACACATGCAGGCCAAATTGCGCATGGCCCCCGACGAGGTCCTGGAGCGGGCGGTGGCGGCGGTGCGTCTGGCGCGGCACTATTGCGACGACGTGGAGTTTTCGCCGGAGGATGCCGGGCGCTCGGAGGAGGATTTCCTCTGCCGGGTCATCGAGGCGGTGATCGACGCCGGGGCGCGCACCATCAATATCCCGGACACGGTGGGTTACAACCTTCCGGACCGCTTCGGGCAGCTCGTCAGCAATTTGCGCGGGCGCGTGCCCAATGCCGACCGGGCGATCTTTTCGGTGCATTGTCATAACGACCTAGGCCTGGCCGTGGCCAACTCCTTGTCGGCCGTCCTCCACGGCGCCCGCCAGGTGGAATGCACCATCAACGGTCTGGGCGAGCGGGCGGGCAATGCCGCCCTGGAGGAGATCGTCATGGCGGTGCGCACCCGCGCCGACGTCTTCTCCTGCGACACCCGCATCGACGCCACCCAGATCGTGCCCACCAGCAAGCTGGTGTCCACCATCACCGGTTTCCCGATCCAGCCCAACAAGGCCATCGTCGGGGCCAACGCCTTTGCCCATGAGTCGGGCATCCATCAGGACGGTGTCCTCAAGCACCGGGAGACCTACGAAATCATGCGCGCCGAGGACGTGGGCTGGGCGGCCAACCGCATGACCCTGGGCAAGCTCTCGGGCCGGGCGGCGGTGCGGGCGCGCCTGGAGGCCTTGGGCATCCATCTGGACAAGGATGCCCTCGACATGGTCTTCACGCGCTTCAAGGAGTTGGCCGACCGCAAGGCGGAAATCTTCGATGAGGACTTGCAGACCCTCGTCAACGAGGATCTGCAGGAGGAGCAGGCGGAACGCTATCGCCTGGGTTACCTGCGCGTCTGCTCGGAGATGGGCACCCATCCCGAAGCCCGGGTGGAAGTCCTGGTGGAAGGCGTGGCCAAGACCGCCGCGGCCGTGGGCGGAGGGCCGGTGGATGCCGCCTTCAAGGCCATCGAAGCGGTGGTGGCAAGCGGTGCGCAATTATTGCTGTATTCGGTCAATGCCATCACGACCGGCACCGACGCCCAAGGCGAGGTCACGGTGCGCTTGCAGCAGGATGGCCGCATCGTCAATGGTCAGGGGGCGGATACGGATATCGTCCTCGCCAGCGCCAAGGCCTATCTCTCGGCCTTGAACCGCCTGCAACAGCCCCAAGGGCGGCGGCATCCGCAGATCTAGGAGGTCATGCCCTTCGTCACCGATCCCTTGAGGGCGTTTTCCTTCAGGGGATCCCCTTTTTGCGGAAGCGGGCTCCCGCCTTCCTCAATGCCCGGGAAGATCCGCCGCCTGCGGCCCGCTTTCCCGGGGGCTTGGCGCCGGGTTGCCTGTCGCCGCCAATTGCTCCAGCCCCCACTTGTGCATCGCCATGAGGACGGGCCAAAGGCTCTTCCCCAGGGGGGTAAGGGAATATTCGACCTTGGGTGGTACCTCGGCATATACCAGCCGGTTCACGATGCCGTGCCGCTCCATCTCCCGCAATTGCTGGGCGAGCATCTTCTGGGTGATGCCGTGAACGGCTCTGTGGATTTCTGAGAATCTCCGGGTTCCCGTGAACAAATCCTGAAGAATCAGTACCTTCCATCTTCCACCAATGACGCGGAGGGTGACATCCACCGCGCAGGGCTCCTCTTCTGCCATCTATCTTCCCTCCGTGAGCAAGGTTGGGAATCCCCCCTTTTATTCATACTTACTAAAAATATACTTACTATTATATATGAATGTATATAACAAGAAAGTGCATACTTCACAAGACCAGCTGTATGGGGTACTAATATCTCATCGAACGGCCAGCCGCGCTGGTCTGAAGCCATGCACAACAAGTCCGGCACTTTTGCCGTCAATCGCTCGGTCAGGAGGTAGATTGCCATGAAATTGTATTACAGCCCCGGTGCGTGTTCCCTGTCTCCCCATATCGTCCTCAACGAAGGCGGATTCCGCTTCGACAAGGAAAGGGTGGACCTCGCCAGCAAAAAAACGGAAACCGGTGCCGACTATGCCGCCATCAACCCCGACGGTTACGTGCCCGCCCTCCTGCTCGACGACGGGCAGGTGCTCACCGAGGGGCCGGCCATCATTCAGTACCTTGCCGATCGCGTGCCCGAAAAGAAGCTCGCCCCGCCCCTAGGCACACTGGAGCGCTACCGACTCATGCAGTGGCTCAATTTCATCTCCACGGAACTGCATAAGGGTTTTTCTCCCTTATTCAATCCGCAGGCGCCCGAGGAATGGAAGGCGGTGGCCGCTGCCCAACTCGGGCGGCGCCTGGGCACGGTCAGCCGGCAACTGGAGGGCAAGGACTGGTTGCTGGGCGAGGGATTCACAGTGGCCGACGCCTATCTCTTTACGGTATTGGGCTGGGGCCGGCATGTGGGCATTGAATTGGAGCAATGGCCGGTGCTCCAGGCGTATCAGGGGCGGGTATCCATGCGGCCGGCGGTGCAATCGGCCCTGAAGGCGGAAGGGCTTCTCCAGGATACCTGAGATCGGATGGTATCTATCTATATGCTTTTCCCAAAGCTTCCCAACGCCCGGAGGAAACAACATGATCTCAGCCCTTGAGGACGTGAAAGGCGCGGCAAATCAGTCCAGGGGAGGGCACGGGGCCCGGCGCCACCCCATTCAGGTGCGGCTGACAGCCGGTGCGGAGCGCGCCTTGGCAGTGCATCCCACGCCGCTGCTCGTGGAACTGGAGTTGCTTTTTAGTTGCCTGATCCGTAAGCGCGTGCGCTTTCCCATCGCCCCCCATGCCGACGCTATTCCGGTGCCCGGAACGGATCCGCGCCTGAGCTGACCGGCATGATGCCGCTTCGGGCGGGTGCAACGATGGGAACAATGGAAATCTATTTTTTTGCCCGATACGGCGAGGAGCGACCCTTCATGAGCGACGAGTCAAGCAAAGCACAAATGTTGTGCGGCATGTGCGTATATTTCCCGCCGAATCTCCCGGAGGGGAAATACCCTCGGGAGGACTGGCTGGATCTGCAAAAGAAATCCTGTTCTTTTGATTATGTCCCGGGCGACGCCGACTGTCTGGCCAGCAGGAAAACAAGCTGCAGCCTGGTGGACCTGGAAAACCCGCGCAGCGGCGGAGCCAATGGATAGGCCGTGACGGTAGGCGCAGGCGGCGCGGCAAGCTTTCCCTCCAGGCTGGCGCAGATCCGAATTCCGCCAGGACATTATGGTAGGATGAGGGAGATCTGCATATTCACGCACGCAAGAAGTAGACCGCATCCAAACCGGATCGAGATGCTTGGATGTAGGTAACGCTTCAGGGCATGGCGTTTGCGCCATACCTATTGGCGATGGGCCTTGGCGATCATCGGCCATGATCTGGCGTGATGGGACGAGGGAGCCGAGGGAGGGGAGACGGCAATGGAAAAAATATCCGAATTGGGTTTCTGGCAGCGGATGGCGGCGGAGCGGGGCTTGATTATCCTCTTCTTTAGCTCGGCGGGTTGCCATTCCTGCCGCATCTGGCGAGGTTTGCTGCGGGAGTATGAGATGACCCGCGAGGATCTGCGTGTCTGGGAGGTGGATGCCGGTATCGACATGGGGCTGACCCAGGAGTTCGAGGTTTATCACCTGCCGGCGCTCTTTCTTTTCAAGGATGGCCGCTATCTGCGGCCCTTGCAGGTGGAGGCGCGGCCCCAGGCCCTGCATCGCTTGGTGGAGTCGGTGAAAGATCTGCCCGGTGAGGAGCAGCCGTGAGCGTTTTCGACGCTCAGGGCTGGCATGGGGCGGCCCGGCGCGCGCCATCGCCGTTTTTTGACGAACGCCCGCCCACCGCCGTGGATCTGCTGGTCGTTCATGCCATCAGCCTGCCGCCGGACACCTTCGGCAGCGGGGACGTGCAGCGCTTTTTCCTGGGCGAGCTGGATTTCGACCGCCACCCCTATTATGACGGGATCCGCCACCTGCGGGTCTCGGCCCATTTTTTCATCCCCCGCGACGGCGCATTATGGCAGCATGTCGGCGTTTTCCAGCGCGCCTGGCACGCCGGTCAATCCCAATGGGCGGGGCGTCCGGCCTGCAATGATTATAGTATCGGGGTAGAATTGGAAGGGGCGGCGACGCGGCCTTTTACAGCGGAGCAATACCGGACCTTGGGGCACTTGGGGCGGGATTTGCAAACGCTCTTTCCGGCTCTGTCGCGGGAGCGTGTGGTGGGGCACGCGGATATCGCCCCTGGGCGAAAATGGGACCCGGGCCCTTGTTTTTCCTGGAAAACCCTTTGGGAGGAGTGGGCGGATGACCGATGAACCGGTAGCGCGAAAGGTACCCCGGCGCGACTGGCGCAAGGGCTGGTTATGGCCCTTCGTGGCCTTCCTGGCCATGCTCCTGTTTACCCTGCTGTGGCTGGGGGTCTTCCGCCAGGCGACGGTGGATAGGGCGACAATGGGCCCCTATCTCTATGTTTATGAGCCATTTGCTGGCCGTTATCCGGATATGGTGAAGGCCCGGGAGGCGCTGAAAAAGCGCTTGCTGTCAGCGGGGCTGACGCCGGTTTCGGTCATGACCCTCATCGAGCATGAGCAAGGGGGCCAATCCGCCGCCGTGACGGCGCGGGTGGGGGTGCTGGTGAACCCCGGCAGCCCGGTGCCTGCGGGCTTGCAGCAAGGGGTTTGGCCGCGGCAGATGGCGGTGAGTGTCGAGGTGAATGCCTACCATGCGGTGGCCTCCCTCAAGGCGTACTCCGCCCTCAAGGCGTGGCTGAAGGCGCGGGGGCTGCCGGCGCACTATCCCTTGCTGGAGATCATCGGCCCCAGGGACCGTTACCGCTTGCTGATGCCGGTGGCGGCCTCTGGGGGTACCGCGCCGGCCGTTTCGTCCCGTCCGTAAAACTTGACGCCGCGGACGATCTTGGGGCGGCCCTGGGCGGTGCGGTGGCGGTTGGAATCGCGCAGGGAATAGACGCAGCCGCAATATTCCTGCTGGTAGAAGCTTTCTTCCTTGGCAATCTCGATCATGCGCTGGCTGCCGCCACCCTTGCGCCAGTTGTAGGTCCAGTACTGCAGATCCCCATGGCGGGCAGCGGCCCGTTCGCCGCAGGCGTTGATCTGGACCATGTCCTTCCAGCGGGAGATGCCCAGGGTGCTGGTAAAGACCGTGAAGCCGTGTTCTCTGGCATAGAGGGCGGAGTGCTCGAAACGCATGTCGAAACAGGCGGTGCAACGCGCGCCCCGTTCCGGTTCCCATTCCAGGCCCTTGACCCGTTCAAACCAGCGGTCCTTGTCGTAGTCCAGATCCACGAAGGGTACGCCGAGCTTTTCCGCGTAACGGATATTCTCTTCCTTGCGCAGCTCGTATTCCGCCGTGGGGTGGATGTTGGGATTGTAGAACAGGACGGTGAAGTCGATGCTGGCGGCGCGGATATCGTCCATGATGGGTCCGGCGCAGGGGGCGCAGCAGGAGTGCAGCAGGATGTGTTTGCTGCCATCGGGGG
Organism: Acidithiobacillus ferridurans; assembly: GCF_003966655.1. NCBI lineage: Bacteria > Pseudomonadati > Pseudomonadota > Acidithiobacillia > Acidithiobacillales > Acidithiobacillaceae > Acidithiobacillus > Acidithiobacillus ferridurans. Next base: position 547,485 of record NZ_AP018795.1, on the reverse strand, counting down.
TTTGCAGAGGCGTGGTGGGTTTTTTGGACATGGAACAGTTCCCTGACGAATGGCGGCATTGATGACGCGAGAATAGCGCCTCGTACCAGCCTTGCCAAAGGGCGGATAACAATGGGAGGTGATTTGCGCTGGGTGCGGCATGCCCCTCGGTCCGGTCCGAGACATTTTTTTGCCGGCTGTACGTTGCCGGTCAACGTCGCCGCACAGGGGGCCGCTACGCTGGCGACCACCCATGTTGCGGGGGCCTGCAACTACTACGCAATGCCTGCGACCTTGACTATTGCGCAGGACGCAGAAGCGGTCGCATGCCTTCCCGGACCTGGCGCTGAATGAAGGCGGCGCGGCCGGGCTCGCGTTTGTCCAGTTCAGCGGCACACTGGGAATCGGTCAGTGCGGCGGCGCTGAGCATGACTTCCAGTTCGCAGGTATCCACCTTGGGATCGGTGAGTGCGGTCGGCGCGACATTCATCTGATCGCCAACCTGCCAGAACATCCGCGCATTCCACATCCGCAGGCGCACATCCGGGCTCTGAAAAAGTTCTACACAACGGGCATTGAGGGCCTTCGGGTCCACTGTCATCCTCCTGTTTAAACGGGCAAAGCCATCGCCTGTCGTGGCGGGCGTGCCTAAGCATACCCGAAAAACATGTCCGGAGGGGAGGCTTTTGTCGATTGAAGTATTCCATGCCCGGATAGATTCCGTGCAAAAACAAAAAACCCCGCGCAAAGGCGGGGTCATTTTGCGCATCAAACTGAATCAGGCGGACGCCATCTTCATATTGATGTTTTGATTGGTGGCCAGTTCGGGGTTGTAGAGGTATTCCACGTTACCCTGTTCCACCTGCTTGAGATAATCCTGGAAGTCGGCTTTGGCCTTGTCCCAACTGATGCCCATCTTCTCCACCAGGTCTTCACAGGGCGAAGCATGCCACTGCAACTGCACGATCTTGAAGGGATCGGCGCCGCAGGCCAGGGCCGCGAGCTGCACGTCGGCGATGATGGGCATGGAGTAATTCATGTCGTGGGCCTTGCCGATCCACTGGTTTTTATCCAGGGTGGTGATGCAGCCGGTGTCGATGCCGATCATGACGTCGGCCTTGGCCTCCTCCCGCGCCACCTTGATCTTGCGGTTCATGGAGAAACTGCGGGTGAACTCGCGTTCGGAAATGATGTGCCGAAAACCGAAGCCGCAGCAGTCGTACCAGGTGGAGTAGTCGATGACCTGGGCGCCCAGGGCCTGGGCGACGGAGGTGCCGACGGCGGTACGATTACCACCGAGCACGGTGTTGTCGTAGACGGCGTCTTCCTGCACCATCTTGTAATAGTGGCAGGCGGCATGGACGGTGACCCGGATGTTGCTCATGTCGATGGTCTGCAACTCGCTGGCGATACGGTGGCGCATGACGTGCAGCCATTCGCTATAGTGGACCACCTCCTCGGGGATGACGATCTTGCCGTCCACCAGACGTCCCAGCTTGCCGAGGATCTTCTTGACTTTCTCCCGCAGTTCGGCGGACTCGATGAGGTATTTGCGGATCTCCTTGTAGTTGCCGAAGGAGGTGCCGCAGTGCACCAGGGGAAAGAAATGGCCATTCTCGAAGCCGTGCTGCTTGCCGGAGACGTAGGCCTGATGGAAGTTGCGCAGGAAAACGGCGGCCAGGGACTCCACGTTGCCGATGCCGGAGCCGTGGTAGTTCCAGGCGGTGCAGGAGGTCTGGTCGGTCTCGTCGAGGTAGTCGATGCCCAGCTTGTTCATGAACCACATGAGGCTGGTGGGATAGCCGGGGATGTTGCCGCACTGCCCGCAGCTCTTGTGGTGCCAGAGGTTATTGGTGGGGATCTTTTTATCCCAGCCGTAAAGGGTCTGCACCGCTTCCGCACGATGTTCGGGGTTGATGCGGTGGACGATGATCTCACCTTCCTTCTCCAGTTCCCACATGTGGTCGCGGATGTCGTCCATGCGCTCGCCCAGATCGACGGTGCGGCGATCCACATGGCTGCGCACCCAGGCCGTAGCCGTTTCCGCCTCATTTGCCGAAAGATTCGTGTCCTGAAAAAAGGCGCCGTGACCTGCCACGCCCTGTTGCGTGCTGTTGTTGTCGTCTTTCATAGATTGACTCCTTGGGCATCAAGCCGCTTAACCGGAATACACTGTGGAACACATTGTACATCCATGCGAATAGTTGACTATTATGCTCCACAATGATTCCGTTGCCAAGTAAATGGCTTTATGATCGTCGCCGTGGGTGGCGGCCCGCATCAGCAACGACTTGAAAGGGGTATTATGGAAAACCAGGATGTGATTTCGATTCCCGCGTCGGCGGAGGTAGCCGCACGTTGTCGCGCGTTTTATCTGGCCCCCGCAGTGCGCAACAAAGGATGGTTGCCGAATCTCTTCTGGCGTCCGGCAACGCGGGATAATCCCTTTGGCACGCTGCGGGTCGATCCCTGGGAACTGGAGGTACTCTTTGCCGCGATCAGCGCTGCGCCCGCCCTGGCAAGGACAGCGCTGGAGCAGCGGTCGCCGGGGCGGGCAGGTTTCATCGAGCGATCCATCGGGCACGGCGAGTTGCCCCTGCTCAGTTTCCATGAGGATGTAGCCTAGGCATGGTTGCGGTGCCCCGCGTAGCCATTCTTTCGCGCCATGTGGAGCTCTATTCGACCCGCCGCTTGCTGGATGCGGTTGTCGCTGCGGGCGCCGATCCGGTCCTGCTTCAGCCTGAACAGTGTTTGCTGATGCTACACGACACGCAGGCCGCGCTTTATTATGGATCCTCTCCCCTGGCACCCTGTGCGGCGGTGATTCCACGGGTGGGTACTCCAATCACGAACCTGGGAGCGCGTCTGCTGCGTTATTTTGCGGGGGAGGGGAGTTGCTGCCTCAATAGTGCGGGGGCGTTGGAGCTTTCCCGGGATAAATTCGCCTCCCTTCAGGCCCTGGTGGCGGCGGGCGTTGCCGTACCGCAGACCGCCTACTTCACCCAGGCGGGACAGCGCGATCTGGCGGTCTCCTCCTTGGGAATGCCGCTGGTGCAAAAATTACTCAGCGGCTCGCAGGGGGTGGGTGTCAGTCTGGCAGATACACCTGCCGCTGCTCGGGGCATGCTGGATACCGTCCTCCATCTGCAGCACGAGGCGATGGCGCAGCGCTTTCTCAGCGGGCGCCAGGATATCCGCGTGATCGTACTGTTCGGTAAGGTCATTGCGGCCATGCGCAGGGAGGCATCTGCCGAGGATTTTCGCAGCAATTTGCATTGCGGGGGGCGGGCGTCGGCATTGCCCGATCTGCCCGAAGATTTTGCCGTCATTGCCCGCCGGTCGGCGGCTGCTCTGGGCCTGAGCTTTGCCGGAGTAGATATTATGCTGGCTGAAGATCAGCGGCCTCTGGTGCTGGAGGTGAACCCTGTCCCCAGTCTGGAAGGCATCGAAGCTGTTACGGGGCAGGATATCGCTGGTACGCTGGTCAAAGCGCTTTTGCGGCAGGCCTCGTCCCCATCTCCGCAATTGCAGCCGTAATCCAGTCGTGCGCCTGCTGGTTGAGGGACCCAGCCTTGCCTGCGGGGGGTAGCGCGGGGCCGATATGCACTTCGACGATCCCCGGCCATTTTCGCCAGTCTGTACGCGGCCAGAAACACCCGCTATTCACAGCGATCGGCAGAAGGGGGACCTGAGCCCGGATGGCCAGCCCGGCAGCGGTGCTGCTGAAGGGGCCGACTGTGCCGCAGGGGTGGCGGGTGCCTTCCGGAAAAATGACCACATGAAAGCCCGCAGCCAGCCGGAGTTTCCCCTGTTCAATCACCTGCAGCAGGGCTTCCCTGCCCCCGTTGCGGTCGATCCCGATGGGCCAGGCCAAACGCAGGCCCCAGCCGATCACCGGGATGCGGAAGAGTTCCTTTTTCAGTACAAAGGAGAGTTGCGGGAAGATGCACCAAAAGAGCAGGGTCTCCAGCGCCGACTGATGATTGGCGACGATGACGCAAGGTGTGGCGGGAATATTGGCGAGACCGGAAACCCGATAACGCAGGCTGCAACTCCAATGGAGCCAGCCGACGCCGGCGCGCGCCCATAAACGACTGGCCCAGACCCGCGCCGGCAGCGGCAATGGTGCTACGGCTAGACTGAAAATAGCCCAGATCAGCGTCCAGATCGCAAAGCCCCCATAGAACAATGCGCTGCGGATGGTGCGTATCATGGTGTGCCGAGAATGGCGTGTACCGCCGCGGTAAGGTCAGCGAAGATGGGAAAGCCTGCGGCCCGCGCTTCGAGGCGCGCGTCTTGACCTTTCCCCGTCAGTACCAGCATGGGTCGTGCGCCCGCCTCCTGTGCCGGGAGCAGATCGCGCATACTGTCACCAATGGTGGGAACCTGTTCCAGCGAGATTTGCAGCCGCTCCTGTATTTCCTGAAACAGACCCGGCGCCGGTTTGCGGCAGGCGCATGCTGCCTCCGGAGCATGGGGGCAGAAAAAAATGGCATCGATCCGACCGCCTGCGGCGGCCAGTTCCTGACGCATGCGCTGGTGGATAGCGATCAGGGTGCGGATATCAAAAAGCCCCCGTCCCACACCAGACTGGTTGGTGGCCACCACTACCTGGTAACCGGCACGGTTCAGTCGCGCGATGGCCTCCAGACTGCCCGGGATGGGGCGCCACTCTGCGGGCGATTTGATATAAGCGTTACTGTCCTCGTTAATCACACCGTCACGATCCAGAATGACGATCTGCCCCATCAGGCCCCCTGCAACTGCGAGAAGTCGGCAATGCGCAGGAACGCTTCCTGAAGCCGGGCCAGCAGTGCCAGGCGATTCTGGCGCAGCACCGGATCTTCGGCCAGGACCATGACCCCATCAAAAAATTGGTCGACAGCGGGACGCAGGCCTGCGAGCAGCCCGAGGGCCGCGGCATAGCGACGTTCCGCAAGCTGCGCATGGAGGGGCTGCTCCAGGGCCTGCCAGTAGTCCCAGAGTGTGTTCTCTACCGGGTCCATAAAGTATTGGGGATCTATGGGCCGGTCGCCGGAGATCACTTCTTTGCGTAACAGATTGTTGATCCGTTTGATCAGTACGGCGAGGGCATCTGCCGCCGCATGCTCAGCCTGGAAAAGGGCGAGGGCTTCGAGACGCTGGCGTGCGTCCAATGGCTCGTGGGGCTGGCGGCTGAGCACGGCGGCGATCTGGTCGGCGCGGAAGCCCTCCTCCCGGAAATAGACCCGCATCCGATCCTGAAAGAAGTCGAGCACCGCGCTCCGTATCTCCGTCCGGTTCCTGGCGAAGGCGCCACCGTAAGCGGCCAGCGTGTGGGTTACCGCTTCATCCAGGTTCAGGGGCACTCCGGCATCCAGCACGATTCGCAGCACCCCCAGCGCCGCGCGGCGCAGGGCAAAGGGATCGCGGTCCCCGGTAGGTACTTTGCCGATGGCAAAAAAACCGCAGAGGGTATCCAGCTTGTCGGCGATAGCCAGGCACTGGCCGTGCGCATCCGCCGGGATTTCATCGTCGCGCCCACTGGGCAGGTAATGCTGGGCGATGGCTGTGGCAACGTGGTTGTTTTCCCCGTCATGCCGGGCGTAGTGGCCGCCCATGATGCCTTGCAATTCCGGAAACTCGCCCACCAAACCGCTGAGCAGATCACTTTTGCAGAGTTCCGCGGCGCGGTACATGTCACCCGCATCCACCGCGAACTGTGGTGAGAGGGTTGCGGCAAGCTCTTGCAGACGCATCGTCTTATCGAAAATGCTGCCGAGGCCATCCTGAAACAGCACCCCGTCAAGTGCGGCCCGTCGTGTCTGCAGGGAGATCTGGCGATCCTGATCCCAAAAGAAGGCAGCATCCGCGAGGCGGGCACGCAGTACCCGGTTATTTCCATCGATGACGACCTGCGTATCCCGGCTGTGGAGGTTGGCCGCAAACAGATAATGGGGCACCAGGCGCCCATTCTGACCGCGCAGGGGGACATATCGCTGGTGCTGCATCATGACCGTAATCAGCGCTTCTTCGGGCACCCGCAGATAGTCCGCGGCGAAGCTGCCAGCGAGAATGACTGGCCATTCGTTGAGTCCGGTGATCTCGTCCAGCAATGCCTCCGGCAGGATCGGAGTGACGGCCATCTCGCCTGCCAGGGCGGCCATTTTACCGGAAATGTGCGCGCGGCGTCCGGCGAAATCCACCATCACCTTTGCCTGCAGCAAGGATCCGGCGTAACCGGCAGGGGCGTTGATCTGCACCGTCTGGGGATGGTGGACGCGATGCCCGAAGCTCTCGCCGCCGGCATCCAGACCAAACATATTCCAGTCCAGCACCTGGCTGCCCTGACGCAGCAAAAGCCAGCGTACCGGACGCAGGAAACTGTCAGAACGATCCCCCCAGTGCATGCGTTTGCGCAGGGGCAGGCTGGTGACCAGTTTGCTGGCGATCTCGGGTAACAGAGCATGGCTATCCTGCGCTGCGCCGACCTCCCGCCAAGCCAGGACGGGGCCTTTTTCGGTCTCCAGGATGAGCAGGTCGTCCAGGCTGACCCCACAGGAGCGGGCAAAGCCCTCCGCCGCCGCCGTGGGCCTGCCCTGCGCATCACGGGCGCGCGCCACGAGGGGACCGCGGCGCAGGGTCTCCTGCGGCGGGCTCTGTCGGGAGACGTCTTTGATCCAGAGAGCGAGCCGTCGCGGTGTGACATAGCCGTGAATGCCCCCAAACTGCAATCCGGCCGCATCGAGCAGTTGGCCTATGATCCTGGTCGCGGCGTCCTGCAGGGGCATTTGTTCCCGCGCCGGCAACTCTTCACAACCCAGTTCCAGCAGGAGATCTTCAGGCGCTGACATCTCGGCTCCTCAGCAGGGGGTGACCGAGGGCGGCACGGGCCTCGGCATAGTGCTCGGCCACACCTCGCGCCAGCGTCCGGACGCGGCCGATGAATCGAGCGCGCTCGTTGACGCCGATGGCATGGCGTGCATCCAGCAGGTTAAAGGTATGGGAGCAGTCCAGCACCCGTTCGTAGGCGGGTAGAGGGAGTTCGGCTGCCAGCAAGGCGTGACAGTCTTTTTCCGCCTGGTCGAAGCGCTGGAAGAGGTCTTCTACGGGCGCCAGTTCAAAATTATAGCGCGATTGCTCCACTTCGTTCTGATGGAATACGTCCCCGTAGAGTACGTTCGGGGTCCACACAAGGTCATAGACGCTTTCGACGCCCTGCAGGTACATGGCCAGTCGTTCCAGACCATAGGTGACCTCGCCCATCACGGGATGGCAATCCAGACCGCCCACCTGCTGGAAATAGGTGAACTGGGTGACTTCCATGCCATTCAGCCAGACCTCCCAGCCCAGCCCCCAGGCCCCCAGGGTTGGTGACTCCCAGTCGTCTTCGACGAACCGGATATCCTGGACCCCGGAATCGATACCGAGGGCCGCCAGCGATTCGAGGTAGAGTTCCTGCAGGTTTACCGGGTTCGGTTTGAGCACCGCCTGAAACTGGTAGTAGTGCTGGAGACGATTGGGATTGTCCCCATAACGGCCGTCCGTGGGGCGCCTGGAGGGCTGTACGTAAGCAGCCCGCCATGGTTCTGGGCCGATGGCCCGCAAAAAGGTGGCGGGGTGGAAGGTTCCGGCACCTACCGGCATATCCATGGGCTGGAGCAGAACACAGCCTTGATCGGCCCAGAAGCCTTGCAGCCGCTGGATGATTTCCTGAAAAGTCATAGGGGTCTCGGGCAGATATTTTGCGCATTATGGCCCAACGCGGCCAGCCCTGTGAAGGGTGTCCGCAAGTCTGCGTAACCCCGACGGCTTCAAAGCAGTTCGGCGATCCCCGCAGCTCCCCGCTTGGCGTCGAGAAAGACCAACCCAAGCTTCGCCTCTTTTCGGGCTATGACCGTGAGGACCGCATCCGGGCCGGCATGAATGAGCAGAACGTAGCCATTATCGCCTTTGATCATGACCTGCTCCAGTTCACCCCGCGCCAGCTCTACGGCGGTGCGGTCGCCCAGGGAAAGCATCGCCGCCGCCATGGCCCCTACCCGGTCTTCGTCCATGGTCGAAGAAAGCAGTGAGGCGATGGTGAGGCCGTCGGTGGAAATCACGGCCGAGGCCTCGATGTCCGCAGAAGACCCGTTCAGGTCACTGAGGATGGATTTGAGCATTTCTTCACGCATTTTTATTCTCCTGAATTAAAATCGGGGTCTGTGAAAAAGAGGTTGTGTTAGCGGTAACGTGTATCCAGGTCCTGCACCAGTGTAACGAAGGATTGATCCTGCAGGCGAGGGGTACCGCTGATGACGAGCATGAAATGTTGCTGACCGATAAATAACGGCCAGAATCCCAGTTCGGAGCGCCCCGCCGGATCGATCAAACCCCAGGTTTCGGTGTTGACGCGGAGGTTGTTTTTCAGCAGACGGTCGTGTCTGGACTGCAGGGACAGCAGATCGGCCGAAAGCCCGGCGAGTTCTTCTGCGGCTTCATGGGTGTAGCCCGATGCCGCGAGATAAAAGCCGTTTTCATCGGCGAGGAGGGTTTTCTGTATATCCGAAAGTTGCGCGAGGAGCGGCGGTAAGGCGTCTTCCAGCCGCTGATCCTCCCGTTGGCGCGGACGTGCCGTGCCCCGCAACATGCCCAGTCGCTGCAGGCGGAAGATGCTGCGCAGGGCTTCCTCTTCGCTCGCCGCCTGCGTCCAGTGCTGTGCGGTGCTGGCGCTGAAGGGAGCCCGGTGTCCTTGCCGTAAAACGTGGAGGAGGGTGGTCCGGTTTTCGTCCTGATGCGGACTGGAGGTGGCATAAAAAGCCCCGGCGGGCGTCACCTCACCGTAAATGTCCGCATTCGTGGCGACCAGTTCGATACTCATCACTAACCTCCGATGCCCGGATCAATGGAGTACAGCAGTGCCATGACCAAATTCTTTACGTCGTCCTTGTTGCGGCCATCCACTTCAAAAATTGGAGGAATGGGATTGAGCATCCGCAGGTCCGCCGTCGCCTCCGGGAGCATGTCGACGTAGTCGGCTATCTGGGGCTGCGTCTGGATATCCGTCTTCGAAACCCCGATGACGACCGGGACATCGACAATGAAGTCCTTGAAGGCATGAAGAAAAAAATGCAGGTCTTTTTTGGGGTTGGGGCGGGTGTTGTCGAGCATCAGAATGAGGCCCAGGCCGCCGGTGGTGAGGATATCCCACATGAAGTCAAAACGTTCCTGACCCGGAGTGCCATACAGGTGAATTTTGGTACCCTCATCCAGCTTCAACACACCGTAATCCATCGCGACGGTGGTATGACCCTTGCGATTCAGCGTCATATCCGAGGCCTGGGCATCGGTGGAGATGATCGGAATATCCGACAATGCCGCAATGGCCGTTGTTTTGCCTACGCCAACAGGACCGGTAAAAATAATTTTATTGTCTTCTCTCACCATACGGCTCCTTACATAGGATCTTTTAATCTTTACCGGAGAAAAATCCCGGTCGCGTCTTACAGCCCTGCAATGCGGGCAAGGAGACGGCCCAGAAAGCTCCGTTTTGCTGCAGGTATTTCAGCAGCCTCCGGCGCATTCGCGGATGCAGGGCGGATGCGGTTGTCAGGGTTTTCCGCCGTGTTATAGCGCAACAACCCCAGGCTATCCGCGGCCGCCAGAAAGTTGAAGAGGTCGGCGGGCACGACGCGCAACATCTTCACCGTCAATGCCGGAGACGCCGGAGAACGGGCCAGAAACGCCGCCAGGCGCAAGGCGTCAGGCAACATGGTCAGGCGCGTGAGGTTGGGCCACTGCTTCAGTTGGACTGGGGCGTTGATCTGCAGTTGCTGAATGAGGCGCCCGTCAGCAGCCCACGCACCCACTTGCCAGAGCAGGGATGGAAGGGTGAGATGCCGTACAGACGCATGGGCAGGGATATCCGTGTCAGCGGGGGCGCGTATTTGCAGCCGTGGGTGCTCCTCCTGGGCCAGGGACTTGAGGGTTGCGTCGTCCGTCAGCAGAATAGCCTGATCTGTCACCGGGTCCAAGCGCAGAATAACCTGCTGCCGATCATCCACGATGATGGCTGGCGACTGGTCGCGGCGGACGATCTGCAAAAGTCCCAGCAGCCCAGCCTGAGGGTTGAAATGACGTACGTCTTCAGCGCGTAGCAGGGGTGTCGGGCGAGGTGCGACGGCTGGCGCTGCGGCCGGTTTGGGAGCAGGTGCCGACGCTGGCTTGGCCGCAGGTGGTGCCGCGACGGACGCGAATGGCGAAGAGATCGCGACGTCGGGCCGGATGGGCATGACTGTCGCGCTGTTCCTTTCTGCCGGCTTTGCCGGAGCGGGGCCACCGATCAGCAGAAGCTCCAGTGCGGGGAACAGGGTTTCCATCCGTATGGGTTTCCGTAGTACCGGGAAAATACTGTCAGGGTGTGCGGAAACGCTGGTCAGCAGGATACGTTGTTCCGGTTGTTCTCCATGCAACCGACGCGCGATGGCCATACCGTCCATACCATCCACATCGATAATGATCACTGCGGGTGTTTGCGCGTCACCGGCGTCCAGCAACTGATAATGCCGCCGGGTAAACATCTTGAAAGCCATGCGGAAGACGGCTTCTTTGCGTGCATCCATCCCGATGCTGCGGACGAGGATACTACCGCTGTTGGAGGGGTTTGTCGTCATGATCAAATCCTAAATGATCTGTCGTTGCGGGTAACGCTGGAGGCGTTCAGTCAGGCTGAACATCTGGCGCATGATATCTTCACTGGGCTGCATGTCCGTCGTGAGAATGGATTTGACGAAACGGGAAAATCGCTCGCGGGCATCCATCCGTTCGTACATTTCGAGAAGCGGTCCGTAGTAAACCTCATGCCGAGGTTGCGCCATTATGGCCTTCTCCAGAAGGTCCACCGCCTCGTTCACCTGCCCGTAGTCCAGAAGCATGTTGAACTCCTCGATAATGCTATCTTCACTGTCCTTTTCGGTAACCAGCTGATCACGGTGAATTTCTTCCGTCACCAGTGGGGGGCTGCTCAGTGGTATGGCGGTGATCGGCAGATACAGCCCGTATTTCTCGGCCAGCCCTGCGAGAACCTGCTCCTTTCCGTCACTTCCGGCAAGGGCTACCCAGAGGTTGTGTTCACCCAGGCGCAGGCCTTGTTGCAGCAATCGCGTTCGCAGATCGCTACCAGCGCCCCACAGGGCGATATAGAGCTGCAGGAGGGATTCGGCATAGGCGGCACAGCGCTGCTGGTCGTACAGCAGTTCCAGCAGGGTGACATGGAGAATGAGCTTGCGGGGATCGAGAATGAGTTGGCGACGTAACAGTCGCTCGGCCTCAGGATATTGGTGACACGCCAGCAGATGGTGTGCGGCAAGGAGCGGCGAAACCAGGCTAGCTACTACCCCATATTCCTCCTCGTCCAGCGGCAGAATATCATCGGGCCCGGTGAGCAGTATGAGGCCCTCCCCGGTAGGACCGTTTTGGGATACCCCGGACGATAGCATCTCTGGTCTAGGCATAAATCCGGACAGATCTAGTGATTCCGGGTTGACGATGGATTGCTGCAACTCCCTCTGCGCACCGGCGAGCGCGGAAGACTCCGTCGGTGGTGGCGCAAGGGTGGCGTGCGCGAGGACAGCCGCAATTTGCGCGCCGCTCATCCCCAAATTCTCTGCAGTTACCCGTAGTTGTAGGTTCTGTGGATCCAGTTTCAGCCCTTGCAAAACGAGATCCCTGGCTTCCGCATCGGGAATGGTGTGTGACTCGGTGAGTTGTTCCAACCGTTCAACAAAATGATCGATATCCGGTATTTCACGATAGATCGCGAGGAGCCTGCGCATCTGCTGGGCATTGTCTGGGTTGTGATCCACGTACCAGCTGAGGGATGTGGCAGCCTGTTCCAGGTGGCCATAGGAAAGATAAATATCCACCTCGTCCAGAATGCTGATTTCATCGACCTGCACGGGGGATGCCGCTGTTACGGTGCTGGCCAGGTTGCTTTTGACGGGGGATGCGGTCGGCGCCGGACTTCCGCTGCCCTCGCGCTGCAAACCTGGAACTCTGAGAGGTTTCCGTCCGCGCGACGCCTTCCATACCCCGGTCAGCACCACCAGGGATACAAGAAAGGCTATAATAATCAGGCTGCCGGTGGGCAATTCCATGCAGGAATCTCGCTTCAGGGTAAACGTAGTGTTGCTTCTTTGCCGCTATTCTGACTGGTAGTTAGGCGTTTTAACGGCACTGTCAATGCGCGAAGATCCCGGCAATTTCATGGATGCGCTTCGTGCTGGGGCGCTGCGCCGCCAAGGAGGTGTCCGCAGCCGCCGCGTAGCCGGCGAACAGCGCAGGCAAAGCCTGTACGATGAGCGGGAGACGTTCGCGGCTTACTGTGGCCAGCCGCCATTCTGCGCGCCAGCCGTGAACGGGGTGGCTAATGCAGATGGCGACGCCCCAGCCGCGCTCCTGCGCCGACCACTGATGCTCGGCAATACACAACTGGTGTTGCCGGGTCATTTGTCCCAGACCGACATAAGGGCCTGCATAGGGGATATGCAGATCGCCAGCCAAACCGGTCAGCATATGATCGAGACGGTGCAGTGCATCGCGTAATGGCACGACCGGAACGGTCTGGCCGCGCACTGCGTTTCTCAGAAAAACCAGGTGTGGCGATTCCATACAGACCTCCTTTTACTTTATGATTATGGCGATAATAGAGGACGCTGCCAACGCGCGTGCGCGGCGGATGGCGTTCTTGCTTTTTCAGCGAGCCGCGAACAGGAAAATAAGTCATGCAAAAACAGTTAGGTGCCTGGTTTCTGGCAGCCTTCATGGGATGTGGTGTGACGGTAGCCAATGCCAGTGTCTATGCCTTGCCCGCCCAGGGTAATGTTGTCGGGGCGCTCGAGGCGGTAACCACCCACAGAGACGATACCCTTCTCGACATCGGGCGTTTCTACGACCTCGGTTACAATCAGGTAACGGCGGCCAACCCTGGTGTCAATCCCTGGCTTCCTGGCGAGGCCAGCAAGGTGGTCATTCCTGCCGAGTATATTTTACCGCCAAAGCCCTGGACCGGGATCATCGTGGATATTCCGGCGCGACGGATCTACTATTTTCCGGTGAATGACCGAGTGGTATACACCTATCCCGTCGGTGTCTTTCTGCCGGGCTGGAAGGAGGCGTTGACGGATACGCGGATTATCGCCAAATATAAAATGCCTGCGTGGAATGTACCCAAAAATATCCACGCGTGGTTCGAGAAGAAATTTCACATGGATATCCCCTGGTATTGGCCACCCGGCGCTGAAAACCCCATGGGTGAACTGGCGATGGAGACCGGACTCTCCGGTATTTTCATCCACGGTACCTACCACCCTTGGGGAGTTGGCATGCGGGCCAGCCAGGGGTGTTTTCAGATGTTCCCGGAGAATGTCGCACAACTCTTCCCGATGGTTCCGGTGGGCACCCCAGTACGGATCATCGATCAGCCCAACCTGGTGGGTGTGCGCGACGGGCAGGTCTATCTGCAGTCATACAAACCGATGTATGCCTACCACAAAAAGGGTATTCCGGAGTTGCAGCGGGCCGTGATGGCGATCAAGTCTTTCATGGTGCGGAACCGGATCGATGAGCATATCGACTGGGGTATGGTCAGGCATATTGTGGCTGAGCATAACACCGTGGCACTTCCCATCGGGGTCGACGCACCGAGCTATGCAACGCTGTCTGCCGCACTTCCCGCAACACCCTACGCGTACGCTCCTTACGGGCCATCGGCGAATGGCGCCGCGGTACCGCCGCCTTTACCTCTGGCTAGCGCCGCAGATCAGGAACATCTGCATGTTCAGGTGACTTTCCCCGATCAGAAGCCGTAGCATCTCGTTCCCTCCTCGGGGCTTTGGAACTAGTGGCCACCCCCGATTCCCTGCTCCTGAATCCAGAGCCAAAGAAGTCCGAGGTATTCATGACTCGCCTCGCTGCTGATTTCGAGATAAATCGCGCGCGGCAGCCAACTCTCCAGGCGGAGTCCGTTCACCCGGTCCAGACGGTAGTCGGTGGGCACGGGGATCACTTTCACGCCAGCGCGGCGAAACCATGCGACGGCCCGCGGCATATGGAGCGCGGAGGTTACCAAGTAGGCCGGGTGGCCATGGTGTTCGGCCAATATTGCCGCGCTGTCTGTTGCGTTGGCTGCCGTATTGTAGGACTGGGTTTCCGGCCAGATGGGGCTTTGTACGCCCAGATCCTGGCGCAGGATGAACTCCATGGTGAGCGCCTCGGCTGGGGCGCCGAGACGCGGGGCGCCGCCACTGGGAATGATGGGAAGCCCGGTTTGTCGGGCGAGTTGAGCTGCCGCCAGCAGGCGCACAAGGGTGCGTGCATTCGCCGTTTCCTGATTGGACCCCGGCGATTGCATGACCTCTCCGCCCCCTAGCACGATAATCGCCTGGGGAGTGTCGGCTCCGTGCAGGGGCTTGGTCAGGGGTGGGTAGCGGTCTTCCAGAGGCAGCAGGAGAAGCCGTGCGCCTAACGCAGTCGAGAAAAAATAGAGGGTGCCCAGCGCGAGGAGTATGAGCACCCGGCCCAGATAGCGCCAGCCCACGATTTCTGCCAGCCAGCCCAGGGCGGCGAGAACGAACAGGACACCCGGCGGTTGCAGAAGCGCTGAAACCAGGGTCAACAAGGTGGTGTAGCGTAACAGCATCCCTCCGACCCCGTTCAGTCGCCACCTATTTCATGAAAACTACGCTCGGCATGGTAGGAAGATCGCACCAGCGGGCCGCTGGCGACGTGGCGGAATCCCATGGCCATGCCATCCCGCTGCAACTGCTGGAATTCTTCTGGTGGTACAAAACGCGCCACCGGCAGATGATGGCGAGATGGTGCCAGATACTGCCCGATGGTCAGCAATTCACATCCCGCCTGCCGCAGATCACGCATCACCCCGCGGATTTCATCGAGTTCCTCGCCCAGACCAAGCATCAGCCCGGACTTGGTGGGGACCTGCGGATGCTGTGCCTTGAAGGCGGCGAGCAGTTGCAGCGAGTGATGGTAATCTGCACCCGGCCTGGCCTGTAAGTACAGGCGCGGCACGGTCTCCAGGTTGTGATTGAATACATCGGGAGGAGTCTCCCGAAATGCGGCCAGGGCATTGTCCACCCGACCGCGAAAATCCGGTACGAGAATTTCCACGTGCAGTTCCGGACAATGTTCGCGCAGTGCCGAAATGACCTCTGCAAAATGACGGGCACCTCCGTCACGCAGATCATCACGATCGACGGAGGTGATGACGACAAAACGTAGTTTCATGCTAGCCACGGTCCGGGCAAGATGGACGGCCTCCAGGGGATCGGGTGCTTCGGGGCGGCCATGCGCCACATCACAGAAGGGGCAGCGGCGGGTGCAGATGTCCCCCAGGATCATGAAGGTTGCCGTTCCACCGCCGAAGCACTCTCCCAGATTCGGGCACGAGGCTTCTTCACAGACCGTATGAAGAGCCGCGTCACGCAGGATCTTTTTGAGTCGGTCTACCTCGGGGGATAAGGGCGATCGTACCCGCAACCACTGTGGCTTGGGGAGGCGTTCTGCATGTGCCGGAATGATGGGTATGGGGTTGCGTGCGGTTTTGTCGGCACCACGAGCCGCTTTTTTTGCCTGGAGTTGGGGGTCCATGTTCATGCCCCTCCTTTTTTTAAGGGGCGGTCCAGGCTGACGGACAGCTCTGCCATCAGGGCTTCGGCAACATCGTGACTTGGCCAGTCCGGACAGAGATCGTGCACTTGGGTGACCGCGAGATTCGCCATGCCACAGGGATGAATACGCTGGAACGGACTCAGATCCATCTCCGTGTTGAGGCTGAGGCCGTGGTAACTGCGACCGCGCTGAATACGCAGGCCCAGGGAAGCAATTTTGGCATTACCCACGTATACGCCCGGGGCATCGCGCCGCGCATGGGCTTCGATGCCGCGCCGCTGGAGCAGACGAATGACGGACTGTTCCATGGCGGTGGTCAAAGTACGGACGTTGATACCCATGCGCGGCAGGTCGATAAGCAGATAGACCACCCATTGTCCCGGTCCATGATAGGTGACTTTGCCACCCCGATCACTGCGAATCACCGGAATGGGACCAGGGTCCAGGACATCAGCCGCGTCGGCGTTGCGACCGAGGGTGACGACAGGAGGATGCTGGAGAATCCACATTTGGTCGGGAGTGTCGGCGTCCCTCTGGCGGGTGAATTCGCGCATGGCGTCCAGTACCGTGAAGTAAGGCAGCAGCCCCGGCCAGAAACGAACGAGTATGGGCGCATTCATAAGCAGAGAATCACGCCGTCAATCGCTCTGACGGACGTATAAATATCGAGCAGGTGTTCACGGCTTCTGGCTTCGATGGACACCGTGACGGCCTGATAGTTTCCCTGGCTGCTGGGCCGGCAGGAGAACGCCGTGTCCGGCAAATCCGGTGCATGAGGCGCAATCGCTGCACGCACCGCGGCGAGCAGATCGTCGTGCTGACCGATGGCTTTGACATGATGCAGGTGCGGAAAGTCTTTTGCCGGATTGGTGTCGGTTTCCATAGCGTCTCGTAACCCCCTCGTGTCATCGTCGGACAGGACTCAATCCATGCCGGCTTGCCGTGAGCATGACAGGCTCCCCCAAACTTGG
This sequence comes from Acidithiobacillus ferridurans, assembly GCF_003966655.1. Taxonomy (NCBI): domain Bacteria; kingdom Pseudomonadati; phylum Pseudomonadota; class Acidithiobacillia; order Acidithiobacillales; family Acidithiobacillaceae; genus Acidithiobacillus; species Acidithiobacillus ferridurans. The sequence goes on along the minus strand of NZ_AP018795.1, from coordinate 530,887 downwards.
GCCGTTGTTTCTGGGACCGCACTGCCGAAGCGCGGGCCGGAAGACCAGCCGGGACTGCCTACAAATGCCATTAAAATGGTGACAGGCCTTTGCGGGGCCTGTTGGCCATGGTAAGTCTTCCTCCGCCGGAGGTGAAGCCCCGACCGGAGCTGCGTACAGCCTGCAGGAAGCCATCAGCATGGTGGCCGCAGCTTCGGCGGCCCGCTTACAGCACGCTTCTGATCTTATGGAACATTTGCGTTATCCAGCCCGCCTTCTCTATCGCAGTCTGCGTCACTACAGGTACAGATTTCAGCGGTTTGCCATTCAGCAGGAAGACCAGTCGCCCGACGACCGTACCTTTCTTCATCGGTACCTGAAGATGGGGTGCAATCTCGACCACGCGCTGTAGACTGGAAAACCGTCCTTTCGGAACTGTAATGTCTACGTTCTGTTCGACCCCCACGGGGATAGGCATCGGCGATAAATCGCTGCGGCTGATTTCGCTGACCTTTTCTCCGGCGGTATACACCGGATGGTTGACGAAAAAGCGGTATCCGTAATCCAGCAGGGCTTCAACGGCGTTGGTGCTGCCAGCCCAACTCGGCCCGCCAAGAACGACGGCGATGAGGCGGCGGCCATTTCGTATGGCGGTGGCATCGATACAATAACCCGAAGCATCGGTCAGGCCGGTTTTCAGTCCATCCACCGTTGGGTCACGGAAAAGCACGGGGTTCCAGCTCCGCTGGGTAATGCCGTTGTAGGTATACGACTTTTCCTTGGTGATCTGGATCACTTGCGGGAACTGCCGGATGAGAGCGCGCGACAGCTTGGCGACATCCAGTGCGGTAGTATAGAGATTGCTGTCCGGCAGACCGTCGACATTGCTGTAATGGGTGTTGTGCAGATGGAGGCGCAGAGCCGAATCGTTCATCAGCGTGACGAAACCAGACTGGCTGCCGCCCACCGCCTCGGCAAGTGCGACCGCCGCATCGTTCCCGGAATCGATCAGTAGCCCATGCAGTAATTGGTCGACATTCGCCGGGACATTGGGCTGGACGAACATGCTGGAACCCCCCGTTTTCCAGGCGGTCTTGGAGATGTGGATGTTTTCCTGTGCGGTCAGGGTGCCGCCCTGAATGGCCTGATAGGTCAGATAGGCTGTCATGAGTTTGGTGAGACTGGCCGGCGCGCGGTGCAGGTTTTCACTTTTGGCGGCGATGATCTGACCGGTATCGTAGTCCATCAGCGTATAGCTGACGATGGCAGGCAGTGCCGGGGCTGGCGGTGTGGGCAACATGGGTGTGGGGGTGGCAGCGGATGCCCAGGGGGTGAAACAGAAGCCGGCCAACAGGAAGAGTATCCGGGTGATCAGGGAAGTACGGGCAATCATGAAGAGACCTCAGTGGTAAACGCTGGTTGGAGTTCAGGGGGATTGGGCAAGTCCGGGATTATAGCGACGCCTGCGGAGAAAATCATGCTTGGGAACGGCGGGCAATACTTGGTACCCCATGCCATTGGACGGAGAAATCCTATCATTCGTGGATGCGTGGATGGGCGTGGACCGACATCAATATGCCCAGTCCGACCATGAAAGTCAGCATGGCGGTCCCACCATAGCTTACCAGCGGCAGCGGCACTCCGACTACCGGAAGAATGCCGGTGGTCATACCCATATTTATGAAAATATAAAGAAAAAACGTCAGACTCAGGGTGCCGGCAATGAGACGGCCGAAGGCGTCACGGCTTTCGTAGGCAATGACCAGCCCGCGCAGGACGATGAGCAGGTAAGTAGAGATGAGGAGCAGGACGCCGACCAGACCAAACTCCTCGGCAAACCCCGCAAAAACGAAGTCGGTCTGGGCTTCCGGCAGGAAATCGAGGTTGACCTGGGTACCGTTGAACCAGCCCTTCCCCCAGAATCCTCCCGAACCCACGGCGATCATGCTCTGGATGATGTGATAACCGGCGCCCAGGGGGTCGCGCTGAGGATCGAGAAAGGTCAGTATGCGTTCTTTTTGGTATCCATGCAGAAAATGCCAGAGTACCGGCCCACTGATGGCGGCTAGAATGATCAGCGCGATAAACCATCGCCGGCGCACACCCGCCAGCCACATCATGAAGACCCCGGCAGCGCCAATTTGCGCCGCCGTACCCAGATCTGGTTCCTTGGCGATGAGCAGAAAGGGGATAGCAATCAGCACAAATCCGGTGACGGCAGAAAGCCAGTGGCGAACATTTTCCCGTTGCGAATAGTAATAGGCGAGGAACAGAGGCAGGGCAAGCTTCATGAGCTCCGAGGGCTGAAAGGTCAGCGGGCCGACGCCCAGCCAGCGGCGTGCGCCGAGATTGGCTTTGCCGGCCACGAGTGTGATGACCAGTAAGAAGATGCCCGTAGCGTACAAGACGGGTGCCCAGGCGCGAATACGCTCCGGCGGTGTATTGGCAACGAGAACGAGGACGATGATGCCGATCGCGAATCGCAAAAGCTGGGCAAGCACTACGCGGATACTTTCCTGGCTGCCACTGTAGATCACCGCGAGGCTGATGAGCATGAGCATTACCACCCCCGTCATGATTGCCGGATCCAGTTTCTGCAGGGGCTTCGGCAAGCGTAGGTGCCAGCTCATGAATTGACCTCCGGTGTCGTCAATGTATTGAGGTAGGCGTCGATAACCGCTCTCGCGACAGGCCCGGCAGTGCTGCCTCCATGGCCGCCATGTTCGACCACTACCGCCACGGCGATGCGCGGATGGTCAGCCGGCGCATAGGCGATGAAGAGTGCGTGATCCTGCCAAAGTCGAATCGTATCGTGCAACACCCGACCGGAATCATTACGCTGCGCATGGTGCACCTGGGCAGTGCCGGTTTTGCCGGCAATGGCATGGAGGTCGTTGGCCAGTGATTTGCCGGTCCCCGAAGTCACCGCGTCACGCATCGCACCCTGAATGACGGCAATGTCCTCTGGTGAAAAATCCAGGGGTTGCGTGGCACTGCCGGATGATTGTTTCATATGCGGAATAACCAGTCTGCCACCATTGGCGATGCTCGCTGTGGCACGTGCCAACTGGAGTGGGGTGCTCAGCAGATAACCCTGTCCTATTCCCATTATCACGGTCTGTCCCTGATACCAGGTCTGGCCGTAGCGCCGACGTAGCCAGAGCGGAGAGGGGATCACACCCGCGGATTCCCCAGGTAAATCCACTCCACTGCGCTGACCAAAGCCAAAATGCGCGAGACCGTTGCCGAGCTGGATTGCGCCAAGACGCATGGCAATCTGGTAAAAATACACATCATTGGAATCGCGAATGGCTTCGCGCAGATTTTGCGCACCATGACCACCGGGTTTCCAGTCGTAATATTTGTGTTTGGTGCCGGGAATCTGGTAGTAAGCGCCGCCAGCGAGCCGCTGATCAGCGGCGACGGCCTTGTCATGCAGGGCGCTGAGTGCCACAAAAGGTTTGATGGTGGAGCCCGGAGGATAACTGCCCCGCAGAAAGCGGTTGGCCATGGGCATGCCGGGATCGTCCCGCAGGCTGCTCCATACGGCGGTGCTCAGGCCATCTACGAAAGCATTTGGATCGAACGCGGGGGCCGAATAAGCGGCGAGTACGTCACCATTCCGCGGATCCAGCGCCACTACGGCGCCCTGCTGGCCCATCATGGCCTTGGCGGCGGCCTGCTGCACCGCAAGATCCAGAGTCGTTCGGATGGTTACGCCCCGCCGGGGCGGGTTGCGCAAGCGTGTGCGTAATGTATGTCCGCGTGCGTCGACCTCTACCTCCTGGTCGCCCGGCTGCCCTTTCAGCAGGGTTTCATACTGCGCCTCAAGGCCGCTTTTGCCGATGCTGTCCAGCCCCGCGTAGTCCGCCATCTGCTCCTCGCGGATTTCTGCTGGGGTCAGGCGGCCCATATAGCCCACTGCATGGGCGAAAAGTGAACCATATGGATAGTGGCGTTTGATCCGGGTTTGTATGTCCACCCCCGGAAATTGATGGCGCTGCACGGCAAATGCGGCCAACTCCCCGGGACTCAGATTGCCACGCAGAAGAATGGGCTGATAGGGACGCGCATGTAATAGATCGCGGTTGAAGCGTTGCTGGTCCTCTGCGCTGACGGGCAATATCCGCCGCAGGCGCTGGATGGTTTCCTCCGGGTGCATGGTTTTGTTCGGCGTGATCGTTAGGGCGAAGCCGGTCTGATCATCGGCGAGTATCTGCCCATGCCGGTCAAGAATCAGCCCCCGCTGGGGGGCGATGGGCAGCAGCACAATGGTGTTATGGGTGGATTGGGTGGCATAGAGATCGTGATCCCAGACCTGCAGCCGGAATATCTGTATGGCCAGCAGCGCCGTAAGCACCGTGATCAATCCCGCCGCGCCCAGCAGTCGGCGGGTGAATTGCCGATGTTCCCGGGCGGGCTGTACTGCGTTCATGTGTGGTTCAGGCGCAATGCGTGACGCAGATAATCGAGTGTCAACGCAAAAAGCGGCCACAGCAGGGCGCCGATCAGCGGCCCTAAAAGCAGCGAAAAATGCCATGTGACGGTGCCTGCCCAGGCCTGCCACAACCAGACCAGCAACCGGTGGGCCAGCAGTAACACGAATATGAAGAAGAGCTGCTCCCAGGACGCCAGACTGCGAACCCTGGCAATACCGGTGTAGAGCAGATAAATCATGACGACCCCGGCGATCGCCTGGGCTCCCAGCACATCGCCAAGTACCATATCCTGAAGCAGCCCGATCAGCCAGACTACGGTAAAGCTCAGTTCAGAAGCACTGCTGATGGCCCAGTAGAGCAGTAGCAGGGCAACAAAATCCGGGTGGAGCAGTGCGTAAAACGGGCCGCAGGGAACGGCTTCCGCCGTGAGCGCGAAGAAAAAACCGAGAACGATTACGACGGCGATCATGGCGCTGCTGCGGGCTGCGAGGCTGGGCTATCCCAGAGCATGAGCACAGTGCCCAATCGCCCCAGGTGAACGGCCGGTCGTACCGCGATCCGTGCAAAGGGTTGGTCACCATTGTGGATGACTGCGGAAATCGTACCGACATTCAGCCCCGCCGGGTAACGCCCACCCAGACCCGAGGTGACGAGCTTGTCGCCGACCTTCAGGGGGGTGTTGCGCGGTTGAAAGGGTACCGTAAGACTGTCCAGGTTCCCCGTGCCATCCACCAACAATGGGGTGTCCGAGCCTGCGGGCTTTACGGGGATGCTGCTGTCCAGGTCGGATAGCAGCGCCACCTGGCTGCTCTCGGGGGAGACGCGGACCACCTGACCCGCCACTCCGCCGGCAGCGAGGACCGGTTGTCCGACAAAGACCCCCGCACGCGAACCGAGGTTGGCGACCAACAACTGGCTGCCTGGTGCAAAGTTTTGGGCGATAACCTGCGCTACGGCCACCTTCCCGGGCGGGTGGGGGATGCTGTCGAGCAATGCGAGAAGTTGACGGTTTTCGTCACGCAGAATACCTGCTTCCAATAACTTGGGCTGCGCACGGACGAGTTCGGCGCGTAGCCGGACGTTTTCGGATTTTAGCGCGGCACGGCTTTGCAGGTAATGGTCGGTCTGCCGCCAGAGACGTGCCCCCTGCACGCTGATCCACTGCACAGGATAAGCTATGGTCAAAGAAACGTTTCCTATGTTGGGGTGTTTTTCGCTGGATACCGAGACGAATACCGTCAACAAAACCAGCACCGCTACGCGAAGGAGCGGCGGGTAGCGGCGGGGGAAAAACAATGCAGGCATAGTAGTTCGTGGCAGCCGAAGGCTTAATCGTCCGCAAATACCTCACCCAGCAACTCCAGTTCTTCAAGCGCCCGGCCGCTGCCCCGCGCCACGCAGGTCAATGGATCCTCCGCAACGATGACCGGTAGCGCGGTTTCCTCCATGATCAGTCGATCCAGATCGCGAAGGAGGGCGCCGCCACCCGTCAATACCATGCCCCGTTCAGCGATATCGCCTGCGAGTTCGGGGGGGTTTGCTCCAGGGCCAGTCTGATGGCACCGACAATGGCGCCTAATGGTTCCTGAAGGGCTTCGAGGATTTCATTGCTGGTAATCGTGAATGTTCGGGGAACGCCTTCGGCGAGATTGCGGCCGCGCACTTCCATACTGAGCACTTCCTGACCGGGATAAGCGCAGCCAACCTTCTTCTTGATCTCTTCGGCAGTCGTCTCGCCAATCAGCATACCGTAATTGCGCCGGATATAGTTGACGATCGCCTCGTCCATTTTGTCGCCGCCTACCCGCACACTCTGGGAGTAGACCACCCCGCCCAGTGCGATGACGCCGACTTCGGTTGTGCCGCCGCCAATGTCCACCACCATGGAGCCGGTGGGCTCCGCAACCGGCATTCCGGCGCCGATGGCGGCAGCCATCGGCTCCTCGATCAGATGCACTTCGCGCGCACCCGCACTCATCGCCGATTCACGGATGGCGCGTCGTTCCACTTGTGTTGCACCATAGGGCACACAGACGATAATCCGCGGGCTGGGACTGAGGAAACGTTGATGATGCACCCGTTTGATGAAGTGCTTGAGCATGGCCTCGGTAATCTGGAAATCGGCAATCACACCGTCTTTCAGCGGCCGGACAGCCGTAATATTGGACGGTGTGCGGCCCAGCATACGTTTGGCTTCCTCTCCGACGTGCATCTGTCGGCTGATAGCCCCATTCCGTCCGGTGTGGATGGCTACCACGGAGGGCTCGGAGAGCACAATACCCTTACCGCGCACGTAAATCAGGGTGTTGGCGGTACCCAGGTCTACGGCCAGGTCGGTGGAGAAAAGGCCAAGAATTCGTTTAAATATCATCAAGTTAGAAGCCTTGCTGGAAATGGATGGAGGCGCTTCGAGGGAGCAGAAAAATTACTGCATCCGCAACAAGCCATGTGCATCGGGCAGTCTATCATGAGGAACGGCCGAGACCAACGCCATGATGCCAAACGTCCGGCTTGCGCGGGGATAGCAAAAGAACGGAGAATCGTTTACGGCCATTCTGGAATGCTCATGGACGGTGGTCCTGCGTGGTGCGTGTTTTTTCGGTCCCTTACGAAAAGGAGTCCCCGATTCATGTCAAATCCAGATACCGTCAATCATTTCAATGAACAAGGAGATGCGCACATGGTCGATGTCGGTACCAAGGCGGTGACGACCAGGGTTGCGTTGGCGGCAGGCGAAATTCTGATGGCGGATTCCACCCTGGAACGCATTGTCTCTGGGCGAATGGGAAAGGGCGACGTCCTGGGAGTCGCGCGCATCGCGGCCATACAAGCCACCAAAAGGACCTGGGAGTTGATTCCTCTGGCACACCCCTTGCTCCTCACCGGTGTCGAGGTCGAATTAACCCCTGCTTACGATCCTGCGCGGATTGTCTGCCGCGCAGAAGTGCGCTGTGTCGGCCAGACGGGCATCGAAATGGAGGCGCTCACGGCTGTTTCCGTGGGATTGCTCACTATTTACGATATGTGCAAGGCTATTGATCGCGGGATGCTGCTGCAAAATATCGGCCTCTTGCGGAAAGAGGGCGGCAAGACGGGCGTTTGGGAGAGAATCCCCGCGTCCTGCCCGCCAGTCCGCTGATAGCTACTTGCCGCGGTGTGGCGAGGAGCTGTAGCGCATCATCACATCCCGGTCCTTCCAACTCGCTTCCTTCAGGATGTCTTCGGGGATCATGTACCGGTCCTGTGGTGCCACGTCCTGAAACTTCACCACGCGCAGTACATCGCTGAAAGGGAGTTTGCGCAGCAGGCCGTCCTTGTCGGTGGCGCGTACGATCATGGCGTCCTTGAGAAGGGCGTAGACATAAAAGTTGCCAGGCCGCAGCTTGCCGTCCTTATCCCTCCAGGTGACGGTAATGCGCGAATGTTCTTTGAAATCATTGCGAATCATGTATGGATCTCCTTGGCTTGTGCGCCCCTAAACTAATCACCGCGCCGGATACAAAGCAAATAAACACTACTTATTGTAAAATTAAAAACGTTGACTTGCGTTGTCACAAATCCGGGCTAACCTCCCGGTTGTTCTGTAACCGGCGACCCAGGGGTTGGTGCAGCACATCTCTGTCATGGGTGCCGGCAGAGTTGAACACAGTCTTAAAAGAGGTCTAGTATAGCCCCCTTAGGGTAAGGTTCCCAGGGAGCAGACGGCATGCCGCAGGGATTAGTTTTAGTTGCAGAACCGGCGCAGGAGGCTGCGTTGACGGACCAGTTCGGTCGGCGCGTATCCTATCTGCGCATCTCGGTGACGGAGCACTGCAATTTCCGGTGTAGCTACTGTTCTCCCGAGGAGGGGACACCCTTCTTCGTGCGGAAAGACCATCTACAGGCGGAAGAATATGACCGCCTGATCCGCATTTTCAGCGGACTCGGCGTCCGCCATATACGTTTTACGGGTGGCGAGCCACTTCTTCATCCACAGATTCTGTCTTTCGTCGGCTTCGCACGGCGTCACGGTGTAGGCAAGATCAGCATCAGCACTAATGGAGTGCTGCTGGGGCGGCGCGCCGACGCTCTGAAACAGATGGGCGTCAACAACCTGAATGTCAGTCTCGACAGTCTGGACCCCGAGGTTTTCGCACGGGTGACCCGTGGTGGTGACGTGCGCCGTGTACTGGAAGGCATCGATGCGGCGATACGGGCAAAGATTCCGCGGATAAAACTCAACGTCGTTCTGCTGCGCCAGGATAATGGGGATAGCCTGCCAGCGCTGCTGGAGTATGCGATACAGCGTGGTGTCGATATCCGCTTCATCGAGGCCATGCCGCTCGGTGAAGCGGGGGCGGATGCCCGGGAGACGCAATTCTTGAGCGCTGCCGAGGCGCAGCAGGTTATCGAGCGGCACTTCGGTCCGTTGCAACCCGTGGTCCGACCGGCAGATAATGGTCCGGCGCGCCTCTATCAGCTCCCCGCGGTGCGCTCCCAGGTGGGCTTCATTACGCCCATCAGCAGCGATTTCTGCGCAACCTGCAACCGTGTACGCCTCACTGCAACGGGGCGTCTGGTGTATTGTCTGGGGCAGGACGGGGGGCTGGAACTTTTACCCCTCCTACGTGGAGCAGCCAGTGATGGACAGATCGCGGAGGCTATTATCCAAGGGATCTGGCGCGACAAGCCGGAGCACCATCACTTTGTAAATGACCCCAACCGTTCCGCCAGAGTGTTCATGATGCGGCTTGGGGGTTAGCCTGCCGGGCGTTTCGTGTAAAATCCCCGGTCAATTTTCTTTCATGCAAGCGAGTGGCACATGTACGGATTTCAGGAAATCACTGCGGATCAGCTCAATGCCTTACGAGAACGGGGGGAGGCGTTTACGCTGATTGACGTGCGCTCGCCCGGCGAAGTGGCGCGGGGCGTCATCGATGGTGCCAGGCACCTGCCGCTGCACCTGCTTCCCATGTCCGTGCAGCAGATGGATAAATCGCAACCGCTCGTTTTTTACTGCCTGAGCGGCGGGCGTTCGGCGCAGGCGGCGGCTTTCGCGGCGTCCCAAGGCTTCGGCCAAGTGCTTAATTTGCGTGGCGGAATCTCCGCCTGGGTCAACCGGGGATTCCCCTTGGTCCAGTTGTCCAGTTGATAAGGATACTCTAAAATAGGGGTGCTTAATCATCAAATCAAAATATTTGCCTTGCTGTTCATACTTTTCCTGATAGAGTCTTGCAGGTAGTTTTTCAGACATCATAACCGAGGAGGTTAACCCATGGTACAAGAAGACAAAGTACTCGACGCGCGCGGACTGAATTGCCCGCTGCCGATTCTCCGCACCAAGAAGGCGCTTGGGGAATTGACCGCTGGCCAGGTCCTGAAGGTCGTCGCCACCGACCCTGGCGCGGTGAAGGATTTTGAAGCGTTCGCCAAGCAGACCAAGAATCCCCTGTTGGAACAGGCGGAAGCTGCTGGGGAGTTCATCTTCTTCATCCAGAAGGCTTAATTTATCACAGCCGGGCTGCGAGCCCGACCGGGAGTAATAAATAATGGACGAGAAAAAATTGGCGATTATCGCTACGAAAGGCACGCTGGATTGGGGTTATCCGCCCTTCATCCTGGCATCTACCGCAGCGGCGCTCGGCTATGGGGTTGAAATATTTTTCACCTTCTACGGCCTGCAGTTGTTGAAGAAGGATTTGAGCCATCTGCGCGTGAGTCCGCTCGGGAATCCCGCAATGCCCATGCCGATACCAATGCCGACACTGATGATGGTGCTCCCCGGCATGGAAGGGATGGCTACCTCCATGATGAAGAGCAAAATGAAGGCAAAGGGTGTAGCCAGTCTGGAAGAACTTCGTGAGCTCTGTGTTGAAGCAGAAGTACGGATGATCGCCTGCCAGATGACCGTTGATCTTTTCGAGTTTGACACCGCGGATTTCATTGACGGCATTGAACTCGGTGGTGCTGCCTCGTTCTTTGAGTTCGCCGGAGAGTCTGATATCACGCTCTTCATGTGAACTGTCGGGCTGCACTGCGGGTGTCAACAGGTACGACGTATTTATTGCTAGCGAGGAGCGAGTAAATGGCGACTTACGCTGAAATGAGGGAGATGTTCGACGAAATCCGTGCGGATTTTCGTTATGACCACGAACTCAATGGATGTTTGAATTGTGGCATCTGCACGGCCACCTGCCCGTCTGCGCAGTTCTATGACTATAGCCCGCGCGAGATTGTACAGTTGTTGTGGACCGAAAATGTCGAGCAGATCTACGACGCGATGCAGGAGAAAATCTGGGCCTGTGCGCAGTGTATGACCTGTGCCGCACGCTGTCCTTTCAAGAATTCTCCCGGTGGGCTGGTCATGATCATGCGCGAAGTGTCCATCCGCCATGGCATGCAGTCGGCCAAAGATGTGTTGCGACCTTTCGGGCGCGTCATGCTCAAGCTGATCACCACGGGCAATCAGTTGTCCCCCGACATGATCCAGCCCGATCACTTCCCCGACTGGGGTCCCAATATTCAGAAGGTGGAAGGCGACTTGCGCATACTGCGTAAAGCCATTCCGGTGCGCACCTTGCAAACCGTGGAAACGGCGTGGGAAGTGTCGCTAAAAACCTCCGTCGAGATGTACACCATCTGGGAAATGACGGGCGTGCTGAAGTCATTGGAAACCATGGATGAAAACCTTTTCGACGTCATTGAGGACTTCATTGACGAGAAACGTGAAGACTATGAAGACTGGCTCGAGAGCCAGAACGACAAGGACTGAGGAGACCATCATGAGCGACAACAGCACACAGCAAGGCGTGGCGGGTCACGGCGCCTTCTTTCAGGACACGAATCTTTCGGCGAACGAAGCCGAAGCGGCAACGGCCTGGGTGCGCAGCCATGTCGACCGGCGTACGATGGATCTGGGCGAGCGGATGGATGACGTCCGTGATCACATGTGGCAGTTGGAGAAGGAAGGCGAAATCATCGTCCACCGCCTTACCGACCAGCACAAGCCCGTTGAAGTGGATACTCTGTATGGCTGGAAAAAGCGGATTCCTACGAATCAATTCTGGCATCACAAGAGTTGCGGGCAGTGCGGCAACATACCCGGCTATCCCACCAGTATCCTCTGGTTTATGAACAAGTTCGGCATGGACTATCTGGACGAGACCGACCAGACTTCCTGCACCGCCTGGAACTACCATGGCTCCGGCATCGGCAACGTGGAGTCCCTGGCCGCCGTCTTCCTGCGCAACTTCCATCAGGCCTACGTCTCCGGCAAGCAGCATGGCTTCGAGAATGGCCACTTCTACCCTCTGGTGCACTGCGGCACCTCCTTCGGCAACTACAAGGAGATCCGCAAATACCTCATCGAGTCCGCCGAACTGCGGGAGAAGGTCAAGAAGATCCTCGGCAAGCTGGGACGCCTGGTGGACGGCAAGATCGTCATCCCCGAGGAGGTGGTCCACTACAGCGAATGGCTGCACGTCATGCGCCACCGTATCGCCAGCGAGTTGCAGACCATCGACATGAGCAACATCCGGGTCACCAACCATGCCGCCTGCCACTATTACAAGATGGTGGCGGAAGACGCCGTGTACGACAACACGGTGCTCGGCGGTAATCGTACCGCCGTCGGCACCTCCGTCGCCCAGGCCCTGGGCGCCCAGGTCATCGACTACTCCACCTGGTACGACTGCTGCGGCTTCGGTTTTCGGCACATCATTTCCGAACGCGAGTTCACCCGCAGTTTTACGATGAATCGCAAGATCAAGGTCGCCCGGGAAGAAGCCAACGCCGATGTCATGGTCGGCATCGATACTGGTTGTATCACCACCATGGACAAGAACCAGTGGATCGGCAAGGCCCACGACATGAACTACAGCATTCCCATTGTCGCCGACGTGCAGCTCGCGGCCCTGGCCTGCGGCGCCGATCCCTTCAAGATCGTGCAGTTGCAGTGGCATGCTTCGCCCTGTGAAGACCTGGTGGAGAAGATGGGCATCAGTTGGGACAAGGCCAAGGCCGACTTCCAGGATTATCTCAAGCAGGTGGAACAGGGTAACGTGGAATACCTCTACAACCCCGAACTGGCCACCAATCAAAACATCAATATGAAAGCGGGCGCTTAAGGAGAAAGTTCAGTGAGTGCACAAGATACAGTGTTAGTCGTAGGTGCAGGTCCAGCAGGCTTGTCGGCAGCCGCCACCATAGCCTCCATGGGGAAGAAGGCCGTCATCGTCGAGAAGGAAGATATTCTCGGTGGGGCGCCCATCATCTCCGGTTACGCCAAGCTGGTACCTTCTGGCGAATGGGCCAAAGATGCCATTGGCCGCATGGTCAGCCGTGTGGAAGGCGACGGCAACATCAGCATCCACAAGTCAGCCAAGGTCACCCAGGTAGCGGGTGAGGCCGGTAACTTTACGGCCACCCTGAGCAACGGCGACAAGGTGGAAGCGGGTGCCATCATACTGGGTACCGGATTCACCCATTTCGACTCCATCAACAAGCCGGAATGGGGCTTCGGTACCTACGAGGACGTCCTGACCACCACGCAGATGGAGCAGATGGTGGCGGCGGGGCAGATTCGTTGTCCTTCGGACGGCAGGGTTCCAGAGCGCGTGGCCATCCTGCTTTGCGTCGGTTCACGTGACCGTCAGATTGGTCGTGAATGGTGCTCCAAGATCTGCTGCACCGTTTCCACCAACCTTGCCATGGAGATCAAGGAAATTTCTCCGAGTACCGATGTGTTCATTTATTACATGGACATCCGTACCTTTGGCCTTTACGAAGACAAATTCTACTGGAAGAGTCAGGAAGAGTTTAAAACCAAGTTCGTCAAGGCGCGTATCGCCGAGGTCACCAAGTCGCCTGACGGTCGTTTGCTGGTCAAGGGTGAGGATACCCTGGTCAAGCGTCCTATTGTGATTCCCATGGATATCGTCGTTCACGCCATCGGTATGGACCCCAATGCATTGAACCCGGAAATTGCCAGGACTTTTGGTATTGGTCTGGAAAAACACGGATTTATCGATCGCGCGGAACAATACACCAACAGCCAGGGTACGACCCGTAAGGGGATTTACGTGTGTGGTGCGGCGACCGGCCCGGATGATATCGATTCTTCCATAGCGCAAGGGCAGTCTGCTGGTGCGCGTGCGGTGGCCGATCTCTACGGACAGCAGAAAATTGCCAGCTGATATCTACCACAGCGGGAACGGCGAACATATCGTTCCCGCCGCGCTGCCGATTGATCTCGATAAGGCGCTGCTCAACAGATCCTTTTATGAGCTTGAAGAGGCGTTCGAGGGACAGCAGGGTCTTGCAAACCTGGTCGGTAGCCTGACAGAGAAGACGGCGAGTTTTCGTCGCCTCCTGCTGGAGGACAAACGACCATTGACGGAAGCACAGATGGCGCATCTCGTGGAGCAGATGTTTACTGCGAGACGCAAGATCTGGCCCGTCATAGAGGAGCAGGGTGTTGCGCGGGTAGGTGAAATGATGCGCGATTTGCTGGAGGGCCATGGTGATCTGACGCAGCGTATGACGCGTTTTGAAGAGGCTTTGCCTGCTACAGGAAAGGCAAAACGCGTTATCAGGGACATGGGGGCTGAGGTTCTGCACTTCAGTGATCCCGAACGCTATCCGCTGATGACGCGCTGGGTCTGGGATCAGGGTACCACCTCAGGCGCGGTGCGGGAATTCATCCGCGGGGGTGACTACCTGACGGCTTTCCCTTTCGGAGAAAGTCCCGAAATGTTCGAGGGTCTGCGCCAGTGGATGCGGGAAGCGCTGCTGGAACTGGGGGTGTATCGTGATGTGCCATATATGGTCGATATCATCCTGGCCTACCAGTATTCACAATATGTGCGCGCTATGGCAGAAGGCTTTTTGCGTTCGGATTTTGGTGGCCAAACAGACTTTACGGAACAAATCCGTAAATTGCTGGGCGTAGAAGTACACCGGCGGATGGGTGGATCTCGCATCAAGAGAGACGCCATTCATTGATGAATTAGGGTATAGGAGCGGCTATGGCTATTCATGAAAAAACACTGATCGATCCCGATCGGATTTTGCAGCACGATCACCTGGTAATAGACGGGGTGGACGTTTCAGGTTCCTGGAACACCATGATTACCCCCCGCACGCTGACGGACTACGAAGAGCATTTTGAAGAGATCATCCAGAGTTACAACGGTGGCGAGAACGTGCACCGTTGCTGGCAGTGCGGCTCCTGCACGAATTCCTGCACCATGTATGCGCAGAATGTGGATTTTAACCCGCGTTACTGGATTTATCTGATTCGTTTGGGCCTGAAGGCCGAGTTGATGAAGGATAAAGACATCATCTGGCAGTGTGTTTCGTGTAACAAGTGCACCAATATCTGTCCCAAGGATGTCCGTCCTGAGGGGGTGATGAAGGCGACGGCGCATTGGCTGGAAGAGAACGGCCTGACCCCGAAAACGCCTTCGACGCATTTTGATGAGGAATTCACCCATGAGTGCATCGAATTCGGGCGTATCGAAGATACCGAAGTCATGGTGGGATTCTTCAAGCGCAGCGGGCAACCCTTGGTCCAGGCCTGGATCGTGGAGTTTGGCAAACGCCTGACCAAGCACATGCCCTTGGGTCAGTTGAGCAAAATGGGTATGAATGTGGTGTTTCGTCCCAAGACCAAATCCTGGGGTAAAACCGGTGAAGTCCTCGCTGAATACGTGAAGGCACAGAAGGAGGCCGCTCATCATGGCTAAGGTTGCATATTATCCGGGCTGTGCGCTGGAAGGTTCCGGCGGACCCTATGACAAGTCCACCCGCGTTCTGGTGAAGGAACTCGGTCTGGAGATGGAAAACCTCGAGGACTACAACTGCTGTGGTGCGATGGAGGTAAAGAACATTCATCCCATGTTGCAGACCTATATGTCGGCGCGGAATCTGGCCATCGCCAGTAAGCTGCAGGGCTGTGATACGGTGATGGCGCCTTGTAACGGCTGCTATCGTAATCTGAAGCAGACCGAATATGAATGTGCTACTTCAGAAGAAACCATGAAGACGGTGCAGGAACTTGCCAACAAGTCGGGTGACCCTGTTTATGAAGGCGACGTGCGCAGCCTGCACGCGCTGGAATGGTTCATGGAGGAAGTGGGCGTCGATGGTATCAAAAGCAAGGTCAAAAAGAGTCTCAACGGTCTGAAGATCGCCAACTACTACGGTTGCATGTACACCCGTCCCCGGCAGATTTTTCCGGAAAAAGATCAGGGTCCCGGTTCGGAATCGAGCTATGCGCCGCATTTCATGGATGACCTGCTCGCAGCGGCCGGTGCCGTGAGCGTGGATTTCCCCTTGAAGACGGCATGTTGTGGTGGGGCGCATACGTTGTCGGATTCGGATACTTCCACCCAGTTGGTGCTGAATATCCTCCAGGCGGCGGAAGATGCCGGTGCGGAAGTGATCGCCACCGAATGTCCTACCTGCCATTCCGGTCTGGAAATGCATCAGATCCGTGCGGAGACGGAGTTCGGCATCAAGTCGAGTGTCAAGGTGATTTATTTCACCCAGTTGCTCGGTTTGGCCATGGGTCTGTCTGCGCGCAAGGTCGGCATTCCCGACAATGTCAGCGACTCGATGGATCTTCTTGCCGCCAAGGGCATTATCTGAAATGGTATGGGGAAGCGCCCCTTTGCGGGGCGCTTTTTTTTACCTGTCGCTGACACCAGGGGAAGGCCATGGAATGTAACGGTTGCGAATTCCGCGCCGAATTATATTACGATCGGGAATGCCAGATCTGGGTGCGACGCGAAGGCGATGGCACGCTTACGGTGGGTATGACCGACATATCTCAGTCGATTGCCGGAAAAATTCTGCATGTCCGGGTACGCCGACCAGGGACACGTCGTCCGCTGGGTAAGCCGGTTGCCACTATCGAGAGCGGAAAATGGGCAGGTCCGGTTCCGAATGTCTTCGATTGCGTGATCGAATCGGCCAACGAAGATGTCCTGGAAGATCCCAATCTGCTCAATATCGAACCCTACGAAGCCTGGATCGCCCGGGTACGCCCGGTGGCTTCGGTGGACGCTGCGCTCAAAAAGCTGTCTACTGGGGACGCCGCCTTTGAGTTGTACCGGCAGCGCTGTCTGCGTGATGACATTCATTGTGAGCGAGGAATGCGATGAGCGACGACCATTATCTGGAAGATCAGGGCGAAAAGTCGGTAGTCATCGTCATGACCAGCGGGCCGAGCACTGCGCATCGCTGTGCGACGCCGTTTTATCTGGGTGCCCTGTTGTCTTCCATGGATGCGGAGGTTAAGATTTTTTGCACGATGGAAGCGGTCCGGCTGATGCAGACGGGCGTCGCGGAAAATCTTTCGGCGATGGCTGGCGGCAAGCGGATTATCGACTTCATTCGTGACGCAAAAAATGCCGGAGTGGAAATCCAGGTCTGTCGACCGGCGCTTCCCGGCTATGAGATCGAGGCCGACAACCTGATCGATGAAGTGGACGCGGTGGCGTCCGCCGGTGATCTAGCCGATCTGATTCTGTCGGTTGACCGACTGCTGTTTTTTTAAAATCCTGCTTGGCAGCGGGGTCTGTTTACTGGAAATGCAAACCAAAGGAGAAAATGATGGGAACTGTACGTGGCTGTGAAATCCCCGAAGATCTGCTGTACAACGTCGAGAATAACGTGTGGCTGCGCAAGGAAGACGATGGCACTGTGACCATCGGCATGACCTCCTATGCCTGTGCGTTGGCTGGACAGATCGTTTCTTATACACCCAAGGGCGCTGGCAAGGAGATCAAGAAGGACAAGTCCGCAGCAACGGTGGAGTCCGGCAAGTGGGTTGGCCCGTTGAAGAGCCCCGTCAGCGGTACGGTGGTGTCGAGCAATGACGATGTGGCCAAAGAGCCGGGCCTCATCAACAAGGATCCCTATGGAAGCGGCTGGATTGCCAAGCTGACGCCCGCTGATTTTGCAGGTGATGCCGGTGAACTGAAGACGGGTGCCGATGCTTTGGCGGCATTCGAAGCAAAGATGACGGCTGATGGTTTTGGCGGCTGCTGATTGCTGCAATCCGTCATGATTCAGGAAGACGGCCGCATTTCGCGGCCGTCCGGCTTTCTCTCTGTATAAAGGATGGAAATTCATATGAACCCATGGTTGAACGCTGTTGCGCAAGTAGAGGCTTTGGAGGATCTGGTCCTCAATGTGGATCTGGTGGACTCTATGCGCGAACGGTGGTCCGGCCTGTCCGGTAGTCAGGTGGGTCGTATCAATTTCTATACGCCTTCTTTTAAGCACCATGAAACGTCCGAAGTTTCCGCCTGCGGGAAGAATGCCTTCCCGGCCATTTCCATCACCGGTGGTGATTGCAAGTTGCAGTGTGACCACTGTAAGGCGAAGATTCTGGAGCCGATGATTCCGGTTCGCGCGCCGGAAGAACTGGATCGTCTGGTGGACCGGATCGTCCTGGATGGGGGCCGTGGGCTGCTGCTTTCAGGAGGTTCGGACCATCAGAACGTGGTCCACTATGAACCCTATTTTCCGACGGTGCGCAAGATCAAGGATCGCTATCCCAATTTACAGATCGCTATGCATACGGGTATCGCCACCCCCGAGTTCGCGCGCGGGATGGAGGATGCGGGCGTCGATGTGGCCATGATGGATGTGATCGGTGCCCAGGACACCATCAACCAGGTTTACCATTTGCGCCGTTCGGTGGATGATTTTGAGGCGGCGCTGGAAGCTTTGGTGGCCACCAAGATGAAAGTGGTGCCGCATATCGTCATCGGGCTGCATTACGGGGAATTGCTTGGCGAATGGAACTCTCTCGAAATTATCCAGCGGCATCTGCCCAGTGCCCTGGTGCTGGTGGTGATCATGCCGCAATATGCCGCTTCGAGTCGGCCTTTCGTGACGCCAGCGGCGGATGAAATTGGTAAATTCTTTATGGATGCGCGGGCCGCGCTGCCGGAAACACCGGTATTGCTGGGCTGCGCACGGCCTTCCGGCGTGCATCGTTCCATCACCGATACCTATGCGGTCATGGCGGGACTGAACGGGGTGGCCTTCCCCTCTGATGGCATGCTGGCCCTCGCCAAGCACCTGGAACGGGATGTCTTTGTGACACCTTCCTGCTGTTCCATGATTGTCGGTGAAGAAGTCTTGGCACTGGGTGACGAGACGACCACTATGCCCTTGGACTATGTCCCCGCCGCGCCGAAACGTCGCACACAACTGCGGGATATCCCGATTGTGTTTACGGCCTGAGACTGCATTGTTTCTTCTGGGCCTCACGTTCGTCCGGTTGCATGCGTTATGACAATGTATAACGCCAAGGACTGGCTCGTGGTCGATACTGGCTTGCGCCCGGCCGACGAAAATATGGCCTTGGACAAGACATTGCTCCTGGCAATGTCCGAAGGACAGATTCCCGGCATTTTCCGTTTCCTGCGCTTTGAGGAATCCGCGCTGGTCGGTTATCACCAATCACCGGAGCAGGAACTCAACCTGGAGTTCTGTCGTGAGCAGGGGATCGCCGTGCAGCGTCGCCTTACCGGCGGCGGTGCACTGATTTTTGATCCCACCCAGATAGGCTGGGAGTTGGTGTGTCGGCGGGAGGCGTTGCCGCCGGGCGATATGGCCGCGCTGTCGCGGAGAATCTGTGAGGCGGCGGCGGCTGGCTTATCGCTTCTTGGGGTGAGCGCACGGTTTCGCCCGCGCAACGACATCGAGGTGGAAGGGCGGAAAATTTCGGGTACCGGCGGGATTATGGATGGCAATGTACTGCTCTTTCAGGGGACGGTGCTGGTCGATCTGGACATTCCGCGGATGTTGCGCGTACTGCGCGTGCCGCTGGAGAAGCTGGATGCCCATGCCATTTCTTCGGTGGCGGAACGGGTGACCAGCTTGAAAGCCTTGTTGGGTAAAGCGCCGGAGTTGACGGCGGTACAGAAGGTCTTGCTGGATGGTTTCCGCGCGCATTTGGGGCTGTCTTTCGTCCAGGGCGACTTGCCGGATGCCGTAGCCGCGCTGTTGCCGGAGGCGTTGGCGGAGGTGCGTGACGCGGAGTGGCTCGGCATCAACCGCCGTTCGCGCGACGAACTGCCGTTGCGTAAAGCGACGTTACGCGCCCCCGGTGGCACGCTGCAAGCGGAAATGCTCTGGGACAGCTATGGCAATCGAGTGCGGCAGGTTCACTTCAGCGGTGATTATTTTGTGCAGCCGCGGCGCGCTATCGTCGATCTGGAGGCGGCGTTGCGTAATGTCCATCTGAATGACGTGGACGGCATTATCGCGGGATTATTCGAGAAACAGTCCGTCGATGGTTTCGGCTTACAGCCGGAGCATTTCGCGACGGTGGTGCGGATGGCGGCAAAAGACGCGTGAATCCCTTAGCCATAGATGTACTGGTGATTGGTGCTGGTCCGGCCGGCGCGGCGGCAGCGCGTGCCGCTGCGGGCAAAGGCCTTGCGGTGATCTGCGTGGATCGCCGTGCGGAGGTCGGTGTTCCGGTGCAATGTGCCGAGTTTGTCCCCATGCCGCTCTTGCGTACCGTACATGAAACGGGTTCGCGGGTGCAGGACATAGAAGGGATGTTGACGGTACTGCCATCCGGGCTACAGCACCACAGTGTCTTCCCCGGCATGATGATTGACCGGGCACGTTTTGATCAGGGGTTGGCGGAGTTGGCGCAGGCGGCGGGCGCGCAGGTGGAAATGCGTTGCCAATTCCTCGCCTGGGATGGCGCAGTGGCCCGTCTGCGGCGCGGCACCGGAGAAGCATTCACCGTGCGCCCCCGCCTGCTGATCGGCGCCGACGGACCACACAGCCTGGTGGCGGAGGCCGTGGGCTTGCCGCATCAAGAGGTCGTTTATACCCGTCAATATACGGTGCCGTTGTTGCGTCCCTATGCGGATACGGATATTTTTCTTTCGGATACTTTTCCGGGAGGCTATGGCTGGTTGTTTCCCCGCGGGCCGGTGGCGAATCTCGGATTGGGTGCGGATCGGCGTTTTGAGGATAATCTTAAATTGCCGCTGGAGCAGTTGCATCGGCAGATGGTAGCGCGTGGCATCATCGGCGAAGCCGTCCTCGGGCGTACTGGTGGCGCGATTCCCGTGGGTGGCATTCGACGGATGGTGCATGGCAACGTGGTGCTTGCCGGGGATGCGGCGGGGCTGACCCATCCCATTACCGGGGCGGGCATCCCCGCTGCGGTGATCAGCGGGGAGGGCGCGGGATTGGCCGCTGCGGATTATCTGGCGGGCGGCGGGGACGCGTTAGAGAGTTACGCAGAGGATATGCAGGATCAGTTTGGTCCGGCCCTGGCGCGGGCCGTGCAGCGGAGAAAATCTTTGGAAGCCGTGTGGCGACAGCCTGCGGCCCAGGAAGACAGGGTGATGCGATCCGGTTGGATCGCCTTTGATGAATACTACGCCGCCTGAGGCGGAATGACAGGAGGAACTCCTATGAGTGCGGTAGCGCAAGAAAATTCTCAGCCCTTGAACTTTTATCGCCCGGATTATTTCGTCAAAACGCCGACGATGCGGTCGCCCGAATATGTGCAGCTCAGCACCGCAGCGGCGATTACGCTGGGCCTGATCCCCGGGGTGATGCATCGCACCTCCTGTACGAATTGTCTGAATCTGCTGATGACCTACCCGGAAGGCTGTCGTGCCAACTGCACCTACTGCGGTCTGGCCCGGCATCGTGAAGAGAGCCGCGATTACGCCGACCGCAACTTCATCCGGGTGGACTGGCCGACGGTGCGCGTGGATGAAATGCTCGAACGTATCGCCAAGAACGGCGACAAGGGCCAGTTTCAGCGTATGTGCATCAGTATGATCACCCACCCGGATTCTGACCATGATACCCAAGTCATGCTGAAGCGCTGGATGGAGGTGGCGCCCCATATCCCCGCCTCCATTCTCTCCAACCCGACCACTATGGACAAGCAGGATCTCATCGACCTCAAGGCGATGGGCGCGGATATCTTTACTGTCGCCCTGGATGCCGTGACGCCGGAAATCTTTGAGCGTACCCGTGGCAAGACGGTGCAGAGCCCCCATTCCTGGGACAAGTACTGGCAGACCATCGAATGGGCGGCGGAAATTTACGGCCCCGAAAAATTCGGTGCGCATCTGATCTGCGGCATGGGCGAGACCGAGCAGGAAATCCTCGCCGTCTGTCAGAAGATGAAAGACCTGGGTGGCCATAACCACATGTTTGCCTTCTTCCCGGAGAAAGGCTCCATGATGGAAGATTGGGACGCCGTGCCCCAGGACCATTGGCGCCGGGTGCAGTTGGGCCGCTTCCTGATTGACTATGCGGGTGGCCGTTATGAGGATATGGAGTTTGATCAGTATGGTCGCGTACTGGGTTTCGGTTATCCCCAGGCGGAGCTGGAAGACATCATCGACTCGGGCAAGCCCTTCCAGACCTCCGGCTGCCCAGGAAAGGATGATGAAGAAGTCAGCGCCTGTAATCGGCCTTATGGGGATTCCTCTCCTTCGGACATCCGCTCCTTCCCCTTTGCGCTGAACAGGGAAGATGTGGAAATCGTGCGTCGCCAGATGCGGTTGCAGGACTTGCAGTTTCCCGGATAAGACGGGCGAGGCGCGGAAAAGGGGCTTCGGCCCCTTTTTTTTCAACAGTCGCGCAACAGTAAATTCCCATAATATTTATTGTTGCTAATAAACCAATATTTTACGGCTTGATAAACCGATTAAAAAATTTACGGATACAATATCTTGCAACACTGTTCCCGTTCCGACACAATCAACGTGTCATCAGCGATACAAACAGGGGCGGAGAAATTACATGAAAAAATCACGGATTTTAGGAATTGCAGTTGGCGCGACGTTGGCGATGGGCCTGTCGGCCAGTGCGTTGGCAACGGATGGTTATCAGTTGATCGGTATCGGTCAGTACGCCGTGGGCATGGCGGGTGCCGTGGTGGCGGCTCCTGATGATCCCTTGTCGGCAGCCATGAGCAACCCGGCCGGGTTGGCATTGATGACGCCGCAGGCCGCGTTCTCGGCGGAGATTTTCAACCCGGTCCGCAAGACGAATCTGGGTTTTGGCGAGATCGGCAGCCATAGCAATGTCTACGGTGTTCCGGCCATCGGCTGGGTGGCCCCGGCCTTTGCCAAGAACTGGGTATTCGGTGGCGGCGTTTATGGCACCTCTGGTCTGGGTGTCAATTATCTGCAGAATTTAGGTTCCGCAGGTTATGCGCAGGCCTCTAGCAGCATTACCTTCATGCAGATGGCGCCGTCCGTCGCGTGGAAGGTGAATAGTCATCTCGCCGTCGGCGCATCGCTGAATATTGCTGCGGAGCAGGCGTCCTTTCAGCAGACTTTTACGGAATATTTCCCTACTGGCCTTCCATCCCCTTATCCGTCAGCTGTTCCTGTGACAGGCGGGCTTAATCTGGCCAGTCCTTCTTGGGCTTACGGCGTAGGCGCGACCTTGGGCGTATTATATAAAGTAAATGACATGGTGACCCTGGGTGCGACCTACAAGTCCCCCATCATGTTCACTCCTCTCACCTGGCAGGCGGGTACACAAAATGGCCCTGGAGGGGCTACCGGCACTGCTGGTCAATATAGTGGGCATTTAAATTACCCACAGCAGGTTGCTTTGGGCTTGGCCATTCGGCCTATCCCTCAATGGTTGATCAGTGTGGAAGGGCAATGGATCAACTGGCGGGCGACCATGAATGATTTTACCATCTATGGTCCCTGGAATGGCCCGTCTTATGTGCAGCTCCCCATGCACTGGAGCAATCAGTGGGTGGCCAACTTCGGCACCCAGTATGACGTGAACAACTGGTTGCAGGTGCGCGCCGGTTATACCTGGGGCTCCAATCCCATCAGCAACAACACCATCGCCTCCAATCTGATCTTCCCGGCCATCGTGCAGAATGCCATCACCTTCGGCGCCACGCAAAAGCTGGGCATGGGCTGGAAGCTGACGGAGGCCTACATGCACGAGTTCTCCAACACCAATACGGGGCCGGCTGGTTCTTCCCCCTTCGGTGGTCCTATGCCTGCCAGTGCCACTATGTACGAGAACTCCTACGGCCTTCAGGTCGGTTACGACTTCTGATATATCTGAATACATCCCTCCTCGGGTTATGAGGGAGACGGGCAACCGTCTCCCTTTTTTGTGGGCGCCTTGCATGGGGAGGGGTTTTTGGGTCAATATATAGTTGACTATATTGCTATGGATTGCCATGAAGCCGATACCGATTACCGATGTGAGCAGCCTGAAAAACGAGCTGAAGAAGTACAAGATGGGGAAGAAGCTGGAGATTCCCCGTTTCAATCAACTGGCGCGGATGGCTTATCTGGGGCGGCTGGTGATGACACCGCTGGACCCGGAAGACGCCTCCTGCAAGTCTTTCCTGGTACATATCCAGGAGCCCCAGGGATTGGCGGCACATTTTATTGATCTGGATGAAGACCTGCAGGACGGCATCCTGATTCTCGACAGCGAGCAGTCCATGGCCATGGCTGGGATCATGCAGGCGGGCGTGGAAGAGCGGGCGCGCTGGCACCAGGCCCTCAATGAGCGCGACTTCTATTTCTCATCCTTTTATCGGCCGAAAGATCAGGAAGCGCCGGGCGAAATTTCACAGAACGGATAAGTAAGTGGCGTCCATTCGTCTGCTCCATCTGGGAAAGCTCAGTCCGGAGGCGCTGCATCGTGCCTATGCCGGACTGGCGGAGGCGCAGGGGGAGCAAGATATGCCCATTCTGCTGCTGGCACAGTCCGACGCCCATCTGAGTCTGGGCGCCGCCCAGGGGCCGGGCGCGGAACTGGACCGGCAGGCTTGCGAGCGGCTGGACATCCCGGTGTTGCGGCGGCCCCTGGGGGGTGGCGTGGTGTGGGTAGACCCCGGCCAGTTGAACTACTTCTTCATTTTCCCCGCCGCGGCGGGGGTGCGCCGCGCGCCGGAGTTGTTTGCGCGGGTTGCCCCCTGGGTGCTTGCCGTACACGCTCATTTTGGCCTGGAGGTGGAGGCGCGGAGCGGGCAGGACTTCTGGTGCCGGGGACGCAAGATCGGGGGCACCGGGGCGGCTTCCATCGGGCATGATCTGGTGCTGGGCGGCAGCTTTATCCTGGACGCCCAGTGGACATCTTTTGCGGATTGCGTGGCCGCCCCTTCGGCGGGTTTTCGCACATGGCTGAAGGTGGCGCTGGAGGAGGGCTTGGGTAGCTGGTCGCGGTTGCTGGGCCGCGTGGTGGGCCCGGAAGTGGTGCTGGATGCCTGCCCGGCGCTGCTCCGTGCGGCAGGCTGGGACGTCGTCGTATCAAGCCCTACAGAGGCTGAAAGATGTGCCATGACGCAGGTGGAGCTGGAGGATGTGGACTGGGAGCAGGCGGTCGGTCGTCGGGTGCGTGCCGGGATCAAGCTCAAGGCGGGTGCTTTCCTGACGGAACGACACTGGCCTGATGGCCACTGGCTGCGAGTGTGGACGGAAAATGGCGCCTTTCGGCGCGTCGCTGGTTCTGCCTGGTCGGCGGGGCAGGGGGGTATGCTGACTGGCCTGCAGCCCGGTTCGGCGGGGTTTGACGAACGCTTGCGGGAAATGGCCGGCGCCGGGGCCGCACTCTGGGGCGAAAGACTATCAGAGACGGCGGTCTGGACGGATTGAGTCCGTCGTGCCTGCTACGGATATCCTGAATTCATGCAAGGGAGGTGGCCTGGTGCCGAGTATCAGTGACCGGATGCGCAAGCGCTTTATTCTTATGGCGGGTGATCCCGAATTACGCGCGGCCGTGGTGGCGGCGACGCCCGAAGGCTGGGGAATGACGGAAGCTACGGATCTGGATGGCCTCGGCGATTGGCAGGAAGTGCTGCTGCATCGTTTCATGCTGCTCAGTCTGGATGATTCCAGGATCGAGGACCCCATTGAATTGATCGATACCTTGCGGCGGGAATACCAGTTGAATATTGCGATATTCTGTCTGGGTGGAAGTCAGGAGCGGCGGGATGCGGCGCGTTCGGCACGGGCGGACCGCTTTTTTGACCGGGATACGGGTTTGCAGCGTCTGCCGGAATTTTTTGCCCAGTTTGGCTGGTGATGGGTAGGTAGACGGCCCATCGGCCGAAGCGCCGATGGGGATGGTCTGCTGTGTAGTGTCAGCCTACTTTGGCGTGGGCTTCGGTGCCGAGCATCAGGTCGCGGCTTTCACTCTGACCGTCAACGCTGACGCTCAGGGTGGCGATACGGATGCCGGCGTCCTTGAAGGTGATTTCGTAGGAGAAAATACCGGGCAGTTCGATGCTGGTTTCCTTCATGGTCTTGCCTTCGCAGATGACGCTGACCTTTGCCGTCCCCTTGCCTTCGAGCATGGCCTGAATCCGGAAAGGATGACCGGCGACACGGCGATAAACCTGCGGATCGCGGTTGGCATTGTATTGCAGGTTGTTGAGTTTGACCATTTTGATCAGATTCGTGCTCATGATAGCCCCTTCTTAATCACGCTATAAAATGAATTGTACATGCATGCAGTTAAAACTCTTTTATCCTAGACGAAAACCGCCCGGAGTGGTAGCGGGGCGCGACCGAAAAATCCTGCAGGAGTGATGATGACAGAGCCAAACGGGTTGATAAGCGCATTAGACGGGGCGCAGGGGCGCATTGACGCCCTGGCGAGGCAGCAGGCTGCGGGGATGTCCTTGCCGGAACTGGTGGCGGCGGGGGTGGCGGAGGCATCCGCCATGTTGCGCATCATGCTGGCTGCGGAGCACAAGCCTTATGCCCATGATGCGGATTTGCTGGAATTGTGGAAGGCGCTGGTGAAGGGCGCCCCTCACTGGAATACCATCCGCGATAATTGTCGTGAATTGGTTTTTTACCAGAATTGCCTGAAGGCAGGGCGTGCCGACGCGCTGCCCGCACAACCGGAGCGCATGGTGATCCATACCCTGCGCCATATCTGCCTTTATCTGCGCAGTCATGTCGAGCAAAACAACGGGGACGATATATGAGTGAGGCAAAAATGGCAGAGAGTAACGGCTTGCGCCTGCTCCTCGATGAGCCTTTTTATCAGCCGGTGGCAAATGAGGTTAGGGTGTTCCTGGCGGCGTGGGACCGGCGCCTGCCGGTCATGCTCAAGGGGCCGACGGGTTGTGGCAAGACCCGCTTTCTGGAGCACATGGCGTGGCGCCTGAAGCGGCCGCTGGTGACCGTGGCCTGCCATGAGGATCTGACCAGTTCGGACCTGATCGGCCGCTTTCTGATCGAAGGCAACGAAACGGTCTGGCAGGACGGTCCGCTGACCAGGGCGGTGCGGGAGGGGGCCATCTGCTACCTGGACGAGATCGTCGAAGCACGTACCGATACGACGGTCGTCATCCATCCGCTGACCGACCATCGCCGTCATCTGCCCATCGAGAAGCTCGGCATCGAGATCACGGCGCACCGCGATTTCATGCTGGTGATTTCTTATAATCCCGGCTATCAGACGGTGTTGAAGGACCTCAAGCCGTCGACCAAACAGCGATTCGTCGGCATGAACTTCCATTATCCGCCGGCCGATGTGGAAACCCGTATCGTGATGAAAGAGGCGGGCGTGGATGAGGGCAGGGCGAAGGCACTGGTGGCGGCGGCGGGCAAGGCACGGAATCTGAAGGAGCAGGGGTTGCAGGAAGTCACCTCGACCCGGGCGCTGATCTATGCGGGGGCATTGATGGTGGCGGGTCTGGACGCGCTGGAGGCCTGTGTCGTGGCGATCATCCATCCGCAGACGGACGATCCGGAATTGGCCGAGGCGCTGCTGGAGATTTTCCGGACCTTCTTCCCGGAACAGGGCTAAGGAACGGCCATGTCGGCGGCGACGGAGGATATCCTCGATCATCTGGCGGCCATCAGTTTCGTGGCCGGTCGGGATGCGCGGGCGGCCTTGCCCGCCGTCACATCGCTAGGTGAGACGGCCGCCTTGCGCTATCTGGAGACCGGCCGTGACCTGTTTTTTTATGACCGGGAGGCAGGCAAGGCGTTTTTCCATGCGACGGCTGATCTGACGCAGGCCTTTGGCGGGCTGGACCCTTGGCTGGATCAGGCCCGCCACTTTCTGAGCCAGCGTGGCACTTTTCGGGCGGCGGTGGGTTTCTTTGAACAGGCCGGAGTAGTGCGCCGGAGCTGGGGTGCAGATGGCGAGGCGCTCTGGTTCGATTTGGGCGCGACGTGGATCGACCGGCATGTGGACAGCGCGGCGTCCTATTTCCGGGTGCCTGCAGCCATTCTCTTTGGCAACGCGGGTACGGAGGGGCTGCGGGCGCTGTTGGCACCCGCCGACACCCTGGCCAGGGGCCGTCTGGGTTTGGGGACGTATCTGGAGGGCGCCATCCAGGTGCGCGGCATCTGTGGTCTGGATGGCGTGGCGGAGTGGGCGCAGCGTGGCGCGGATGTGCTGGCGGCGGGGCGGGTGCGTGGTGAGGCATGGTTCCGACTGGAGAGCGATGAGGCGCGCGGCTTTCTGCTGGAAGTCCTGCCCGGCTTTCATATGGGGGCCCATAAGCGGCTCTTCGGATGGTTGCTCCAGGCCTGGACCGGGCTGCATCTGCCCCTGGAGGAGGGGAGCTGGAGCCTGGAGGGCGGGCGCAGCTTTCTCGAGACCGACGGGCGCAGCCTTTTTGTACCGGCAGTGATGCCCGACCGGGAAGAGGCCTTGCTGGCCTTCTACCACACTGGCGCGCATCTGGCCTTCGACAGTTACGAGCAGGATGCCATCCGCGCCCTCTTTGCGGAAATCGGTATGGCGCATCCACCCCTGGATCCCGACCAGCGCATAACCTGGCGGCCGCTCTTCGCGCGCTTTGGGGAGGATATGATCCGCTTCCAGCTCATTTTCGACCTCTGCGAAGATTTGCGGGTGGATGCGGCGCTGGAGCGGGAAATGCCCGGTTATCTGGCGCGGGTGGTACGGGCGGCGCGTGGCCACCATCTGCCGGAAGGACCCGCCAGATATTACTTTGAGGAGGCGCTGCGACTGCTGGAAGACGCGCGCGCTGGTCGTTTGTCTGCCGGACTCGCTGCTCTGACCACGCCTCAGGCCAGCATAGTGGATGCCTTTCGTGCGGCATTGACGTGGTATGCGAACACGGATCTGCCGCCGCTGACCTTGGCGGAGCGCGCCAGCGCCTATCTGCCCGGCCATTCGCCCAACGCCGCACGGCCGGTGTATCCGCGCCGGAAACACGACAGTGATGCGCCGGAAATGGACGGCGGCGGTGGGCTGGGTGCCGCAGGTCACGAAGAAAAACCCCGGGAGTCTCCGCAGCAGGCCGAAGGGAATGACCCGGATATGGATATTCCCCCAGAGGATATTCAGGGTACCGGCGGGCGGGTCGGGGTGGGTATTCCCATGCCCGCGAAGGTGACGGGCCATGGCCGGGGAGTCAAAGGGCCCAGGGGCGGTTGGGCCTATCGCGAATGGGATTACCGTCATCAAAGCTATAAGGAAGACTGGGCGCGGGTCCATGAGCGTAGTCTGCGCGAGTATGACGAAGCCAAGGCAATGGAAATCACCACCGCATATGATGGTACCCTGCGCCGTCTGAAGCAGGCCTTGCAGGCACAGAAACCGACCCGGATGGCACCGCGCCGCCGTCAGTACGAGGGCGACGAGCCGGATCTGGAGGCTGCGGTCCAATTTATGGTGGAGCGGCGTGCCGGACGCTCGCCGAAAGCCAGCATCTACCAGCAAAGACGCCCGCAGCAACGGGATACCGCAGTCCTGCTCCTTGCCGATCTCTCCACCTCCATCATGGCAGAGGCGGGAGATTCCGGAGTGCGGGTGGTGGACCGTCTGCGCGCAGCCATGCTCCTCTTTGGTGAGGCGCTGGTGGAGGTAGGCGATCCCTTTGCACTCTATGGTTTCGCCAGCAAATATCATGACGAAGTCTTGCTCTATCCCATCAAGCGCTTTGCGGACAGGTTTGATATGCGGGCACGGGCCCTGCTCGGCGGACTGTCCGGGCGGCTGGCGACACGCATGGGGGCGGCTATCCGCCACAGCTCGCGGCTGATGCTGCGGAGTCCTGCACGGCGGCGTCTGCTCCTGATTCTGTCGGATGGGCGTCCCGCCGATTATGATGACGGTGGTGACCCCCGCTATTTGCAGGAGGATACGCGCATGGCGGTGAAGGAGGCGCAAGACTTGGGTATTCACGCCTTTTGTATCAGTCTGGACCCGCGTGGTGGCGAATATCTGCCGCTGGTCTTCGGGCCGGGGCACTATCTCGTGCTGCCCCATCTCGACAGTCTGCCGGTACGTCTGCCCGAGATTTATCTGCGCCTGCGCGGCCACAGCGTGTGACGGGCGAGGCGCAGACGGTTGCCGGCAGCGTGAACGAGCAGGGAATGCTGCGCCCGCAGATCGCCGCGACCCGCCCAGCGGTTTTCGTCGGAGCGGCGCGTTACCGGCGGGCGAGTTATGGGAGTAACCATCCCCTGGCGATTCCGCGGGTCTCTCTGACTTTGGACCTCATCAACAGTTACGGGGCCATGGCGCCGGAAGAATACCGGCAGGGCCGCCCGGCGAGCCATCGGGAACTCTTCGGCTTTCATACGAAAGAGTACATACAGGCCTTTGAGCGGGCGCAGTTTCGCGGCGGTGTGCAGGACAGCGATCGTCAGCGTTATCAGTTGGGTACGCTGGAGAATCCTTATTTCCCCGGTTTTTTCGATACGCCCTCCCTGGCTACCGGTTCCAGCGTGCTCGCGGCGGAAGCCGTGCTGGAAGGCGTAACCGCCTTCAGCCCCGCGGGCGGGATGCACCATGCCGCACCGGGTCAGGCGCGCGGCTTCTGCTACCTCAACGACCCGGTGCTTGCCATTCAGCGCCTGCGCCGCGCCGGTCTGCGGGTGCTGTATTGGGATATGGACGCCCACCATGGTGATGGGGTGGAGGCGGCCTTTGTGGAGGATCCGGACACGCTGACGGCGTCGCTGCACATGGATACGGACTACGCCTATCCCTTTCTGGGCGGCAAGCTTACCGACTGGCCGGGGCTGGCGGTTAATCTGCCTTTGCCCAAAGAAGTGAATGACAGCGAATATACACTGGCTTTTGCCGAGTTATGGCCTCGCGTCTTGCAGCGCTTTAGCCCGGACGTCGTCGTTCTGCAGGCGGGCACCGATATCCTCGCACCGGATCCTTTGAGTAGGTTTCGGGTGTCCAACGGCTTATTCTGGCAAGTCGTGCGCCAGATCGTGGCGGAAAGTCCGCGTCTGCTGATCCTGGGCGGGGGTGGTTATCATCCCGTTGCTTTGGCGCGCTGTTGGACCGGTCTCTGGGCGATTCTCAGCGGTCGCTCGTTAGCCGCGGAATTGCCCGCATCCGGGCAAGCGTTGCTCCAGGCGGTCGAATGGGAACTGGACGATGAGGATGCGCCAGACTATCGTCAACAGTTCCTGAGTCTGGAAGATGCGGCCCGGCCCGGCCCGGTGCGTGCCGAGCTGCGTGAACGCCTGGACTTTTTGCTGCACCACCATCCCCTCTTTGCCAACAGGAGTAACGCTGCGTGAATGCTGCGGAAAATGGACTGATTCCGGGGGCCGCCAACAGTGCGGGTACCAAGGCCTATGTGGCGCGCTTCGCCGGGACCCTCGCTGACGAACACTTCAGTGACTTTTTGAACACCCGCATCAAGCTATCCTCCCTGGGTGTCGGTACCTTCCCCGGTGGCGTGGACGATGTGACGGATGTCGCGGTGGCGGCCATTGTGGCGCGGGCCTTGCAGGCGGGCATCAACGTCGTCGACACGGGTGCCAACTACCGCCTCGGCCGGGCCGGGCGAGCGGTAGGTGTAGGTATCGCGAAGGCGATGGCGGCAGGTATTCAGCGTGAGGAGTTTTTCGTGGTTGGCAAGGGGGGCTTTCTGACCTTCCCTGGCGGACGGCCAGAAGATCCGCTGACATTCTTCCGTGAGGAGGTGGCGGCCAAGGGGCTGGGCAAAGAGGAGGACCTGGTTCAGGGGGTTCACTGCCTGAGCCCCGAATATATTGCCTGGCAACTGGATATGTTGCGCGCGCAAACTGGTCTGGGAACCCTGGATGTGTTTCTGGTGGATCAGCCGGAGGTGCATATCCCTTTGATTGACAAAGAACAGATGTATCGCAAACTGGTGGATGTGTTCACCATGCTCGAAGCGGCGGTGCAGGCCAACAAGATTCGCTACTACGGCATTTCCACCTTCAATGCCTGCCGGGTGGAGACGGATAATACCCTGTTCCAGTCCCTGACCAGCCTTATCGGCCTGGCGGAGAAGGCGGCGGGGCAGGGGAATCGCCATCATCTACGAGTAGTGCAGTTGCCTTTCAACGCGCTGATGCCGGAGGCCTACACCCGTTTCAGTCAGGTCACGGGGCAGGGCAACATCGGCTCCACCATCCAGGCGGCTTTTCAGCTCAAGCTGACCATCATGGCCAGCCATCCCCTTGGCAAGGGTCTGCTGGCGCGGGAAGAGGTGCCGTCCCTGCAGGAAGCCATGCCGGAATTGGCCGATGCCGCGCAGCGCGCCATTCAGTTTGTGCGCTCCACGCCCGGCATAGGCGTCACTCTGGTGGGGCTCAGCACCCCGCTGCATCTCCCTGATGTCCTGGCGGTAGCCAGACAGCTTCCGCTTTCCAAAGAACGTTATCTGGCCATGTTTGAAAAGGAGCAATAGGCCGGGGGAACGGCTTCCGCTTACTTTTCGGCGGAATCGGGTGGATTTTTCGCCGCTGTGCTTTTGGCGGATTTCGCCATCTCCGCAAGCAGTCGCTCCTGTTCCGCGAAAGAAAGTCGGCGCTGGCCCGGTGCAAAGCCTTTCCTGCCGGGCGCATTGGCGGCAGGATGGCCGGCGCGCTCGCTCTCCTTAGTTTGGGTATAGTCCTGTAGCTCGCGCTGCCACTGCATAAGGTGTTCCCCGGCGTCCGCGCGCCCTTGGTAATCGGCGGGAGCGGCCGGCGTTTGTTTGGCAAACCAGCTCGCCTTGCGCAGATCCTTGTTGTAAGCGCTGATCCACAGACCAATACGGCGGAGATCCCAAAGCGCAGCGACGCAGAGTGCGACGGCGAAACCGACTGCCTCCCAGGTCAGACCCAAAAAAGCCAGTACGACAATCGCCACGCTGACCAGCGGAAAGGCCCATGCCCACGGCTGTTCCAGGTAGAAGCGATGGGCGCCGACCGGGAAACAACACCAGTACAGATAACCCCATAGAGATTTTTTCTGGAGTTTTTGCAGACGAATTTGTAGACTCTGTACCCCAGCGCCTTGCAGATCGAGCTTTTCCCAAGCCTTGGGCATGGGGTATCCTCCGTAATACTGTATTGAAGCGCTCAGATATTACCCCTAAACTGGCGAAAAGTCGCGGGCGACTTGAGGATTTCCATGGCAGACAGGCGTTTACAGGTTTTTCATACGGTGGCAAGGCTGCTCAGCTTTACCAAGGCCGCGGATACGCTGCATATGACCCAGCCGGCGGTGACCTTCCAGGTCAAGCAGCTGGAAGAACAGTTCAACACGCGCTTGTTTGATCGCACCCATAATCGCATCAGCCTCACCGAGGCCGGTATGGTGGTTTATGATTACGCTGAGCGCATCATCTCGCTTTATGGCGAAATGTCCAACCGGGTGGGGGAAATGACGGGCGATCTGCGCGGGCATCTGTTCATCGGTGCCAGCACGACCATTGCCGAATACATGCTGCCCCGGGTGCTGGGTGACTTCAAAATGAAGTATCCCGATGTGCAGGTACGTATGTATGTGGGTAATACGGATAAAATCGTCCACATGATCGAGGATAACAGTATCGATCTGGGGCTGGTGGAAGGTCTGGTAACCAACAAGAGCCTCGCCACCCTCAAGTGTTGCATGGACTCCATGATTGTGATTGCCCACCCCGACCATGTCCTGGGCACTCACGAAAGTGTGACGCCGCAGGAATTGCTGGATTATCCCTTCGTGTCCCGTGAAGAAGGATCGGGCACCCGTGAGGTGACCATGGAGTACCTGAATCAGGTCGGCGTGGATGCCAACGATCTCAATATTACCATGGAGCTGGGCAGCCCCGAAGCCGTCAAGGGCGCCGTGGAAGGCGGGCTGGGGGTGGCGGTCGTTTCTGAGGCGACTGTCCTCAAGGAGTTGGCGTTGGGAACTTTGCTGGCCCGCCCGCTGGATCCGCCGCTGGCCCGTCCTTATTCCTTCGTCTATCAGAAGCAGAAATTCCGCAGTCTGGTGATGGATGAATTTCTGGAGTTCGCCAAGGATCGCTGTAGCAGGGACATGCTGTCGGTGCCGGTGCGTCGGGAGGTTTGACATGAAGCATTTCGCTGTCGTGCAGCACAGTTACTCGGAATTCCTGGGCATCGTGGAGAGTCAACTGGAGAAACGCGACATCGGTTTCAGTTACTTCCGGGTTTTTCTCAGTGGCGAACTGCCGGGCAATGCCCTGACCTTTGATGCATTGTTCCTGTTGGGTGGACCAATGTCCCCCCTGGAGTCGGACCGCTACACGTGGCTGACCCAGGAGCTCAATACCATCGCCATTTTTCGCAAGGCGAAGCGACCGGTGGTGGGCTTCGGTCTGGGCGCGTTGTTGCTGGCACAGTACGAAGGGGCGGAACTGCACCCGGAGCCTTACCATAACGCCTATTTCACCACGGCACATGCTACGGAGGCAGGCCGGGACGACCCGTTGGCGCAGGCGGTGGACGGCGCCCGAGTCATGGTCTGGTCTCCGGGGACGGCGACCTTGCCGGAAGACATCAAGCCGCTGGTGGTGGATGATGACGGCCGCTGGATTGCCTTCCGCGCGGAGGACGGTGTTGTGGGACTGCTGTTCCGGCCGGAGATGAAGCCGGGGTTGATTGAAGATATCCTCATGGAAGAAGGCCGCGAAACCCCCGAGAATATCGGGGAACTTCTGGAACAGGCGCGGACGTTGTGGCCGGAGATGCAGAAAACCACGGACCGGGTCATCATCGCCATGGTCCGCGAGTTGTCCCTCATGACCGAGAAGCGCAAGCCGCGGGTGTTTTCTCTCAAGGTGGATACCGGAGCGGATGTATGAATAGCCGGGAGCGTCATTTTCTCCGCGTCCTGCGCAAACTCGGGAGTGCGGAGCAGGAGCAGGTACTGGCCTTCGCTGATTTCTTGAAAAGCCGACAACAGCCGGAGCCGGCGGTGGCACCCCAGGAACCGAAGATGCTGCCCGCCAGAGACGGAGAGACCGTCGTCGGCGCCATCAAACGCCTGCGCGAGAGCTATGCCATGCTGGATGCCAAGGCAATGCTCAACGACACCTCCAATCTGATGTCCAGGCATGTGGTGGGCGGGGAAGCGGCGGAGTCTGTGATTATGGAACTGGAGAAGATGTTCGAACGTCACTATCAGCGCTACTGCGGCGCACCGGAAGACGCGTGAGTCCGCGTCACAGAGGGTGATCGCGCCAATGCCGGATATTCATCACCTCCTGCGGATCCTGCTGCATTTCGACCAATATCTGACCATCCTTCTTCAGGAATACGGGGCGTGGGTCTATGCCCTGTTGTTCCTGATCCTCTTTGCGGAAACGGGGCTGGTGATCATGCCGGTTTTGCCGGGTGACTCCATGCTTTTTATCTGTGGCACACTTGCCGGGGTGGGCGTCATGAGCGCACCCGGGCTGCTGGGTCTGCTGGTGACGGCCGCGGTGCTGGGTGATGCGGTGAATTACGCGGTGGGCCGCCGTTGGGGTGTCCACCTCTTTGGCGGGCGCCTGCTCAATGTCCGGCACCTGGATACGACCCGGCGCTTCTATGCGCGACACGGCGGCAAGACCGTGATCATTGCCCGCTTTTTGCCGGTTATCCGAACCTTCGCGCCCTTTGTGGCCGGTATTGCGGCCATGCCCTATCGCCGCTTCCTGGGCTTCAATCTGACAGGAGCGATCCTGTGGGTGGGAGGCTTGCTGGGTGCGGGATATTTTCTCGGACGCTTTCCTTGGGTCAAAAGCCACCTGAGTTTGGTGATTGTCGCCATCATCGTGGTTTCGCTGATTCCCGCCGTGCTGGCATGGCTGCAGCAGCGTTTGCAGCCTGCTGGGACCCCCTCCCGCTAGTTTTTCGTGGCGCCGTATTCCCCCACCCCGCGCGCCAGGCGCCGAGCGGCGCGCTGTACCAGCCAGGCAAACAGGGCCTGTTGGTGCGGGTCACCGGCGGCGGTATGCTCCGGGTGCCACTGGACGGCGAAGACGTCCGGATTGTCGGGCATGTCCACGGCTTCAATGACGCCATCTTCGGCGATGGCGTTGATGCGTAGCGCGGGGGCCATATTTGCGATGGCCTGGTGGTGCCAGGAGGATATCTCCAGGGTATCCTGCCCGACGATGCCTCTCAGCAACGTGTCCGGCAGGACGATGACCTCATGCAGGACGGGGTCATGTTCGGCATTGCGATGGCAGATGCGAGTGCCGATGCTGGTGGGCAGGTCCTGGAGCAGGTCGCCGCCCAGCGCCACGTTGATGATCTGCAGTCCGCGGCAGATGCCGAGTACCGGGATACCCTGGGCGATGGCTTCCCGCGCCAGAGCGATCTCGGCGGCATCGCGATCCGGGTGTACGGCGTGGACGCTGTTGCCGCACGGCGCGCCATAAAAATCGGGAGAGATGTCGCCGCCGCCGGTAAGCACGAGCGCATCACAGCGCGACAGAATGACCCGGGCTTCGGGGCACTGAGGCGGAAAGAGGACGGGCAACCCACCCGCCTGACAAACGGCGGCGGCATATTGAGGGGCGAGGGAAAAGGCCTCCCCGTTGCGCTCATAGGCACTCAGGGCGATAACGGGTGGTGCGGAGGGATGGGAATCATCCACGGTGCGGATTTCCGTCCAAAGTCAGGATGGGCGCATAGAGTTCCGGGCGGCGATCCCGGAAGAGTCCCCACTCCAGCCGCTGGGCAGCGAGGGCTTGCAGGTCCAGATCGGCGTAGAGGATGGTTTCTTCCTGACCGGCATGGGCGATGAGTGCGCCGGTCGCGTCGCTGATGAAGGAACCGCCATAGAAGGTGATCTCGCTTTCCCGGCCGATTTCCCGTCCCACCCGGTTGGCAGCCACGACGGGGATCAGGTTGGCGGCGGCATGGCCCTGCATGACCCGGGTCCAGTGTCCGCGACTGTGGATTTCCGGCGCCTGAGGCTCGGAACCGATGGCAGTGGGGTAGAGCAGTATTTCGGCACCCCGCAGGGCCATCACCCGCGCCGCTTCCGGGAACCATTGGTCCCAGCAGATGGCGACGCCGAGGCGTCCGTAGCGGCTGTCAAACACGCGGAACCCGGTGTCGCCGGGGCTGAAATAAAACTTTTCCTGATAGCCGGGGCCGTCCGGGATATGGGCCTTGCGATAGAGCCCGAGATCGCTGCCGTCGGCGTCAAAAACCACCAGACTGTTGAAGAAGGCGTTATTGGCGCGCTCAAAAAAACTGACCGGGATCACGATTTCGCGTTGCCGCGCCAGCTTTTGCATGGCGAGCAAGGCCGGGTGGCTGTCGCGGGGCTGCGCCAGGGTCAGGAAATCGGGATTCTGATCCTTGCAGAAGTACGGCGTGCTGAAGAGTTCCTGGAGGAGGATGATCCTCGCTCCGGCATCGGCCGCTACACTGACCTGCTGTAGCGCCTTTGCAATATTCTCGGCCTCGTCTTCGCCAACGGCCATCTGAATGGCTGCCACTGTTACCCGCACCTGTCACCTCGTCCGTCATGGCCAATCAAACATCATTTCCGGCCTGTTGGATAAGTATAGAGAACCCCATCATGGAGACAATAGGTGAAGTGACCACCCGCCAGTTCATGGTTGATGCCAAGTCGGTGGAACGGCGGGCTGGGCTGTCGTCACTGCCTTCTCCCCACCGCCGCACCAGCGGTAGACATGAACAGGAGACGCGGAGGCATTGCTGCAAGTGCCGCAGCCGCCGGAATGGCAACTCCGGCCACAACTTCCCCAGGTGCCCACGGATACTTGCTCTACCACGCCGCGCCGCCGCCAGTACATCAGCATGTCCTCGACCAGTCCGACCGAGAGCTTTAATTCCGCAGCTATCTGACTGGCGCTGGCCATGCCTTGTTTCTGTAGCACCTCCCGAACTGCGAATAACGGTTTCATGCCGACGCCCTTCGGTTCTGAGATGGCTTGGATAGGGCGTCGCTGCGTTGTCCATAAAGCCGCAGCCCGATGACCAGCAAGGCAAAAGCTGCCAGCACTCCGGCGATCCATGCCGTAGAGGATCCCGGATGTTCGGCGAAGGTGCCCGTCTGGTAAATCATCGTGCTGGCGTTCCAGGCCAGGCCGGTGCCATAAAGCAGGGAGAAGCTCATCCATCCCCATCCGACTTCCCGGCGCAGTGCCCCCATGGTGCTGGCGCAGGGCACATAGAGCAGCACAAAGACCAGATAAGCAAAGGCGGAAAGGGGGATGAATCCGGCCGCAATGGCTTGCAGGGTCGCACTTTCGGCACCGGAGGCCTGTTCGGCGGTACCCGTGGAGTCCATGGCCGAGAGGCCGAGCGGATCATCCAGCGTGGTAAAAAAAGTAACCGTGTTGGCGGGGATGGTTTTGATCGCGCCCAGGAGTTGCCCGGCAATATCGGGATCGCGGTAGTCCGCCATCAGGTCGGCTGCATTCTGCCGCTGATAAATGCCGTTGAGGGTGCCGATCACGATCTCCTTGGCGGCCGCCCCGGCAATCAGGCCGGAAATGGCGGGCCAGTTGTCTTGATGAACGCCCATGGGTTCAAAAATCGGGACCAGCGCGCGGCTGCCCTGGGCGAGCAGGGAATGGTCGATGTCGGTGCTGCGCAGACCGCGATCCGTCCAGCCGATGCCGGGGAGAATAAAGAGCACGACGCCGATGACCGCAATCACCCGACCCACCCGGAAGATAAACACCTTCAGGCGCTGCCAGGCCTGGAGAAACACGCTGCGGAAACTGGGCAGGCGATAGGGTGGCAGTTCCATGACGAAGGGCAGTACCTCGCCGCGCAGGGCGGTTTTGCCAAGTAGCCACGCCGTCAGTAGGGCAACGATGATCCCCAGCACATAGAGGGCAAAGACCACCTGTCCGCCGTTGCTGCGGAAAAACACGACGGCAAAGGCCATGTAAATGGTCAGGCGTGCGGAGCAGGACATGAAGGGCTGCATCAGCACGGTCAGAATACGCCCTCGCGGGTCTTCGATGATGCGCGAGCCCATGATGGCGGGTACATTGCAGCCGAAGCCGATGACCATGGGCACCAGGGCATTGCCGGGTAAGCTCATACGGCGCATCAGGCGGTCCATGGCGTAGGCGGCGCGGGCCATGTAGCCCGAGTCATCCAGAAAGGCGAGAAAGAGAAAAGTGAGGCCGATGGGTGGGATGAAGGAAATCACCAGATTCAGCCCGCCGCCGATACCACCGGCGATGATGGAGATCAGCCAGGTGGGCAGCCCGGCGCTCAGCAGTAGATGACCGACGCCATGGATCAGCAGTGCTGCCGAGGCCTGATCGAAAAAGTCCAGGAAGATATTGCCGCCACTGAAGCTGACGACGAAAACCAGATACAGTACCGCCAGAAAAACCGGCACGCCCAGCCAGTCGTTCAATACCACCCGATCCAGTCGGTCGGTGATTTTTTGACGGAGCCCGGCCGGACCCTGGCGGTGCACCGCAATGGCGGCCATTTCCTGCGCCCAGGCGAAGCGGCGGTCCATGATCAGGTCGGCAGGGGTTTCATCGCTTGTTACTGCGAGTTCGCTGCTGATCTGTTGCAGAGCATGCTGCGTTTTTGGGTCGGTCGGGTCGGTGTTCCCTTCCAGCAGGCGCAGGGCGGTAAAGCGCCGGTGTGCCGGTGGGTCACCGTGCAGCAGGATGCCGAGGGCGGTGAGTGCCGCATCGATAAGCTGGCCATAATCGAGCACATTACCCAGGGCGGGGTGATCCAGTGCCTGGGTCAGGGTCTCCATCAGCCTGGTGCGGTTCCTGGCTTTCCGGGCTACCATGGGGATGACCGGAACACCCAAGGCTGCTGAGAGTTCATGGCTGCGTACCTGCAGACCGTGGGCTTCCGCCTCATCGACCATGTTCAGAACCAGAACCATCGGCCGCCCTGTTTCCAGAAGCTCGGCGGTCAGGGCCATGTGCCGCTCCAGATTGGAGGCGTCGACGATGTTGACGATCAGATCGACCTGGCCATCGAGCAGGAAGTCGCGCGCCACCCGCTGATCTTCTCCGCCACCCCCCATCAGACTGTAGACACCGGGAAGGTCTACCACGGAGATTTTGCGGCGGCCCATGGTCATAGTGCCGCTGCGCCGTTCCACAGTGACGCCGGGCCAGTTGCCTACATGCTGGTGGGCGCCGGTCAGTAGGTTGAACAGGGTAGTTTTACCGCAGTTCGGATTGCCGGTCAGGGCGATGACCGGCAACCTGGCCGACACCGGGCTGCGCTGTGGTGTGTCATGACAGTCGCTCATGTTTTTTCTCCGGTATGGGTGCTTTCAGTGGGGATGACGGCTACGCGGATACGCTGGATGACTCCCCAGCCCAGGGCGATGCGTGCGCCGCCTACCTGTAAGACCGCGCCGCGTTTGCCGGGTCCGTGCACCACGCGGACAGGAGTGTCGCGGCGGATACCCAGCATGCCCAGGCGCTGCTGCATGACTTTGCCTCCGGTGATTTCCAGCACCCGGGCATGGTCGCCAAGGCGGAGATCACCGATGAAAAGTGACTCGGATGGGGAAGTGATAGATGAATTCATGATGAAAGCGTCCATGGCAGATCCGTCGGACTTCAGAAAAATTCAACATGTACGCGCAGAATGCCAACGGTGCTATCCGGATAATAGCCATTGGGATGCTGAATATACTGAAGGTCCGGCTGCAGACTGACATGCTCCGTGAGTTTCGCCACGTAGGTCAATTCATAGGACGTTTCCGCGCCGCGAATATCTGCTGGCTCCACACCCAGGGCCTCCGCCACGGGTCCGGAGCGTAACCATGCCATAGCCATGCCCACGGACAGGCTGTCATCGGGCCGACTGGGGAAGGGATGACCCAGGCGCAAGCCGAGGCCCAGATACCAAGGTACGGGATTGAGGTTCTGCGGCGCACCGCCCATCTGGATAAAGGCGCCCAGTTCCCGTTCTCCGGATAGATCCCAATTGCCCTCGGCCACGGCATAGATGCCGGAGGTGGTCGGGGAAAGCCCGTAGCGGTCTGGGTTGGATTGTTGATAATGCCAGGCACCCATCTTGAGCACATACTCGCCGTAATCGTCGGCATTGTTCTCCAGATCCTCGTCCTCTTTTTTGCCCCAGTGCAGGCCGCCTTCCCACAACGCCATGTAGCCGCGATCGAAGGCGGAGGTCTGGTGCTGTGGATCGCCCTGAAATACTGCAACCTTGCTGCTCAGATGCTCGTTATGGATACCCACCAGGAAACCTAGGCCTGAATAAGGATAGGTGGCGGTACCCGGGACGTTGACGGTCATGGTCGGCGTTATGCCAAAGGAGCTGTTGATGAGCTGCAAGGCATTGGCAGTGACGTCGAAGTAATAATTCACATCCATGTAACCGACACGGGTGTTGATCCAGTCCGTCCAGCGTTGGC
The DNA here is from genome assembly GCF_003966655.1 of Acidithiobacillus ferridurans. Taxonomy (NCBI): domain Bacteria; kingdom Pseudomonadati; phylum Pseudomonadota; class Acidithiobacillia; order Acidithiobacillales; family Acidithiobacillaceae; genus Acidithiobacillus; species Acidithiobacillus ferridurans. Next base: position 489,878 of record NZ_AP018795.1, on the reverse strand, counting down.
GAAAGGCGGCATCATAAAAACGGACCGCGTCGGGTGCCCAGATATTACTGGCCGTCTGGATGTCGCCGCTATAATTTTGCTGGACCCCGCTGCTATAAATGCCCATGAGGGAAAGGCTAAATTTTCCGCCCTTCCAGAGACCGGCCTTCTCGGTGTCGTACTCGCCACCAATCTGGCCGGCAAGGTTGCCCTCGCTGCCCCGGCGAATGCCGCCGGTGAGGTTGGAAAATAGCTCACTGTCGGCATGCCCAGCCCAGGAGATGCCGTCTGTCAGATGACGGTAAGCGGGCAGATATTTGGGAGAAAGGCCTGTTGCATCGGGGACAGGGCCGTTTCTCCAGGCCGCTGGATCCTCCGCCGCCCAGACACCAGAAAATGGCCCGAAAGTGCCAGCGCAGAGGATGAGCACGGCAGTGGCCAGACGAAAAAGGCAGGGCATGGGGTACGCTCCTTTATTTATGTAATAAGACTCATTCCTATTATGGTAAATATAGAGAAGGCTGCATGTCAATCATCCCTGACCAGAGCAGGCGTGGCCTCAGAATCCTGTTGCCGTCATGGTATCGATGGCACTTGTCCGGGCTTGCCCCGGAGGTGCGCCATAGCGCTTCATGACTAGCGATGGGGTCTTGCCTTGGGGATGAATACGACCTATAGTCCCAAAGAACAGCTATGGACCATTGATTTTACTAATGACTAATATTAGACTTGGTTTGGGAGAGAGTGACCGCGTAACCGGTAGTCCGGCCGGCGCTCTGGGTTGTCGCCATGTGTCCGCATCTGGAGTGCAGTATGTATATCGAGCCGAACTTGTTCGGCTTTTTTATTGTAGGTAGGGAGAGCCTCGAAGTTTCTCTGTCTTGTTTTGAGAAATGGCAATGTCTCTGCATAATCGGCCAACGGGCAGATTACGCAGCGGCGATTCCCAGGTAATTCGGGAGACGAACGAATGCAAAAAAAACATCGCTGGCGGGTTGCCATGGCGGTAATGACGTTTTTAGGCGGGATCAGTGTGTGTCAGGCGGCCCCGCACGGGGTGGCTCACAAGCCTTTGCATAGGGTCAGTCACCACCATACCCACACACCCTTGCATAGGGTCGTTCACCATGCTTACCTGCGCTCCCACCACAAGGCGACACGTGCCGCAAAAGGTGACTACACCTCGCTGACGCCGACGGCGTTACGGTTGCTGCATCTTGCCCCCGTTGAATTTGCTGGGGTTGGTGCGGCTCCGCAGACCGTTCCGACCTACGGCTTCCCCATGCAGTCCTTCCCGGTAGTGGATAGCGATAACGTAACCAGCCCCGTTTTTGTCGACCAGTCGCTGGGCCTGGTCAAGACCGGGATGGCGACGGATGACGTGCCAGTGGTTCTTCCGAAACGGCCGGTGGCTGCTCCAGTTGATCCGATGCCTGGGGCCCCGCTGCCGCAGCAATCGCATCTGCGGCTGGCGTTGGAGATGCTGGCGAGTCAGGCTTATCACTGGACCCGCCACCCTTTGCAGGCTCTAGAAAGCAGTGGAAATGTCGCTGTCGGGCCGCAGGCGGCCGCCCAACTGGCGGATGTTATTGCGCAGGAAGGGAGATATGCGGATTCGGATGGCCATCCTGACACAGGTTCCTGGCTGTCCCCTCGCCGGATGGTGGTTTCTGCGCTCAAATTCATCGGTGCTCCCTATCGCTGGGGCGGGATGAGCCCAGTCTCAGGGTTCGACTGCAGCGGTTTTGTCAAATACATCCTGGCGAAGTTTGATATTCATGTACCGCGTACGTCTTATGCCCAGGCCGCCCAGTTGCGGAGGGTTTCCCGGGATGATCTAAAGCCGGGCGATCTGGTGTTTTTTGACACTCTGCACCGGCCTTTTTCCCATGTCGGGATATATATCGGTGACGAGCACTTTGTCAGCGCCCAGACCCCGAGTACAGGGGTTCGCGTAGCGAGTTTGAATGACCCTTATTGGGCCGCACGTTTTGACGGGGCGCGCCGTCTGCCGGTGTCCAGCGCTTCCTGACGACGAAGTAACCATTCGCTTTATCATCCAACAAAACCCCGCGTCCTGATTCAGCCTGCGGGTGCTATATGCTGTAAGGCGGGCCGCGACGCAATTGGGCGCTAGACGTCCTGCTCCATATCATCCGGCGTCTTCCACTCATAACGGTCGGGCGCCTGAGTCTGGGCAGCCGTGAATCCCTCCTTCTGCAGCAGTTCAGCCAAGGCAACGGCTCCTGGCCCGGCCGTTTTTGGGTTCGCTAGGATATCGCTGGCGATTTGTACCGCCTCACGGGCGGTCAAAATGACTTCTACGCTCTGCTCTTTCTCTTCGCGAACTTGCATGGCGGCTTCCTTTAGTCAAAGACATGGGGTGGTGGCCCGCTCCGATCCATACGGGCGAGCAAATGCAGGCCGCCGATCATACCGAGGATGCGTTTATGCACGGCGTCCTCCCAGATGTCCTGGGCCACCAGGGGCCAGCATTTGCACTGGGTATGCGCGGCGCGGAAAATGGGAGGTGCGACGTGGCAGTCGAGGGCGATGAGTAGATCGGGCCAGTCGTGGTCGGTTTCCCCCGACCTCGCCTCCAGCCAGTCGGCGCCCAGGGATTCCGCCAGCGTCGTGGCATAGTGGGCCTTTGCCGGATCGGTCGGATGCCAGAACAGGATACGTACACGCCGTTTATACATGAATGCCCTCTTTCCCCATGATTTGTGTAAAAATAGCAGGACTGACGATAAAACGGGAGCAGCGATGAGGTGTCGGGCGTGACTGGGGGAGGCCAGGACTGGTCTGTGCTGTTGGGCGAGGCTGGCGCGTTGGCGCGGGCGTTGCCGCAATTCAGGGCACGGGAGCAGCAACAGGCTATGGCCGCGCAGGTGGCCCATACCCTGCGCGACGGCGGGGTGGCGCTGATCGAGGCGGGGACGGGCACCGGTAAAACCTTCGCTTATCTCCTGCCCGCCATGCTTTCCGGGCGCAAGGTGCTGGTTTCTACCGGTAGCAAGGCGCTGCAGGATCAGATCCTGGAGAAGGACATTCCGCTTCTGCTGCGGGCGATGGGAAAGCCCTTGCGCGTGAGTCGCCTCAAGGGGCGATCCAACTATCTCTGCCGGTATCGTCTGCAACGCTTCAGTGCCGAGGGCGTGGCGCCAGCCTTGGTGGCACCTTTGGCGCGGGTGGCCGACTGGGCGGGGCGAACGCGGGAGGGCGACGTCAGTGAGTTGACCTCGGTGCCCGAAGATTCGCCGGTCTGGCCTCTGGTAACGTCGACCCGAGACAACTGTCCTGGCAGTGAATGCCCAGAATATGGGCGCTGCCATGTCGTCGAGGCGCGGCGCCAGGCTCAGGAGGCGGAGATTCTGGTGGTGAATCATCATCTGCTTTTTTCTGACTTGGCGTTGAAGGCCAACGGTATGGGGGACCTGTTGCCGCGAGTCGATGCCATGGTGTTGGATGAGGCCCATCAAGTGCTGGATCTGGCCGGGCGTTATTTCGGTCAGCACCTGAGTAGCCATCAGCTCTGGGACTGGGGGCGAGATAGCCGCGCCGAAACTCTGGCCGAAGCGGGGGATGATGAGTGTTTGCTTGCAGCAGCCGCACAGGTGGAAACGCAAACGACGGCGTGGCGGACGGTTCTCGGTCCGGGTGACGAGCGTGGCTCCTGGGCTTTGAATCCCGATAGTGCGGAAGGCTCTGCCTTCGCCCGTTTGCGTCAGGCGGTGGCGGAACTGGGCCAGGCACTGAGTGCCGCAGCAGCGCGCGGCAAGGGCCTGGAACAATGTGCGGCGCGTGGGGTGGTGCTGCTGGCGACGGTAGATTTCTTTGCCGCGCACAACGCCCCGAACATGGTGTTCTGGCAGGAGAAGAAAGCGCGCACGGTGCAGCTCCATGCCACTCCCCTGGACGTGGCGGCGCCCTTGCAGCGGCACCTGCTGGAACCGGTGGAAAGTGTCATTCTCACCAGTGCGACCTTGCGCGTAGGTGACAGTTTCGCCAGTACTGAACGTGCTCTGGGTCTGACGGCGGTGAGCACCCTTACAGCAGTCTCGCCCTTTGATTATGCGCGGCAATCCCTGCTCTATCTGCCGCCTCTGATGCCGGAACCCGGTCATCCTTCCTATACACGGGCCTGCTTGGACGCGGCGGCGCCAGTCATCGAGGCCAGTGGCGGACGGACCTTTTTCCTCTTCACCAGTCACCGCGCTTTGCAGGAGGCGGCAGCATCCCTGCCGCAGCGCTTGTCCTTCCCCATTCTGGTGCAGGGGAGCATGCCGCGCCCCCGTCTCCTGGACCGTTTTCGCAGTTTGGGTAATGCGGTGCTGCTGGGTGCGGCCAGCTTTTGGGAGGGGGTGGACGTGCAGGGCGAGGCCCTCTCCTGTGTCATCATCGACAAATTGCCCTTTGCCAATCCCTCTGATCCGATTCTGCGTGCCCGCACGGAGCAGTGTCAGGCGGCGGGCGGTGAACCCTTCCGCGAGTTACAGATTCCTCAGGCGGTGATTGCCCTGCGCCAGGGTGTAGGGCGGCTGATTCGCTCGGAGATGGATCGCGGTGTGCTGATGCTCTGCGATCCGCGCCTGCGCAGCAAGGGGTACGGGCGCATTTTCCTCGACAGTCTGCCGCCTATGCGGCGTGTTTCCAGCCTCGACGCGATCCATGCGTTCTGGCGGGGAGAAGCCTGATGGGACTGCCGCGTTTTCTGGCCATGGACACCGCTACTGAGGCCTGCTCAGTGGCCGTCAGCACCTCGTCCGGGGTGGTCGAAGAGTTTGTCGTGGCGGTGAATGCCCACAGCCAGTTGCTGCTCCCCATGATTCAGCGGGTGCTGGATCGGGTCGGCATGACCCTCGCCGATATAGGGGCCATCGCTTGCGGGGTGGGGCCAGGAGGCTTCACCGGGGTGCGCATCGGTGTCAGTACGACCCAGGCACTGGCAATGGCACGCGGGCTGCCGGTTTATCCCGTTTCCAGTCTGCAGGCACTGGCGGCGACGGTACCCCAACCACTGGTACTCGCGGCGCTGGATGCACGCAAAGGAGAAGTCTATAGCGGGGTGTTCGCTCAGGACGCGCAAGGGATTCCCCGGTTAAGGGGCGCCGAAAAAGTCTGTGCACCTGAGGCCGTGGATTGGCCAGAGGAGGGTCAGTGGTGGGGGCTCGGTACGGGTTGGCACGTTTATCATGCCCGCTGGCAGGGTCCGGGGATACTGGGCTGGAGCGACGATAGTTTTCCCCGGGCCGGAGCCGTATTGCGCCTTGCCCAGGCGCGCTGTCAGTCGGGAGACCGGGGTATTCTCCCGGCGCTGTTGGAACCGCACTATATCCGCCCCTCCCTGCCAGAGGAAACGTAAAATGAATCTGCGCCCCATGCTGGTGGATGATCTGGACGCGGTAGCGGCGCTGGAGTCGCAAATCTCCCCGGGGCCATGGACGCGGGGTGTTTTCCGCGAATGCCTGCAAGCGGGTTATGATGCCTGGATTATGGAAAACGATGACGGTGTGCTGGGAGCCTTTGGTGTCCTGTCCACGGGCGCGGCCGAGGCACATATCCTGAATCTCGGCGTGGCGACCGCCCTGCGTCGGCGCGGTTTCGGGCGGCGGATGCTGCAACATCTCCTCTGCCGCGCCGGGCAACTGGGTGCGCAAAGGGTTTTTCTGGAAGTGCGCGTGTCCAATGCGGGTGCGCAGGATCTGTACCGCTCCCAAGGATTTCATGAAATCGGAGTGCGTCTGAATTATTATCGCAATGGAGAGGGTCGGGAGGATGCGCTGGTCTTGTCCCTGTCGCTCCTGCCGTCCGCAAACCAACTCAAGGAAGGTTGATCGTTTATGTCGTTATCCCCTGTTGCTGCGGCTCCGGCCAATGCTTTTACCGACGCCATTCGGCGTCGCCGTACCTTCGCCATCATCTCCCACCCCGATGCCGGTAAGACGACGCTTACCGAAAAGCTCCTGCTCTTCGGGGGTGCCATTCAGCTCGCAGGGACGGTCAAAGCGCGTAAAAGCAGTCGTCACGCCACCAGCGACTGGATGGCCATTGAAAAGAGCCGCGGCATTTCGGTGGCCAGTTCGGTCATGCAGTTCGAGTATGATGAGCACGTCATCAATTTGCTGGACACACCGGGTCATCAGGACTTTTCCGAAGATACCTACCGGGTGCTGACAGCCGTAGATTCGGCATTGATGGTGATCGACGGCGGCAATGGCGTCGAGGCGCAGACCATCAAGTTGCTGGAGGTCTGCCGTCTGCGCGATACCCCCATCATCACCTTTATGAACAAGTTCGACCGCGAAAGCCGTGACCCGACGGAATTGCTGGATGAGGTGGAATCGGTGCTGGGCATTCGGTGTGCCCCCGTCACCTGGCCCATTGGCATGGGCAAGCGTTTCCGCGGGGTATATCACCTGCTACGCGATGAAGTGCTGGTCTTCGCTGCGGGGGAGGAGACCCGGGAGCAGGCGGTGGAGCGGATTGCCGGGATCAATAATCCGGAGCTGGACCGCCGCTTTTCCGAAGAAATGCCCGAGTTGCGGGAACAGGTGGAATTGCTGCGTGCCGCCTCCCACCCCTTCTCGCTGGAGGAATTTTTGCAGGGACAGCAGACACCGGTATTTTTCGGCTCCGCCATCAACAACTTCGGGGTGCGGGAATTGCTGGGTGCCCTTATCGACTGGGCACCTTCGCCGCGCCCCCGTCCTACTACCGGTCGGACCGTGATGCCCGAAGAAGAGGCTTTCAGTGGTTTTGTATTCAAGATTCAGGCGAATATGGATCCTCAGCATCGCGATCGGGTGGCCTTTCTCCGGATCTGTTCCGGACATTTCAAACGGGGTATGAAAATCAGACAGTTGCGTCTGGGTCGGGATATCCAGGTGCATAATCCTATTACTTTCCTGGCTCAGGAGCGTGAACTGGTAGAGGAGGCCTTCGCCGGTGACATCATCGGCCTGCATAATCACGGCAGTATTCAGATCGGCGATAGTTTCAGTCAGGGTGAGGCCTTGCAGTTCACCGGGATTCCCTACTTCGCACCGGAACTGTTCCGCCGGGTGCGCCTGCGGAACCCGCTCAAGGCCAAGCAACTGCAAAAAGGCTTGCAGCAACTGGCGGAAGAAGGCGCAACCCAGGTCTTCAAACCGCTGCACGGCGGGGATATGATCCTGGGTGCGGTGGGGGTACTGCAATTTGATGTGGTGGCGGAACGGCTGAAAACCGAATATGCGGTGGACGCGATTTTTGAGGCGGTGACGGTGCAGACGGCGCGCTGGATTCAGTGCGCTGATCCAAAAATGCTCGCCGAATTTACCCGAAAGCATGAAGAGCAGCTTGCGGAAGATGCGGGGAATCGCCTCGCCTACCTGGCACCTTCCCGTGTGAACCTGGACCTCACCATGGAGCGCTGGCCGAAAATCGTGTTTCATGCCACCCGGGAGCATGCGGGATCATAATGCCTTTGATGAGCCGGAGGAGAAGAAGTGCTTCTACGTGCGATACTCTCGTTGATAGCTGGTCTGTTGCCTCTTGCAGCCATGGCGCATGACCTGGAATCCCTGCGTAATCAGGCCGAACAAAACCCAGCCGCGCTGGCGCGTTTGCGGCAGGCAGCGGTATCGCAGAATGCCGATGCGGCCTTTTATCTTGGCACCCTCTACTCTCCGCTGATTATCCGTCAGGAAAGCACCGTCGTCAAAGGCTGGCCAGAGGCCCTGCGCTGGTATCGCCGGGCGGCCTGGCTCGGCAGCGCCCGGGCGGACTTCGATATGGGGCTGGCGTATGAGAAGGGTCTGGGTGTTCCGGAAAATCCGCAACGCGCGGCAGCGTACTTCTCCAGAATGGCGGCCGTAGCCCGTATAGAGACGGCATTGCCTCCTTCGGCGAGTTTTGCGATTGGGCACCACACGGGTATCCATAAGGACTAGGGTAAGGGCCGACGATATAAAAATCAGCGGTATTTTCTTTAACTGATCATTGGGCCAATGTTTGCGCCAGGCGCCGATACTGGATGGCTTCTGCCAGATGCTGGGTACCGATCGGATCACTCCCTTCCAGATCCGCGATACTGCGGGCGACGCGCAGCACCCGATGGTAACCGCGTGCGGAGAGATGCAGGGTCTCGGTGGCGCGGCTGAGCAGGCGGGTGCCCACCGTATCCAGAGCGCAAAACTGATCCAGCAGTTCGCCCTGAAGTTGTGCATTGCGCACCTGCTGGCGCTGCCACTGGCGATCAACGGCCTGAGCTATGCGTTCGCGCCAGTAGGCAGAGCTTTCGCCCTGTGCCGCCTCTTGTAAGGCGCTTACCGGCAGGGCGGGCACTTCCATCTGGATGTCGATACGGTCCAGCAGCGGGCCGGAGAGCCGACTACGGTATTGGCTGACCTGTGCCGGGGTACAGCGGCAAATCTGCTGCGGATCACCGAGATGGCCGCAAGGACAGGGATTCATCGCGGCGACCAATTGAAACCTGGCCGGAAAAGTGGCCCGCCGCGCCGCCCTGGCGATATGGATTTCTCCGGATTCCAACGGCTCGCGTAGGACTTCCAGCACCGCGCGAGGGAACTCGTACTGGGAAATTCCAATATTGGGCAGAATCTTCCAATATTACCTCTGGGGAAGAGGGGCAAGCAGGAAAAGAATCTGATCGGGAGAGAGCTTTTCCAATCGTCGACCGAATCGCCAGCGTTTCAGCTTGGCGATAGTCATCTCCAGACGGGCGATGGTCTCATCGCGCAGGGTGAGGCACCAATCTTTTTGGTTCAGAAGACGTTGCTGTTCGGCCAGCTGCCGGGCGTGCTCGGCGTCCTTCTCTTCCCGCTCCCGCAGCAATCGCAGGACCATTTCGCGCAGGGCGTCTGGGTGCGTTGGAAGATCGTCGGGAGCCGTTGATTTCATGGACAAATTCTACCAGAAACTCTGGCAAGAAGCCAGCATTTGCGATACGTTACAAGGCGGTAGGCGTACAGACTTTGAGGACCGGTAACGGCGTCCAGGGTCTTCCTTCCACCAGCATCGCCCACTGTGCTGTGGAGAGTTCTATGGCCCCGTTCTCCATCCTGGGCCAATGCAACCGTCCCTGATCCAGGCGTCGGTACAAAAGCCAGAAACCCAGACCATCCCAGAGCAAGAGCTTGAGCCGATCACCGCGGCGGTTGCGGAACACATGTCCACCGGTGCCGCCGCCAGCCAGATGCGGCTGCCGGGACTCAGCCACATGGGCTTTCCAGGACCTGGACCAGCGTCTGGAGCCAGCCGGCATCCATCGGAGCGGTCAGCTTCAGGCTGCGGCCCGACAACAGGTGAACCTCCACAGGCGAAACGGAAGGCCGGGCCGGCGCAGCATGAGGCCATCACCCGCTGGGGAAAGTTCGGCGCGCAAATGCGGGTCCGCGTCCATTTCATGGGTGGCCGTCGCATGGTCGGACTGTATCTGAAAATGACCGGCCAGCGATTCCAGGGTTTGCTGCAGTTCAGGCTGCGCTTCATCCGGTATGCTGAGACGACCGGACATGAGCTGGATGGCATGGCGCTGGGCCGGGGTAAACTGGACCACGCGGATCCTTTGCGGGGAGTCGCGTACGACAGTGATGGCACGCAAGGCTTCCTGCTCCCGTTTTTCAAGGCTGCCATCGGGAAAATATCCGTGGCGGGCATCGGGGGGAGCACGCAGGTTAGGGCGCACTTCCAGAACGTATCGCTTCCCGTCGTGGGTGACCTCAATGTCGGGGGTGCCTGCAACTACATCTACGGGAATATCCATCGCATCAGACATCACCACGGAAGGGTGTCCCACGAGGGCCAGGATGGCAGCGGCCCGATCCATGAAGTAGTCACGCGAACGACCCTGTCGCGCATGAATGGCCAGGACCAGCTGTGCATCCCAGGATTCCAGCCGCTGGCTGTTGGCGAGTTTGGCCAATGTGATGGGCTTGGGTGTACCCCAGCCACGCGCGCCCTGTTTTTGTTCCAGAGGCCGGATTTCCTGGATCGCACCGTCGTCATTCAAGGTCACCGCCCACACCAGACGGGTGGCCTTGTCCGGGGCGTTCGGTGCCACCGCTGGCGCACCCAATGCCCGCAGGGAGGCGAGAACGGTTTGCCAGCTTTGCGCTCCACCGCCGATAAAGCAGTTTTCCGGTGCTTCACCCCCGGCATAGACCTCGTCGGCTGCCGTCAATTGGGTGTCCAGCCAGGTGAAACCGCAGGCCCGTAATTGTTCGTGCGCTGTAATGGTGGCCTTCTGACGAAGGTCCTTTTGTCGCTTGTCCGTTACGGCGGGTACGACTTTAGGGCCCAACCAGGCGCGCAACAGGGCGAACCATAACAAAGCCAGTGGCGAATACCCTGTGTGAAATAGGGCATGGCTGTTCAGTGCCGCGTCCCCAAGGCGCACATCGATGGCATGCACCCACGCACCCCAGGGATCCAGCGCGCTGGGATTGCGTGATCCGGATTCCGTAATGCAGAATTTTCGGGCCAATAGCAGATGATTGGGGGTTTGCTGGGCCAGCAGGCACAACGGATACATCCAGAGGATGGTTTCTGGCAGCAGTTGCTTTCGCGCCCCCGTTTCCTGCCGCAAGGCTTTCAGTGCGGGCTCAAACATCTTCTGCGCTGCCGCCCACTGACCTTCCTGGACCAGTGCACAAGCACGCAAGGCTTCGGCCTCAGGATTTTCATCGTCTCTGAGCACGTCCCGCAAGTGCCCCAGTTCCCCACGATGCAGCAGGGCTTCCGCCAGTGGATAGCGCAACGCCGGGGACATTTGGGATTCCCTGGGTTGCGTCATCATCCATTGAAACGCAGGTAGAGCACCGGCGTCCCATTGGTGGGAAAACGCATTGAACGCCTGGTGCAGGATGATTTCGCGAAACCGTGCATCCACCCCGGACATCCGGTCCGCATCAAAACCATTAACGCAGGCCGGGGCAATCAGTTCGTTCCATGCGTAAATGACCCGCAGTTGCCGCCACAGCGTTTCCATCTCTTGCGGGGTGCTGCCCGTATATACGCCCAGCCGCAACAGGGCGATGCCGGTTTCCCGCGCCAGGCGGGGCCAGCCAGGGGATCTTTTGGTGTCCAGTTCCACCACCCGGATCAGGGATTGACGCAAAACTTCGGGGGTAAACCGATTCAGCACTTCGCGGTATTGTTTCAGCCGGACGGAGTCTGCCAACCGGGCGTAACCCGGGCGAACCATCTGGTCTACCAGCAAACCGGAGGCAAAGAGTTCCCCTCGCGCATCGACGAGTGCCGCATGGGTGAACGCCTTGCCATTGGCTTGCTTCATATTCAGCGCACCCAGCGCGTCGAGTGTCAGATTGGCGGGATGCCAGGTCCAGATGAGGGCCGACGCCTGCATCACTTTTTGTGCATCCTGAGAGAGGGTTATCGCCATTGCGCGGTCATTACCAGTGGAATCAATAGGCCCCCTCCCGCCAAAAGACTACCTTCACGGTGCGCAGGAGGATGACGATGTCGTACCACAGGGACCAGTTCTTGACGTACCAGGAGTCAAAGTAAAGTCTTTGTTCATATGTGGTGTCACTGCGCCCGCTGGTTTGCCAAAGTCCAGTGATACCCGGAAGAACCTTTTTGTAAGTATCCGCAACATTTCCATAATACTTTTCAATTTCCAGCTGCGTAACGGGTCTTGGTCCGACCAAACTCATTTCACCCCTCAGCACATTGAAAAGTTGGGGAAGCTCATCAAGGCTCGTTCGGCGCAGAAATTTTCCTATGGCCGTGATACGAGGATCGTCTTTCAGTTTGAAGGTGCGATCATATTCTTCTTTCGCGTCTGGATGTAGTGTGAAATAGTCAATAAGGCGTCTGTCTGCATCAATGACCATGGAACGAAATTTCAGACATCCGAATTCTTTTCCGTCTTTTCCTATGCGGACATGCGAAAATATTGCTGGGCCTTTATCTTGCTGGCGAATCAACCATGTTATCAACAGTAGAAATGGAGAGAGGATTAGTGTTAACAGGGATGCACAGACAATGTCAAAGCTCCTTTTCATGAAACGGGGTCCAAGCCTTGATAGATTGTCCCTGGATCGTAACATAACAATCTCATGGTTAAAAAAATGCAGGGTTTCTAATCCAAGAAGCGGTAATCCCCGCAAGGGTGGGGCAAGGGTTAAGTTTGGGTAGCTCAGTCCCAGCAATTCGACAATATCCTTGGTTGCATCATATTGTGCGCTTTCTAGGGCAACCACCAAATATGGATTGCCAAGTTCTTTCAATACGCTCAATGGATCATTGCCAACGTGTATTCGCGGCAATGTGCTAGAAAAATTAGAATTGACATCTGTATCATCTGGTAATAGCAGCGCGCTCAAGCGATAGCCCAAGATGGGTTCACTCTGTATTGCTTGCGACGCCTCTAGAGCGTTATTGCCACCTCCAAGTAAAACATATGGTCGTTGCCATATCCCGGTAATTATCAATAGGTGATGGACTGCAAAGCGCGTCAATGGAACTAAAATAAAAGCCAAGGCCCACGTGCTGAACAACCATAGCCGTGATAACGGCAGTCGGCCAGAAAACGCAAAAGCGGCGTTCAGTAGGGCTAGAAAAGTTAAAGCCTCAAACATTTCCCCAAGTTCATCCCAGAATGATTTTCCCCGATTGTAATGCCCATTATGCACAAACCAGGAAAGGGCGATACACGCCATCATGGGGAAAAGCAGCATATTTGCCGAGAATTCTGATCCCCACCAATGAATTAGCGTCGATGCAACATCAAGATTATAATATAATGCATGTGAGATCCGCGCGAAATAGAATGAAGCCATCATGGCTATCACATCACCCAGAAAAAGAAAGATGTTGGGCAATCGTGAGCCGAACGGCGCTCTTTGAGATTTTAATGGATCGCCCCTCAAGGTCGGGTACGCCATTATAGGTCACCGATCTTTTTAGCCATTTTCCGGTCAATAAAATCAGTTATTAACTTTATTATTAAATACTGGATAAATCCCACTATATAGAATACGGCGACTATAGATATCAGTAAAATAGCGCCCCAATCTATAGGCAACACGTTTATTATTTTTAACGTTATAATCAGGATAATAATTGTAATATATAAACGTTCGATATTCTTTTCTATTTTCAGCGTCCCATAATTACCTCTAAAATGAACACCTGTCGTAATAAATGGCATGGGCGATACGGCCGAATCAAAAAGCAGCCGCTAGCGCCAGGGTATCATTGCCGAAAAGCAGTGCGCGTCTAACCAACCCGCAAGGGTGGTTGGTTAGACGCTTACGCGTGATTCGCTAAATCCTTACTGTGAGGGACTCTCACCCTTTACTCCTTGCCAGCCTCCCTGTGCACTGCCGCACTTCTTTTTCATTTTTCCTGCCGACCGATGCCCAGGATGCCGCCGAGCAGCGGCGCATGGGGCGTGGCAAAGGGATTGACCACGGTCACGCCACGCCAGGTGAAGCCTGGCTGCAAATCCTCGCTGAGCAGGAGGCGACAGCGGCTTTCCGCAGCTACCGACAGGATCAGAGCGTCCCAGACCTGCAGACCATGATCCACGGAAAGATCCAGCGCAGATTGAAAAGCCGCCCAGGTGGAATCGACGACCTCGAAGCTATCCGCCCAGCCCAGGATGGCCTCCCTGGCGGCGGCGGCATCGCGTTTGGCTTTGCTGGTCATCACCCGATACAACTCGCCCAAGGCTTGCGCCGGAAGCAAAATCCCTTCAGCGGGCAACCGTTCCATCAATTCGATGGCTGCGGTGCAACGCGCATCGTCGCCAGCGCCCTCCGCATAGGCCAGGATATTGGTGTCCAGCGCGACCCGCATGGCCGTCACTCGTACAACTCCTCCCGCGACCAATCGCGCGCCTCCGTCCTCTCTTGCGCGCGCAAGCGGGCCAGCAACCGGGCCTTTGCCGCGCTGCGCCGGGCGTGATCGGCGCTGGCGGGGGCGATGGTCGCCACCGGCCTGCCTCTGGATACCACGGTGAAGGTTTCGCCTTGGCTTACCCCGCGCAAGACGCTGGAAAACTGGCGGTTGGCATCTGCGGCAGTCACCGTTCTCATAACCACACCTCATGGAATAGGTTCTGACACTACTTTACGAATAGGGCATGCTTCCGTCAACTTTTCTTCATGGACAATAACCATGCGATCGCCGGATGGTAGTCCGGATTCTCCCGTAGCAATTGCACCAGTGTCGCCATGGTTGCCGACTTTTCCCCCGCACGCCACTGGGTCAGGGCGATTTCCATCTGCAAGTTGCTGCGCGGAAAAGGAAAGAGTGGCCGCTGCAAACCAGCGCGCAAAAAAGCGATGGCTCCGTTCACATCCCCGTGCTGGACGAAAGCCAGTTGCGCGACCTGGTTGCGCAAACTGATGCTCTCAGGATTGATGGCGAGGCCATGGCGCCATGCCAGCAAGGCCTTGCGCTCTGCCTGTACAGGACTCAGACCGAGCAACTGCGCATGGGTCAGATAAAGACTGCCGATGGAATTGAGCACCCCCGATTGACGGGGAATGCCCACCAGACTCTGTCGGTATTGTTGCAGCGCACTTTCCACCAGCGCCTTGCGATGAGGTGCATTAAGAGACTTGTCACGCTCAGCCAGCGACAGATAGGTATTGGCCAGATAAACATGGGGCTGGGTAGCCAGCGGTCTCGCCAAACTGATCCAATCTGCAGCCTTCAGTAAAAACACCGCCCGTTGATTACTGTTGGGAATCACCTTATTGAGCCAACCATTACTGCTGAATAGGGCGAATGTCGCGCCGTCCGCCAGCAGGTTCCAGGAGGCCACCACCACCGCGACAACCATCACTGCCTGGGCAATTGCCCCATGATGGATACCGATGCGGGGCAAGATCGGCGCAGTCTCCCCATGATAGCCATAGATTCGCCACGCCCGCGCCAGGAATAATCCCGCCAGTACACTGAGGGGCAGGTTATAAAAGATGAAATTCCCCAGGGCATGTCCCGTAATGGCAAACACCCCCAGTACCAGACCAAGGGCTTCCAGACGCCGCCCTTCGGGCAGATTCAGGGATTTCCCGGCCTTGTAGAGTAACTTATAGAGCGCGTACATCAGCGAACCGGCAAAAGCCAACAGAAAGCCCAGATTGACCAACCCACCTTCCGCCAGATATTCGATATAATCGTTGTGTGCGTAGGTGCCAGCAGATGCCAGTTCCCCAGGGAGCCGATAGGCGGGATAGTAGAGGAAATAACTGCCTAACCCCGTGCCCAGCCAGGGATGGCTGAGAAAGATGTGCCAAGTGGCCAGCCACATAAGGCCACGAGCTACTGTAGAGCTGTTGTGGTCGATATAACCTGGAGCTAGATGGCCCAAAATATCGTAGCCTTTTGCATAATTCATCAACAAAAAGGCCAGCAGGGCCAAGGCGAAGACCATCATCCAGCGCGGGAACGAGCCAGCCTGTCGCCTGAAGCCCCACAGTGCAAAGGATAAGGTACACAACCACGCCAACAGACCACCCCGGCTGCCCGTGGAGAAGAAGGCCAATAGCACAACAGTGATGGTGGCCAGGTAAAAAAGCCCGAGAAGATCTACCTGACGACCTAGAAACCAAACCTTTCTCTGTGCGTCATACGCAAAATACACGGCAAGCAATGGAAAGAACAACAGATTGAGCCATGCCGCAAAGCTATTCGTATCGAGCAAGGGGCCATTGGGGCGCAAACCTGTCCAGCCGATACCTTGCCCCATCCATTGGTAATACTGCCAAAGCGCCATACTGCTCAGCACCCAGGCACTGGCTATCGCCCCCCACCATAACCAGATCCAGGCGCGCTCCTGTACGGCATCGGGCATCGTGACCCAAATCAGGAACCCAAGCGGCAAAGACCCCAGAACCCAGAAATAAAACCAACTGCTATAGGGTACACCGCTCCAGAACAGCGTAACACCGAACCAGAGGAGCCAGAGCACCATGAACGTTGGCAGAAAACCACGCGGCCAGGCCAAGCCCCTGCGCAAACGTGGCCACCATACCCAAGCCCCCCATAGAAGATATACGATCATGCTGAGAGCCAGCAACGGGATAATCTGCCCGTTGTAGTACCAAGACAGCAGGTAGGCTACGAAGGGTAACAGGGCGTACAACCAGGGACGCGACACAGGGGTAGAAATAGGCAAAAATCCTCCGCAAAGACGATATTCAAGCAACTGATAGACTAATGTTAAACGCTACGCAGGTCGCTCAGCCATCAAGCAAGCATTCGCCCATAGCGGTATCCGATCCTCAGCGTTCGCTACTTAAATTTTCCTAAAAATCTCCCAACAAAATAATGCGCCCTTCTGTTTGGGCCTTGGCGAAGTATCGCCGGTCGACGGTTACCAGCACCGCTTCGGGATGAAGCAAAGCCAGCGCATGGTACAAAGTGTCAAAAAGATGATGCCCGTATCGCCGGGAAAGGGCGATGGCCAGCGTATACAGTTCCGGCCCTTCGGCAACCCGGAAATCCAGTTGCAGCAGGTCGTTCATATCCTCCCGGGCGGTGTCGGGTTTGGCACGCGCCAGCACCATATTTCACCGCGCCCCCTTGTCCATTAAGACGTCAGCCACACCCTACCCGCGCTTAGCCCAATAACCCCGGTGCATACTCAGCTTGCGTTTAATGGATAAGGGCAACGATAATGAGCGCTGGCCAAGTTTGTATCCCAGGTATTTGGCCAGGGTGCGAACAAAAGCAGAAGGCAACAACCAAGGCGCATGATCTTTGAGGTAGGCAAACTCGGAACGCACAAAGCGTCCACCTTCCCCTTCTGGTTTTCCAAAATCCCGAAGAATCCACGCCTGGTCCTGATGCATCACGCCAATGTCAAAATAGCGCTTAAACTCCTGCACCACACTATAGGCGTGCGAATGCCACACCTGGGCCTCGGCCACATAGGCAACCGCCCAACCCGCCTGCAGCATACGAGCGGCCACCACCATGTCTTCACCCAGAATTAGGCTTTTGGGAAAGCCCCCAACAGCCGACAGCACCTCCGTGCGGTAGGCCGCAAAGGAATTGGAGGTGAAGGCTGCCTTGATACCCATGTGCGCCTTATCTGCAAGGGTTCGCGTGTTCGATTGAGGTGGGTAGTTGAAAAGACGAGCGTGAGCTTCGATGGCGTTTGATCCCTGTCTGGGCAACTGTCTCCCATATGCGGTGCCCATGTTGGGATCGGAGAATGACGCCACCAACCGCGCTAATGCATTGGGTGACGCCAGCACAGCATCTTGAGTGAGGTAAACCAGCACATCAAACGCCGCCAGTCGTTCGGCAGCCATCTGCCGCGTACCCCCGTGGTCGAATTCCTTCTTGGCGATGCGTACTACCTCATAACCCATTTGTTCAGCCAACTTATCCGACCCGTCCGATGAGCCAGAGTCTAAAATCATCACGTGGTCGGTCTGGGGGACCTGCTGGCGAAGCGCATTGAGGCATTTCAGCCAGACTTCGCCACCGTTTAACGTCGGAATGATCACTGCAAAGGATCCTGGAGATGTCATATGCCTGACCTTAAATCCACCTTATCTAGACCATAATATGCGATATTAATAAAATGCATACTGATTCAATATCAAAAAGAAGGTGGATTGGATTTGACTGCCATCAATTACCGAAGTCTTTCGTCCTGTAATAACATGTTTCTGCATTGCGCACCTTTGTAGCAACAAATATCAGTTTTCATCTCGTCAACGGCCCCTCAATTCCCTTCAGGCCATGCATTATTCCTAGAAACATCATGCGTAACGTCCGAATACGGTGCGGATGAAATACGACCATAAATATAAAAAGTTGCACGAGTCTAATCATATCGACGCGCCGCCAATCGGAACACGGATAATCGCGGCGCCGAATAAGTATACTATTGCGAAAAACATAATAATATCGAAAGGGTTTATGAATAGGAATGTCGCGCCAACGACCAATCCACAAACGGACACGACTTTCACCTAAGGAATGCGTCATAGCAGCATCGCAATGGCCCCATGCATAATATCCTTTTGATCTAGCTCGCAATATCCATTCAGTATCGACGTGATCAATAAATAACCCTTCGTCCATAAAACCAACTGTATCAAAAATCTTCGACTCAATTAGGGACCCGGATGCGATAAGAAAGTCAACAGGCACTGCGCGATCTCCTGGCTTGCATGCTATACGGCTCGTACCAAACCTTTTGAAGCAAACATGTTTCGAAAGATGCCCACTCTTGCTATCTTTGAATCTTGGCCCTATTGCTGCAATTTTTTCATTTTCATTATTTTTCAAGTCATGAAAAGTAAGCAGCAACTTATTAACCATAGTTTCCTCAGGAATACTGTCTTGATCCATCAGAAGGACAAACCCACTACCATGTTGCAAAGCCCAATGAATTCCCACATTCTGCGCCGCAGCGATACCACGATTCTCTTGCAAGGAAATTGCATGGATATTATCTTTACCCAAAGATGCCACCCAGTTAGACATATTGTTGCCGGAACCGTTGTCAACAACGAGCACCGACTGGACTTGTGACCATGTCGCCTCTATCACGTCAGACAATATCACAAGGTCTGGATTAAATGTTACTATTATTGCAACAATGAAGGATTTGTCGACTGGGACAACCTTAGAAGTGTTCATGCCGAAATCTCTCTTCAGACTAAATGTAACCACGACTTAAATCTCGCATGCTATAATAATCAATCCATTATATCACAACGGCGCACCAACCCGAAAAATGCAGATGAAACTCATACTAATCAGGCTATTTTACGCCTGAGGTCCGGCATCATTAATCAATCAAGTTACCCTATGGCGCACACCACGATAAATCACTAGCAATAATATAATTTCTAACAAGAATGACGGTAGAACAAACATGTTAAAAAATAGCATAAGTAATAATCCGGATGACCAGATGGCATACAAAATACGCACGAAATGATCGTTCCTCTGTTTTGTATAAAAATATATTAACGAACTAATCATTCCGATTATAAAGTTGTAACCAAGCACTCCTGGCCATCCGAAATCAACATAAATAGTTCCCAGATATGTAGAAACAGTATTTTGCGCATCAGGAAAATAATTTTGTATTATATTATTCCATATTTGTGCTGCCGAGTGACTAAATAAGTAACGATGCAAGAACCCAGGTACTAGCGTAAAAAGAGTAACTTCGCCCATCTTAAAGTTATGAAAACTACTGGACACTAGCGAAAATAAATTTTGAAGCGGCATGGAAATATAAGCCAATACCCAAACTATGCCAGAGGGCCAACTATAAAAACATCTACGTATAAGAAGCGCAGTATACATGGTGTTTGTGCCAGTCCTTAATGCGCCGATCCAACCCATTACGAATATAATAATAACCGCAGATAACAAAACAATAAGAAAATTTTTAAAGGTTATCTTGCCTCTATTTTTTATCGCTCCAACAAGTATAAGTTGCAATATTCCTTGTATTATTGGCCCTCGCGCACTGTATAACATTAAAATTCCAAAAGATATAATGGCAACACCATATTTATATGAATTATCTTTATCATACAGAGCCAGAAGTGGTGCTAACATAAAAACAGAAAAAATAATATTTTTAAAAGAACCATAATTCATATAAGTATAGTTAGAAGTAATACCAAAAACGAGGTCGACAAATGGCGGATAACCAAACATAAAGTAATTATAAACAACGACCGTTAAGCCTAGCAATAAAATTAACTTGATGTGCTTTCTGATTTGATATGCAACATAATAATAACCATCATTTGCAAGTAGTATGCGAACAGGCTTTGCAGCGCCTTTTTTCCGAGGAAGAACGCGAATGAACAGTGTGCCAAGTGCGAACGCAACCCATGAGATAGGAAAGATAGCCATCTGTAAAACAGACAGATCCTGAAGACGCAGCAAAATATAGGAAACTCCTACGGAGAAACACGCAATCTGTAGTAACCATACATAAGAAAATAGCGCCAATGGCGACAAACTGACACGCATGTCTCACCTCTTTCATGCTTCCAAAAATTACGAACGCATATAGTTTCTAAGTAACCGCTTAATTCTTTCGTGAATACCTTAATAGTACTCGCCGTCTAAATCCGATTTGTATGTCATGGGGCAAGCTGGTAAATGACCAACCTAAACTACTGACAACCAACATAACAGCCAACCCCAAAAATAGAACAGTATCACCAGGTAGTTTAACACTCACTATGAAGGCTCCGATGACGATAAGTATTCCAGCGGCTGCATGTTTAAATGCGGAAAAAGTCTGGGACGCCCAGAAAAGTAGCAGGGCATCCACAAAGACACGCATATCCCACGCCCAAGCTGCACCAAGCACTCCATATCTGTCGATAAGTTGCCATAGAATGACAATATACGGCACTAGCTCTAGGACATGAAACTTGGCAGGCAAATCGGGGCGCCCACTACTCTGGAGATAGGTAAAAGGAATAAAGGCCAAGGTATTTATCCAGAGGCCAAGAAGCAAAATTTGCCCTACTGGAGATGCTTTTCCAGCTAACGCCTCGCCCACCCAAATGATGAGAAATGGTTTTATAAGCAGCAAGCTTACCACCACAACCGGAGTCATGATAGCGGCAATAGAAATCAGAGCTCGTTCAGCTAGATGCTTTGCTTTTCCAGGCTCTTCCATAGCAAGCCTTGGGAATAATGCAGTTTGTAGACTGGCGGGGAGAATGGAGAGGCGCAGCACAAGATTGAAAGGCACTGTGTAAGTCGTGACAGCGACCATACCTAACTTGGCACCGAGAAGAAAACGATCAAAAACGGTTAGAATCGGACTGACTAGTCCAGTAACCGTAATCCATCCACCGTAGTGAAGCAAGGATTTTACTTGACTGATGGCAAACCGAGGGCGTGGAGATAGTGGTACATAGCGATAGCACAAGGCAAAGAGTAACAAAGCACTCAATAGACGCCCAATAATGGCGGCGGCTATCAAGTAAGGAAGCGTTATCCATCCCGCATAGGCCGTTCCTAAAGGAAAAAGCTGAAAGAGTACCGTACCGAAAACCTGTGCACTATTGAGAGCGGTAAATGCTTGGCGTCCTTCTAGTGCACCCGCAAGCAGTGATATAATTATAGCAAGGGGCAAGGCAAGCGCCAGCCACGGCATGGCGTTTGCTGCTTCAGTACGCAATGCACCATGAATATTGAGGACATGAGCAAACAGCCATCCGCCAAGCAGATAGAGAATAGCCCCACCAACAAGTCCGGTTACTGCACTGATTGCTAATCCGGTCCAAAAAACACCTTGTCGATCCTCTGCAGAAGCATCGTGAAGGGCTGCGATACGATTGGCGACTGCGCGCCCAAATCCTAGGTCGAACACACCAAAATAACCCAGAAGAAGCCAAACTATGGCCAGAACACCGTAGCGAGCTTCGCCGATAAGGTTGAGAAAAAGAGGTACTGTAATTAGCAAGAGGGCGCTTGATATGACAGCACCCGCTAGGTTGATCAAGGTTGATCGAGCAATGGATGGATGCGGAATGGTCACCTAACACCAAACACTGACGTATAAATCTGCTCCCACTCCCACGCATGTCCCATGATGGTCTCAAGGTCCTCAAATCGTGGCTGCCAGCCCAGTTCTCGCCGTGCCTTTTGGCTATCGGCCACGAGCACAGCCGGATCACCAGCGCGACGTTCCTGGACGATCTCCGGAATGATCTGACCCGTCACACGGCGGGCTGTGTCAATGATCTGCCGCACAGAAAATCCGGTACCGTTGCCCAGGTTGAAGATGTCGCTGCCGCCATTGGCCAACAGATGCTCCAAGGCCAGCAAATGCGCACTGCAGAGGTCCCAGACGTGAATGTAATCCCGAATGCAGGTGCCATCGGGTGTCGGGTAGTCGTTCCCATAGACAGCGATATGATCGCGACGTCCGCTGGCGGTCTGCAGCACCAGAGGGATCAGGTGGCTTTCGGGGTCGTGGCGCTCCCCCAGTTCGCCTTCTGGGTCAGCCCCGGCGGCATTGAAATAACGCAGACAGACCGAGCGCAGGCCGTAGGCACGGTCGTAGTCCCCCAGCATTTCTTCCACCATCCGCTTGCCGCGTCCGTAGGGATTGATCGGACGTTGGGGGTGTTGCTCATTGATTAAGGAGGCTTCGGGTTCGCCAAATATGGCCGCTGTGGAAGAGAAGATAAAGCGCCTTACCCCGTGACGGAGCATGGCATCCAGTAGGTTTTGGGTGTTGGCGACATTGTTTCGGTAATAACGTGCGGGTTCATGCATCGATTCGCCCACCTGACTGAGGGCGGCAAAGTGCATGACGGCAGCAATGCTATTTTCGGCAAATATCCGGTCGAGTAGGGCTTGATCGGCCAGATCACCTTCTATGAGGCGCCCGTAATGCACGGCATCCCGAAAGCCCGTAGAGAGGTTATCGAGCACGATGACTTCATGGCCACTCTGCACCAACATCTTAACCATATGCGAGCCGATATAACCGGCACCGCCGACGACGAGAACAGGGAAAAGCGCTTTCATACCTAGCCCACTCCCATTACGCTCTACCTATTCCAATCCGCGCCTGCCGATGGAGGAATTCATCTGCCGTGGCGTTAATCTCCTTTTGGTAATGCGTCTCCGAGGCTCTGTTCTTGCGCGCATACAGAAACATGAGTTCCATATGCGAGACCATCAGGATCAGGATGCGCAAACTTTCCTTCCCTCCATCCTTGTCGGCGGAAAGCTCTGGCTGTGCGTAATCCCTGCAAATGTCTACTAATTCACTGATCTGGCTACGCAGCTCATCGCAGAGCCCAAAAAAGTGATCATCGTTGTCCATAACCGCACCCTGGATGCGCGCGACCAGATGGACGATCTGATGGTTTATCTCGGAAAAGGACTCCCTCAGCACTGCGCGGGAAGGAGCATGTCGGATGATGGGAATGATGTTATTGCTCATCAGTTTGACTCCAATTCAGTCCACCCATAGGCCCGAGAGGCAAAGGGGGATGGCGGCGAAGGGATCGATAGTGGCCACGTCATCGCCTCCCCAAGTGCCCAGGAGTAGCCATCGGCCTCCCTGGTTGGCGTAGGCCTCCAAAGTACGGGCGTCGGGGTCGATGAGCCAGCAGTGGGCGACACCAGTGGCGGCATAGTGGGGCAGTTTGAGGACGCGATCGGTACGGGCGGTGGCCGGGGAGAGCACTTCGCAGACCCAGTCGGGAGCCATCTCGAACCACGCGGTTTTGGGGAGTGCGGGCATCTGCTCGCGGCGCCAGCCGACGAGGTCGGGAACGAGGATGTCTTGGCTCAGGTGTAGCTCGGGTTTGTCGAGTATCCACCAGCCGCCGGGGCCACCGCCTTCGCCCTGATCGAAAGGCGTCCCCACTTTGTTGCCAAGCACCGAACGGGCTCGTGCATGAGCTGGTGCCGGACGGGGATGGGTATACAGTTGACCGGCAATAATCTCACCCACGACGTTTTCGGGCAGGCCGAAGAGGTCTTCGTAGGACGCGAGGCGCTCGGCGGTAGTCACGCCGCCCCTCTACCGGCATCGAGGCCTGACGCGGCAAGATCGTCCACTTCCAGGCGCAGGGCGGCGATCTCCGCCCGGAGGGCGTCGTATTCGGCCATTTTCCGGTGCAGGAAGCGAACGGTGACCCGTGCCTTTTCCTGGACGCCTTCGGGCGTCAGCAGGTAGGCGTACACCGTCTTATCGGGGTTCCGCCGGAAGTTCCCCGCCTTCACCCAGCCCTTCTCCACGAGCGCTTTGATACAAAAGTTGGTTTTCCCCACACTTACGCCCATGGCGACGGCCAGGTCGCGCTGGGTGTATTCCGTATGTTCGGCAATGAGTTTCAGCAGCCGGTAGCGCGTTGCGTCATCGAGTTTCATCGTATGCTCACGGGATGAATATGGGCGCGAGCATAGGTGCCAGCGGTTGGGGTGTCAAGTGTGTGGCTGGGAAGCGATAGCGATGCTGGGTTCCTTCCCGCAGTTCCATGCCGATGTTCCAGCCATTCTGACCCAGGTGAGCGGCGTTGGAGGGTAAGTCCCCGGTTTCCGACATTCTCCCAGGTTTTACTGTGCTGCTCCGAGAATGTATGGCTGTTGGGGGCATGGCTGATAAACCCCGAGTAGGCCCAACCGACGCCCCCTTCGCTACGAGCCAGGAGAGTGACATGAGGTCGAGCAGTCCCCGGCAAGCAACGCGGCGAACTGCAACCGCCGAAACGACCGCGCAAGCTGGGAGTGCAGGCGCGTGCTTTACCGCATGGTTACCGACGAGTCATATGGGAAGCGTGTGTGCCGTCTGCGCCCCAACGAGGGCGTGGCGGTACGCCGCTGACTAGGACGTCCGAGGCCTTTTTTCTGGTCGCCAGCGCAAGGCCGATCGCGCATGGATGCGCGAAAAGGCTTGCTGAGCACGACGACTCTCCTCCCGAGAGTCGGAGTTATCGAGAGTGCACACGTCCAGAACGAGAGGTACATAGCCGCACCCACAAGAACTTTCAACAACATGGCCTACCGAATTCTCGGTAAGTTGGACCTGAGGCTACCCACATGAAAACGTCGAAACCAGCAGAAAACCGTTAAGAGGCGGGTCCCGGTTGCTTTCCCGTTACGATTTGGCATACTTGGTCGTGGGTTGGATACCGAACCAGAGGGTATCCGTGCGTCGCACTCGAAAATTCCAGGCACCATAGGGTGGGTGCGGTATCCAGAAAAGGTCACACCATGGACTACTGATGCAAACCTATAAAATCCGCCGCATTTCCGGAACCCGCAAGGCAGGCGTCACTATGCCCTCCGTGTGCACCCTGGATGCCGCCTTGAAATTCGACAGTACCGAATCCCCCCATTGTGTCTACAACGAATACGTCGCCCAGCGCCTCGCGCAAACCTTGCACGTCCCGATAGCCGAGGGTGTTCTGACGACCACGGGCGACGGCCCGGCCTATGCAAGTCTCTTGGTGCATTCTCCCGGAATCAATTTGCCGGACGTGCTGGAACCGCAATTGGATCGCATCGCCGCTACCTATCCCAATCAGGTAGCGGCCCTGGTCGCCTTCGACCTCTACATTGGTAACGGGGACCGCGCCCGCAACCTCAAGGCCTCCCTGGTGACTCCGCATGTGCGGCTTTTCGCTGCATTCGATCACAGCCATGCCCTGCTTGGGGCGGAGTCTGACCCTGTGACCAGCATCCGCAAATTAGCGGTGGGGGAACCCATTGTGCGCCGCCACCCATTCTACGGGCGCGTCCAGGCCGTGTATCTGGACACCTGGGTCAAGCGTATCGCGGCGTTGCCGGACGGCTATGTTCGGGAGTGCTGCCGAATGGGTAAACCCTTCCGTGGCGTGTCCGAAGAGTGGCAACGCTCCCTCGCAGATGCCATGATGAAGCGAAAAGAGGCATTCCCTGCCATCGTGCAGCGGCATGTTAGTTTCATCGGGAGTCGTCCATGATCGTGGAATACCGCCTCTTGCAGTACCGGGAGTTTCCAGAGCGCCAGGAGGGCCGCAACTTCGCGTTGCTGGCCAGAGCAGGGGGACAGACCCATGTGCGTGCCGTCGGTATGCAGCGAAATGGGGCCATTGATCTCAGCTATTATCGCGCGATCGCTCCCCGTCAGATCAACGAGCACTGGGTGTTCGGGGAGTGGTTGCAGTGGTTACAAGACCTCGCCACCTGGAATGATGCCTGGAATCCGGAAAACCTTATTTCAGATCGGATATTGGACCAGATTGCGGCGAATGGACGACAGATTGTTACGACCCCATCTCGCTTTGAGGATTGGCCAGATATCAACGATGTGGACATTTTGCTCGATAGCCTTGAGGAAAGACTTATTGGCACAATGACAAAACCGCCAGAGAAGCCCTTCTCCGAATGGATTGACGATGTCTTCAGCACGTCTGAATTGGTATATCGTAAAGGGTTCGCGCGAGGGGTAGAGGTGGCCTTTGAAATGCCAGGAGGCAAGCCTTTTGTAACCACCTTCCCCTACGCCATCACGGAAGAGCCGCGTATGGGATTCAAGGCCATCGCGTTTCATGGAGCGAAGAAAGACATCCAGCAAAAGGTCAACGATGCCCTAATCAGTTTCCAGCGGGCCGTGGAGTCCGGGTTTCTGGTAAAAGAACGATGTATCGTCCTCACGCAGGCCATCCCCAAGGTCAATAAAATCTATGCGGAGGAGTTGGAGGAGTTGGCGCAATTGGTGAATGTGACGGCAAAGGACGCGCCCGACCTCTTGCGAAAGATGGCCGCTTAATCACTACCGGATAAGGCTAAATTGCTCACGTTTTGCGCACAGGCCGCTGCCCAGCGCCATTTTTCCAGGCAGGAAAGCCCCTTTATCGTGAACTCAGCCTGCGCCGCACTGCGGTGGTCAGGATAGGCCCGGCGGGCGAGCAATCGTACCGGTGGATTCATGCGCGTATATCGGGCGCCTTTGCCGTTCATATGCTGTTGATAGCGTTTTTCGACATCCAGGGCGATGCCGGTGTATATGCCGCCACCCCGGCACTCGATCAGATACACCCACCATGTCCTATCGGCTGGCAACTCTGGCCTCCACTTCGGCGGTGAGCCTTGGGTCAATCATTTGGAGATATTTGACGGCCGTGTAGTCGGTGATCCCAAAGGCCTTGACCAGCACTTTGGGGTGCCGTAACCCGCCGAGGTAGGCGTAGTAAATGGCGGTAGTAAACAGACTGGCCGCTGTCACGCCCTGTTTCTTGAGGTAGTAGCTGACAATGGCTTCGTGCAGGTGGCCGCCATGACGACGTCCCGGAAAGAGCCAGTCGGTGTCATCGGTATCTTCCATGGTCGCCAGCGCGCGACGCCGCTCCAAATAGCGGGCCAGGAGATGACCCACGCGCGGGTCCAGGGTAATCTCGGTGCGCCCGAAAATCACCCGATACATCCCGTCCGTGGCACCCTGCGCCAGATCGGTTAAGCGCAATCGGACGAGACGTTTGGCAGTTTGCGCATACAGCAGCATGAGCGTGCTGATCAGGGAGGCCTTGAGTACATCGTCTGCAGGGTTGAGCCAGGCCCGGAGCAGGCTGGTATAACGATCCCGATCCAGAATAAGGCCCTTGGGCAGATTGCGTTGCACGGACTCGATCTTGAGCTTGCGGAAGAGTTTTTCCTTGCGATTCAGAAAACGCACGAAGGCGCGGATGCCGTCCCGATAACCGGGGTGCTCCACCAAAAAACGGTCCAGTTGCATCTGCTGAATATGCTGTACCCCCGCCGCCGGGTCGATCTCCAGAAAATCCAGAAATATTTTTGCCGCCCGTAGCGCAGTGGTCACTGTGCGCGGTATGAAACGCTGTTGCTTGCCTTGCCACCCTCGGGTCCGGTAGCGGGCATTGATTTCTGCAAGGTGGGCGTGAAAACGCCGTAGCAACCCCGCATACCATTGGCCTTCGGATGCCGTCAGTAATGCGATCTGCGCGGCTTCGGCGCTGGCCGCCTGCAGGGTTTCGTCGCTAAAGGCGGGTACGATGCCATGGCGTATCAGATAACTTTGTGGCACCGCGTAACGGCGCAAACCTTCCCGTCCCAGAGCCATAATGAGCTTTTCGGCGGTGATATCGCCGGGGGTGATGAACAGGGTATCGAGCTTCGCGAAGTACAGAAAATACTTTTCCAGGCGCATGGCCGCCGGCTGGGCACCGACGCGTTCCCGCAATTCCAGCGTAAACCCGGAGAAGGCTTCCTTGGCCCAAGGGCGGGACAAGAGTGCTACGGCGCTGCGCATGCGCTTTTCGACAGAATTTTTCCAGTAACACGCCTCGCAACGGGTTTTGCTGTGGGCGCGTCCTTCCTGACCGCATTGCGGGCAGATGAAGGGGCCTGTGCGTTCCAGGCATTGCTTGCAGACAATGCGCCCCTGACTATCCGGCCCTGCCGGGCGCCGGTGTTTGCCACAGGAAGGACAGGTGATATAACTTTCGCGCCGACAATGGTTGCAGACGGGCTCCGTGAATCCCTCCTGAAAATCCCGAGAGAGCCGCAGACTTTTCTGCCCACAGACCGCGCAAGCCTGGGGTTCCTTGTAATAACGCACACAGGAGGGGCACACCACCCCTTCCTCCACCGTGAGGCCGGCGCGAGGTACGGGTTTGCCACAGCGGATACAGTACCGATCCTGGGCCTTGCAGGAACGACAGGTCGCCGGTGTTTTGCCGCCCAGTGAACGCATGGTTTTTCCGCACTGGACGCAAGGCACTTTTTTGAACTCGCGGGCATAGCAGGTCGCGCAATAGGCCACGCCGTCCGTTACGGCGACGGCCTTGGCCATCGACCGACCACAACAGCCGCAGGTTTTATGCGCTTTGCCGGGAGTCATGGTTGGCGCTCAACGTTTAGGCCGCTCAGGGATGGGGAGGGCCGTGACTTTGGGGCCTGTGACATTCGTGCTGATCGGTTCCCGCGTCCGGCGGATCCCGCGTTTGGGCGATGAATCCGGTGTCGCGTCATCGGTGGAGCGCGCATTGGAAACGGTGTCAGAAGGGTGACGGTCATCAATGTCCTGTTCCATGGGCGGCGGACGACGCCGGGCTACCCGTATCAGATCACTGACCTCACAACGCAGAACTGTGGTCAGTCCCGCCAGGACTTCCGAGCTGATACGTGTCGGCAGGGCATCCACTATTCGACTGAGCTGTGTCGTCGAAATCTCGACTCCCACCTCCTCCAGTTGCTTGCGCAGTTCGGTAACGGTCTTGATGCGGCGTTCGGCCATCATCACGCGTACACGCCATTCCAGTGCATTGAGTGTCGCCAATTTACTCATTCCTTATCCTCATTCTTGCCCAGTAAAGCGTCCAGTTGCGAGCCAATCGCTCGGGTGATTTCCTCGTTTACGAATTCGTCGGGATGGTGCATATATCCTTGAGTCGTCGCCTGATAGGTGTGCCCGTGCTTGCGGCGTACCATTTCCCCACTGAAGCGCTGGGATTCATGCGTGACCGAAGAGTGACGGAGGCAGTGCGGCGTAAATCCATGGTCCTCCAGTCCGGCCAGGGCGATTCCATGCTGAAAGCGCGCCTCAAAGGTCGATAAGGCGATGCGGCGGCCACGCTCCGAGAGGAAAAGTGCCTTCTCATTCGCGTTTGAAAGGTCCATAAACAGTGGGCGTATCTCCTGAATGTACCAGGTCAACAGGGCAGAAGTCGGCAAATGTGTGAGCGGTACCATCCGATGCTTCGGACCACTGCCCCGGCTACCTTTACCCCAGACAGAAACAAACCCGTATGCCCCCAATTCAGGGATATCCGGATTAGGCTGGAAGGAAGAGACATTCAGCCCGATGACTTCGGAAGCCCGCAGCCCCGCCGCATAGGTCAAATAAAACATGGCTTTGTCTCGCTGCAGGGGGCGCAGATCTTTCGTGTTAAAGCTGGCGGCTTCAGTAATGGCAATATCATAAGCGTTAAAAAACTGGTCAATCTCCGCATGGGTGAGAGCCGGACGCTCGCGGATCAGTTCCCGTTCGGAAATATGGGGAATGCAGTTCTCTGGATGGCAGATCTGTACCAGATCGACGCCGTACTCCCGGTGCACGGCATTGCGGAAGTTAAGGTTCTCTATCAGGTAGGCGAGAAAACTCCGGATTGTACCCTGATAGTGCCGCTGGGAACTCACGGCCAGGGCGCGCACCACGCCGATCTCATAACTCCACTTTTCAAAGCCTTCTTCGGTCCAGTACCACGGCGCCTTGCCACTGAACTGAAGGAACTCCAGGATGATGCGGGTATCTCGATCCACACTCTTGTGTTGATGCCGTAACGCACCCAGGCGTCGGGTGACGTAGGCTTCCAGCATTGTCCGAAACAGCACTTCGTCCTTGTCGGGTAGACGAAAGACTGGCGGTGCCATAGTCGCGCCCTGGTGCGACTCGGGGATGGATCTCAGCTTGCGGGTGACCATGACGCGTTTGCAATCTCCGGAAAGTGGAAATGCCCATGTAGACACTGTACACCATGAAGATATGTTTCGTAAAGGGCATTAAAACATCACTAGATGAAAAATACATGCACAATGCCATCAAATCAACCTGTAAACATGAGAATCTTCCAACTCATTGAACCTATGGGGGATACCCGGATTGGTGAGAATTTCCAATATGGGAAAGACGCATGCGGGAAACCTGCATTTTATGCAGAAAATGCAAAAGGATGAAGTCTATTTTACATTTAGAAACAGCATATTGGGAATGTGTCGCCTGATATTATAAAAATTATTGGCAATATTGTAAGGAAGGCATTTCGTCCAGGAAAAGAATGCCGTGATGTGCCAGACTGATTTCACCGGGGCGAGGGTGCGAACCACCGCCCACCAGCGCCGCTGAAGAGGCACTATGGTGGGGGCTGCGGAACGGACGTCTGCCCCACTGACGGATATCGAAGCCGTCCCCTTGCAGGCTGTGGATGGCGGCTACTTCCAGCGCCTCGCTGCGGTGCAGGGGCGGTAACAGGCCGGGTAGTCGTGCTGCCAGCATGCTTTTCCCGGTGCCGGGCGGGCCCGACAGGAGTAGGTGATGACCACCCACCGCCGCAACAATCAGTGCCCGCTTGGCCGATTCCTGACCACGCACATCGCGCAGATCGAGGTACGGAAGGGCCGATTCGAGGCTTTCCGCATCGCAGACGACTTCAGGTAGGCGATCCGTACCGCGCAGGTGGGCGGCGGCCTGTGCCAGGTTCGCGCAGGCAAAGACCGGAGTACTTTGGGCAAAGGCGGCTTCCCGGGCATTGCCTTGCGGCACCAGAATGGCGTGTCCGGCCTGTCCCGCCGCCAGTGCGCTGGAGAGCGTGCCCGTCACCGGACGCAGGCTGCCGTCCAGCGCCAGTTCACCGATCATCTCCAGCTTTTCCAGTGCGGCCGCAGGAAGTTGCCCGCTGGCGGCGAGAATACCGATGGCCATGGGCAGATCGAAGCGGCCACCTTCCTTGGGCAGGTCGGCGGGGGCCAGATTGACGACCATCCGTCGTGCCGGAAACTCGAAGCCGCTGTTTTGAATGGCGGAACGCACCCGGTCCCGGGCTTCCTTGACCGCCGTTTCAGCGAGACCGACGACGGCAAAGGTTGGCAGGCCGGGACCCAGATCGCATTCCACGGCGACGCCTGCTGCCTGTATCCCGGTCAGGGCGCGGCTGTGGACTATCGCCAGCGGCAAGGCTCAATCCTTGCTGGCGTCTTCGTCCAAAGCGGCCTTGGGTGCCAGGGCGTCGAGGCGAGCTTCCAGCGCGGCAACCCGCGCGGCGAGGCGGGAGAGCAGTTCCCGCTGCACATCAAATTCGTCACGGGTAACCAGATCCAGACGATCCAGCGTATTGGCAAGCATGGCACGCGCCTGCTTGTCCACGTCTTCCTTGACGGTCCCCAGTCGGGCAATGGTGTCGCCAATGGCGGCGGCGATATCGTCGGCAATACGGTGTTGCATCTGCAATCTCCTTAAAGGCCCATGGCCTGACGGATAAGAAAACGTTTGACCGGAGAGATGACACCAGTTCCCAGCATCCCCAGGTCGCGCAGCCGGGCGAGGCCGCGACTGCGGTTGGAGAAGAGGTGACTGAGGGCACCACAAGCCAGTACAGTGACGAGATTATCAGGCCGCCGAGCGCTTTGATAGCGGCGCAGTACGGAGGCTTCGCCCCAGTCGTCGTGATGCTCACGGGCGGTGGTAATGGCCGCTATCAGTTGTTCCGCATCACGAAATCCCAGATTTACCCCCAAACCCGCCAATGGATGAACACCATGGGCGGTATCCCCCAGCAATACGCTGCGCTCCCCGATATAACGGCTGCTGTGCAGGCCAGAAAGCGGATAACTGCTGCGTCGTCCGATCTCCTGGAAATGCCCCAGTTGCGGTCCAAACGCCTCGTGCAGTTCGCGCAGAAACCGCGCATCATCCAGGGCCATCAGGTGGCGCGCACGGGCCTGTTTGGCACTCCAGACGATGGAGGCGCGGGCACGTCCGTGGGCGTCGTCACTGAACGGCAGTACCGCCAGCGGGCCGGTGGAGAGGAATCGTTGATAGGCGATGTGGCGATGAGGCTTTTCAATCCAGACGGTGGCGGTGATGGCGTCCTGCCCATAGCTTTCCCGGAATATCGGTGCCTGAATGAGCGCCTTGCGTAACGGCGACTGCCGACCCTCCGCAATGGCCAGCAGAGTGCCGCGGGATTGTGTTCCAGAGGCATCGGTGATGTACATGGCCTTGCCATCGGGGGCAGCGCCGGTGATTTCCCGCCCGTAGCGAATATATAGCCCGGATTCTTCCAGCGCCGTATGCAGGGCCTGCTCCAGGCGGCGATTCTCGATAATGTACCCAAGCAGGTCTTCCCCGCCTTCCTCGGCGTCCAGATGAATACCGCCGGAGTCTTCCGCATCCCATACCCGCATGCGTTCCACGGCACTGCCAAGCAATGCGGGATCAACGCCCAGGCTGCTCAGAAAACGCACGGACCCGGTGGCGATCAAACTGGCGCGGTCGAAGGGGTCTGCCGCGGCACATGCCGCAGCACTGCGCTTTTCAAACACCGCGATACGCAAGCCCGCTTGCTGGGCTGCCAGGGCCAAGCTGGCACCGACCATGCCGGCGCCGGAAATGACAAGATCATAGCGAGCATTATCGGACATGGTAGCCATCCGTAACCAGATCCGGTATGGCGCTTTGTACCGGGAGATGAATGCCAGCCAGTCGCGCCGCCAGTTCCCGTTTGCCCAGCGATGTCTGGTCCAGCAGAGTCAGAGCCGCAGCCCGTGCCAAACGCAGCGGCAGACGTGGACTGCTGAACAGACGGTTCATGGTCTCGGTAAAGGCAATGGTCTCCAGCCGGTCACGGCGACGAGTACGGGAGTAATCGGCCAGCAGGGATCTGCTTCCCGGGTCGTCACCACGTTCAGCTGCCTCCCGTAACAGGGCGCCCAAAGTCAGCACATCCCGCAATCCCAGGTTATAGCCTTGCCCGGCCAAAGGATGCAGGGTTTGTGCGGCATTCCCCGCCAACGCCAGGCGCTGGCCGGGTTCAGCCCATAACCGCTGGAAAAACAGAGGATAGACACTGCGCGGACCGGTTGTGACCAGTGGCGGTAGTGACGAAGGTCGCTGGCGGTTCAAGGCCACCAGGAAATCCGCATCGGAGAGATCCAGGACGCGACTGGCATCCCCTGGGCGCAGACTCCAGACGATGGAGAACTGGTGCTTGCCGATGGGCAGGAACGCCAGCGGTCCGCTCTCCAGAAAATGTTCGAAAGCGATGCCGGGCAGGGGCTGCTGCGGGGTCACCGTGGCAATGATGGCGTGGCGGTTGTGATCCCAGCCCATGCGTCGCAGACCGGCCAGCCGTGCGATCTCGCCATGGCCGCCATCCGCAACCACCGTCAGTGCCGCCTCTACCCGCAAATCCGGCCAGTCCAACTGGACCCGGTCCGGAAACCACTGTAGGGCCTGCAACGGCCCCGGCGATTCCTGTTGAAGGGTGCGACAAGTTGCCAGTGGCATGGCCAGTGCATCAGTCAGGGTCTCCAGACCGACCACTTCTCCCAGCCTTTGCTCGGGCGCGTTCAGCAGACTGTGTTCCAGAAGTACCCGTCCACTGATGCCCTGTTGGGTGATCTGCACGGTCCGAATAGCGGCGGCATCGGCCAGAGGCATGGCCACTCCCAGACGGCGGAGCAGACGGTGACTGCCCAGGGCCAGGGCGAGGGTTCGCTCCGTCAGCCGCGGTCGTGCCTGGGCAAGAGGGTAGGTATCCAGCATCAGCACCCGCAGCGGGCTGTCCGCCAGTGCCAGAATCAGACTGCGCGCCACTGGACCGTTACCCAGAATGGCCAGGTCTGTCGTCAACGTACGCATCATTTCCCCCGCATGGTCTCTATTTTATCCAGCCATTTAAGACCAAGATGCCCTTTGCAGCAAGTGCTGAATTTCCTGGTCCAGCAAAGGGGGCACGTTTACTCCCGGGTTCTGCCACCGTAAGATCGGCAGATGTCTTCGTTTGATGCTGGCGCCGAAAAGTTCGCGGACCTGTCCGTGCATGGTCTGGTAGACAGTCATTGCCACTTGGATGACGCAGCCTTCGACGATGATCGTGATGCGGTTCTGCGCCGTGCAGACATGGCCGGGGTCCGCAAAATGGTCCTCCCCGCCTATACTCCCCGGTATTGGAGGCGACTCAGGGAAACCTGCCACCGCTGGCCCGGACTTTTTCCGGCCTATGGTGTGCATCCCCTCTATCTGGAGGATCGGCATGGCCAATGGGAAGCGACCCTGGCAACTTTCCTCGCCGATGCGGTCGCTTTGGGGGAAATCGGACTCGACGCCAGCGCGGGCGCGCCTGACGCCGCATGTCAGCGTGCCGGTTTCACGACTCAGCTCGCCATGGCGCAGCAACTGGGCTTACCTGTCATTCTGCATGCGCGGCAGAGCCTGGAAGAAATGCTCCTGACCCTGCGCCGTTTTCCCCGGTTGCGCGGGGTGTTGCACAGCTTCTCAGGCAGCTTCGTTCAGGCTCAGCGATTGACGGATATGGGGTTTTTACTGGGGCTCGGCGGTGCCTTTACGCATCCTCGCGCCCAGCGTTTGCGGGCGATGGCGGCCACACTTCCGGCGGAATTTCTACTCGTAGAGACGGATGCCCCGTGGCAACCGCCCCATGCGCATCCCGGCGCTCGCAATGAACCCGCATATCTTCGCGAAATCATCGCTGAACTAGCGCAGTTGCGCCATACTCCGGTTCAGGAAATTGCCCGGATTACCGCGCAAAATGCCCTTACCTTATTTCATCTTCAGGACATGTCATAATGCCCCATCCTTTTGCTCGTACCGAAATTCTCCTGGGCGCTTCCGCTGTCGCAGATTTGCGTGACCGCCATGTGCTCCTTGCCGGCGTCGGTGGCGTTGGCGGTTATGTCGCGGAAAACCTTGCCCGTGCCGGGATAGGGCATATCACGCTCATTGACCACGACGTGGTCAGTATTTCCAATATCAACCGGCAGGTCGTCGCCCTGCATTCCACGCTGAATCAGCCCAAGGTAGCGGTAATGGCGGCGCGGATTCGGGATATTTATCCCGACTGTGTGCTTGAAACCCGTCAGGAGTTCATCAGCGCAGACAATGCCACACGCCTGCTGGCGGACAGCGGTGCGGAAATGGTCGTGGATTGCATTGATGCCATCGCCTGCAAAGCGATTCTTATCCAGGCGGCGCAGACCCTGGGTTTACCGGTTTTTTCCAGCATGGGGGCGGGCAATCGTCTCGATCCCCGCCGGGTCCGTGTCGCAAGACTCAACCAGACGGAAAAATGCCCCCTGGCCCGTGAGTTGCGCGCGCTGCTACGCAAGAATGGCGCGTCCCTCGACGTGCAGACCGTCTTTTCCGATGAATCCCCGCGCCGGGCAGCCCCTCCCGTGGAAGTATCCAGCGCGGGCGGGCGAGCTAAAACGGTCAACGGCACCATTTCCTTCATGCCCGCGCTCTTCGGGGTGGTACTGTCCGGTATTGTTCTCCAGCATTTGCTGGCAACTGGCGAAAACCTCAATGACGTCTAAATAGGAATCCGTAGGGGCCATCCGGTAAATTCATATTTACTAATATTGTGAAAGTGATGATGTCATCGGATGCTTTGATGGTAACAGTATTGAGCGCGAGGACTCTGATTATGGTAGCAAAATTTATGAGTACAGAGTGGATTCGTCTCGTCGGCAAGCAGTGGGATACTCATCCGGAAATTCAGAAAGATCTGAAAAACTTCAATGCCACCTGGGAGTATTATATTGAAGATCGCCCGGATATCCCTCACGTCATGTTGTTCTGCAAGGCGGGGAAGGTTATCTATGCGGGACCTTCCGACGGGCGGCGCCGCGACTTCATCATGTGGACAAGCATGGACTACTGGCAGAAAATCCTGTCGGGAGAGATCAGCGGGAAATCGGCCTTGATGACTCGACGACTGAAGTTTAAGGGATCCATGATGACGGCCATGAAATATATGACGCCGTTTAATATCCACCTCAATATTCTCGGTGAGATACCGGTAGATTTTGATATCTGAGGATAATAACGTATGCCATCTCCTAAAATCTCTAGTGGGGCCACCCTGAATTTTACGGTAGATCCGAATTACTCCGGAAAGAATCTCCCGGGGTGGTTTTTGATGAACACCTATCTGCAGCGGCATCTGGGTCAGATAATGCATTTCCAGCCGTATGACGGCTTTGACGCCTGTCGCGCCGCAGTGCTCGACAACCATTACGATCTGGTTTACGCCAACCCATTCGACTGGGTGCAATACGTACAAAAAAGGGGTTTTATACCCATCGCCAAACCCCGGGACCATTTTGATGAAGTATACTTATGCACCGCAGCGGCCGGTCCGGTACGGGAGGTTGCGGATTTGTCGCCGCGTATCCGCATAGCCTCTGCCCATCCCGCCACACTGGTTCACATGGTGGGTTTGTTTCTGCTGGATAAAGCAGAGATCGACCGGGCACGCCTGGAATTTGTCTTTACCGGCAGTTACCAGGGGGTGCTCAAGGCCATACTACAGGGGCAGGCGGATGTCGGTTTTTTGTTTGACGAAGTCTATGCCGGCGCAAGCGGCCTGATTCGTGATAGTCTGCGCATTATAGACCGTTCTGACGATGCCTTCGCGTTCCATGCATTCTGTGTTGGCCCACGATTATCGGCGCAGCGGGATCTGCTTACCCGGATACTTTGTCAAATGGACCAGGAGGCGCGGGGGCAGGTATTATTGCAGGATATCGGTTTTTCCGGTTTTGTGCCGGTAAGCGCCGAAGAGGTGGCGTGCCTGACCATGCTTACCGAAGAATACATCAGCGGCCACGAGGCCATCGATCTGCGCACGACTTCGTCTCTGGCCATCGATGACAGTGCCTTTGTCGTTGCCCGTGAGGACCCCGATAGCGGGACAAACTAACCTGGCTGTGGTTACAATGTATCCATGAGCTACCGTGACCTCCGCGCCTTTTTGGCCGATCTCGAAAAGCGCGATCTATTGCGCCGGTTGAGCGTGCCCGTCTCTCCCAAACTGGAGATCACGGAAATCTGCGACCGAACCTTGCGGGCGGCAGGGCCGGCCATTCTGTTCACCCAGCCCATCGGCTACGACATGCCGGTGCTGGGCAACCTGTTCGGGACGACGGAACGCGTGGCGCTCGGGATGGGGGGCGAATCCCTGGCGGATCTCCGGCAGATCGGTCAGTTACTGGCCTATCTCAAGGAACCTGACCCGCCTCGCGGCCTGCGCGACCTCTGGGACAAGTTGCCCACCCTGCGCAAGATCCTGTACATGGCACCGACCACCCTGAGTCGCCCTCCCTGCCAGGAAATCATCCTGCGCGGAGATGAGGTCGACCTTGCGGCCCTGCCGGTGCAGACCTGCTGGCCAGAAGACGCTGCGCCGCTCATGACCTGGGGCCTGACCGTGACCAAAGGGCCACACAAGCGACGGGCCAACATGGGTATCTACCGGCAACAGGTCATTGGTCGTAACCGGGTGATCATGCGCTGGCTGGCGCACCGGGGAGGGGCCCAGGACCTGCGTGAATTCCAGAAAGCGCACCCGGGCGAGCCATTCCCTGTTGCCGTAGCCTACGGCGCCGATCCGGCAACGATCCTGGCGGCGGTCATTCCTATTCCCGATACCATTTCCGAGCACCAATTCGCCGGCCTGTTGCGTGGCGGGCGTACTGAGCTCGCCAATGCCCTGAGCGTTCCGCTACAGGTGCCCGCGCGCGCCGAGATCATCCTGGAAGGGCATATTTACCCGGATGACATGGCGGTGGAAGGACCTTTTGGAGACCACACCGGCTACTACAATGAGGCCGGGCGTTTTCCGGTGTTCACCGTGGAAACCGTCAGCCACCGCGAAAATCCTGTTTACCACAGCACCTATACCGGCCGACCCCCCGATGAACCGGCCATACTGGGTGCGGCCCTCAACGAAGTCTTCGTGCCCCTGCTGCAGAAACAGTTCCCGGAAATCGTGGATTTTTATCTGCCGCCGGAGGGCTGTTCCTACCGTCTGGCCGTTGTTAGTATCCGCAAGGGTTACCCCGGTCATGCAAAAAGAGTCATGTTCGGTATCTGGGGCTTTTTGCGACAGTTCATGTACACCAAGTTTATCATCGTGGTGGACGAAGACATCGATGTGCGCCGTTGGGAAGATGTGATCTGGGCGATGACCACCCGGATGGACCCGGTGCGCGACATTACCCCCGTCGAAAATACACCCATCGATTATCTCGACTTCGCTTCGCCGGTTGCCGGACTTGGTGGTAAAGTGGGCATGGACGCCACCAATAAACTGCCCGGAGAGACTACCCGGGAATGGGGTCGCCCCATCCAGATGACTGCCGTGGTGCGCCAACGAGTGGATGACCTGTTGCTGGCGCTGGATCGGCCGCTGTTCTAAATGCGCATTGAAGGGGTGCGGGGTTCCTTAAATACTCATATGGGGTTATTCTTAATCATTGATGAGTATTAAAGCAGGCGTTGTGGCGGTGACCTGAACCTTGTATGTGAAGTGGAGCGGGTGATGGGAATCGAACCCACGCCATGAGCTTGGGAAGCTCAGGTTCTGCCATTGAACTACACCCGCTTGTGGTGGATTCTATGCGGATAGACAACAAAAGGCAAGGTGACCGCAAGCACCGCGGTTTTTGGTAATTATAAGCGAAGTCAATAAGATACTATACACCAAGAGGCATGATTATGGAACAGTTACCAACCCGTGAAGAGGATATTGAGCAGGCCTCCCGTTCCCTGAAGGCTATGGCGCACCCGCTGCGCCTCAAGGTTTTGTGCGTGCTGGGATCGGAAGAGATGAGTGTGCAGGATATCGTGTCCGCTGTCGGCACTACCCAGAGCAACATCTCCCAACATCTCGCCATTTTGCGTGAGAAAGACATTCTTCGTGCCCGTAAGGATGCCAACAAGGTGTATTACCGTGTGGGTGACCCCCGTACCCTGCGGCTGATTTCCATGATGAGCGATGTTTTCTGCAGCGTCCGTTGAACGCTGCCGCATCAGTACCGAATGGCGGGAAGGATGGAACCCTGGCCATTAGGGAGGCACTTGAATGTGCATGAGTTACATTATAGAATAATATTCTGATGTGCTTATGTTCGCCACTGTGGGCGCAGCCATTGATGCCCGGTCGGAATCGACGGTTCGTCCACGGTGGGGATTCGTGCTGGTATGCGCGGACCTTGCAACATTGGGTTGTCCGAGCTTTGGTGTCGCCTGTCGCGGCGAGGAAAGATATGCCCTTTCGTCCTCATAAAAAAATACGCTCCATTTCAATCGTTCTGCTCATGGCTACCGGTGCGTCGCTACCCGCCGCAGCCCTCGACTTCAATCAGTGCGTTGATCTTGCCCTCAGACAAAATCCGGAAATGCTCGTGGCCCATGCCCGACAAGCAGAAGCCCAGGGCGCAGTTTCCGAGGCGCGTGGTCATCTGCTTCCTAAACTCGCGGCCTCTTTCTCTGCCAGCCAGTCGAACAATGCCCTGACGGTGTTCGGCATGAAGCTGTCGCAGCGGCAGGCAACGTTCAACGATTTTGGCGCGGGACAGTTCAACCCGAATGCGCTGGGTGTGGCGCCGACAGGGCTGGATCAACCGGGTGGCTACCATAATTTCGGTACCAAGCTGCAAATGGAAATTCCGATCTGGAATGGCGGGGAAATCCGGGGGCGCATCGATCAGGCGCGGGCCATGCTGGAGGCCGCCCAGAGCGGAAATACCATGGCCCGGCAGAAGCTGGTTTATGCCGTCCTCAAGGCCTATGACGGTGTGGTCGCCGCGGACACGTCTATTGAGGTAGCGGATAAAGCCAGGCAGGCAGCCGCATCGTATGTCAAAACCAGCCGCTCCCTGCTGGCGCGCGGGGTACTGATAAAAAGCGATCTGTTGTCCGCGGAAGTCTATCTGGAAAAGGCGGAACTGGCCGTCGAAAGTGCGCGGAATGCTCGGGCTAACGCCCTGGACAATCTTGCCACGTTGATCGGCTGGCCGGAAGAAAAGACGCTCACCGTGAACGGCCCTGTCCGGCCCATATTGCCTGCGGCGCCGCTCAGCAGCCTGCAGAGCGATGCGATGGCGCAGAATGCGGGTATCGTCGCCCTCCGCCATCAGGTCAAAGCGGCGCAGGAAGGTATCGGCATCGCCCGCGCCGCATATCTGCCGCATATCAACGCGATGGCCAATCAGGAATGGAATGGCCGCACTCTCGGCAATGCGGCGCCGTCCTACACGGTAGGTGGAGAAGTAACCTGGAATATGCTCGACTTCGCGCGGGGCGGCAGTCTGGATCGCGCACGGGCGAAACATGAGCAGACTCTGGCCGCGTTACAGGAAGCGCAAGATAAGTTGCGTTTGGAGGTGGCGCAGGTTTGGCGTAGTGCGCGGGAGGCAGCGTTGCGTGTCAGGATGCGGGAGCTTGCGGTCAGGCAGATGGAGGAGGCGCAGCATATGGTGCGCCTGCGTTACGAAAATGGCATAGAGACTGTGACGGGCCTGCTGCGCGGACAGGCGGAACTGGATAAGACGCGTGCCGAGCTCGTCTCCGCCCGTTATGCGGAAGCGACAGACCGTGGCGCCCTGTTGCTGGCCATCGGCAAACTGAACCCTCAGGAAATCGTCGGTGTGAGCAGTGTGCCCACCGCAGAAGGAGTCTCCCAATGAACACCCCGAAGCGAACCGCGCGGATTGCGGCCCTGATATTCGCTATGGCAAGCCTCGCCGCCTGCAGTAAATCGCCTCCCGAGGCGCCCCTGGCGCAGGGTAAAGTTTCTGCGCCCGTGCTGCAGATGCGGAATCAAAGTATGGCTGCCTTCGCCCGTGTGCCGGGTACGGTCGTTGCCCATCAGCAGGTGCAGCTCAGCTCGCGTCTGAGTGGTTACATCCACTCCATGAGTGTGCGGGACGGACAGCCGGTACGGGCGGGACAACTGCTTTTTGAGGTGGATCCGGCGGATGTCGTGGGGCAGGTGCAACAGGCGCAGGCGGGGCTGGCTGAGGCGCAGTCGGCGCTCACCGACGCCCGCTCCAATTATGAGCGGTTCAAGGTCCTGTACGCTCAAAAGGCGATTCCCAAGCAACAGTGGGACCAGACAAAGTCGGCCTATGGCATGGCGCAGGCCCGTGTTGCAGCCGCCCGCGCCGGGGTCGGCACGGCGCAGTCACAACTGCGCTATGCCCGGGTAACGGCGCCCTTCTCCGGGATCATCACCCGTAAGTTCCTGCAGAACGGAGACCTCGCGTCACCTGGTCAGCCCATTCTGGCGCTCGCGGACACCTCCCGACTGGAAGTCCAGTGCAGTGTCAGCGGGACGCTGTATCGCAGCCTCCAGATCGGTCAGAAAGTCGCGGTCCTCGCCGAGGGAAAACGTGTTCCCGCAACGGTTCTGGATTTGGTCGGGGCTGCGGACGCGATGACCCATGCCCATACGGTCAAACTCAGCCTACCCGCCGACAGTGCACTACAGGCCGGCGACTATGTCAGCGTGGAAGTGCCGGTCACCCAGCGGCAGGTGATGACAGTGCCAGCGGCTGCCTTGCTGGATCGGGCCGGAATCCCCGGTGTTTTTGTCGTTGACGCGCAAGGTGTCGCGCATTATCGCATGGTGCGACCGGGTCCGAGCACGCCGGAGGGTGTGGAAATTCTGTCGGGGCTGAGTGCGGGAGAGACGGTGGTCGTGGGCAATCTCGCCGCCGTGAATAACGGAGATCACATCGAGCCAGCGGGAGCTACCCATGGCTGAGTCCGAGCAGCGGCAAAATCTGGCAGGGCGGCTCGCTCAGTCGTTTTATAAGTCCAAGATCACGGTGTTGATCATGGTGGCCATTGCCCTGTTCGGGGCTTTGGCGATTCTTGTCACGCCGCGTCTGTATAACCCGGAGATCGTAGTGCCCGCTGCTGAAATTTTCATCATGCGACCCGGCTCTGACAGCGAGGAAGTCCACCATCTGGTGATACGGCCCCTGGAAGCCCTGATGGCTTCCCTGCCTGGTGTCCATCACACCTATGGTTACGCAATCAATGATATGGGGGTGGTCACCGTCGAGTTCCAAGTCGGTGCCAACGAAGAAAAAAGCCTGCTGGAAGTCTACAACCAGCTCAGCCGAAATATGGACAAAATGCCCCCCGGTACGGAACAACCCCTGGTTAAATCCATAGGCATCAATGATGTTCCGATCATGTCGGTGACTCTGAGCTCCAGCCAGATGACGCCTTTGGCATTGCGCCAGGTCGGCGTGCGGCTGATGAACCGGCTGCAGAGTGTGCCGGACGTGGCGAACGCCGAAGTGATCGGCGGCAGTCCTCTGGCCATCAATGTGTGGCTGAATCCGGCCAAGCTTTCCGGTGTCGGCCTCAGTCTGCAGGATATCCAGCAGGCGCTGAGGGGGAGCAACGTCATTCTTCCGGGTGGCCACCTAGTGCACGACAATCAGGAAATTCCCCTGCGTATCAATGGGGCGATAGGTTCGGCGCGGGGGGTCGGTAACCTCATTATCGGCAGCCATGACGGGCAACCGATATTTCTGAAGGACGTGGCCCGGGTGGAAGAAGGGGCCGCGGAAAATCACATCGCGACCAGCAATACCCTTGGGCGTGCAAACCGGGTCGGCCTGCCTGCGGGCACGACCATGCAGGCTGTTACCATTACCCTTGCCAAACGCCCGGGGACCAATGCCGTGACCGTCGCGGACGCGATCAAGGCGAAACTGGATCGTCTGGAGCGGGAGGCACTGCCGGAGGGTGTGCATGTTTCCGTCACCCGTGATTACGGCGCCCGTGCCGATGATGCGGTCAGTACCCTTTTCGAGCACCTCAGCATCGCCGTCGCGGTCGTCGCGGTTATCCTGATGATATTCCTCGGCTGGCGGGAGGCGGGGATCGTTATTCTGACGGTGCCGCTTACCTTGGGTATGGTGCTGGGCATCGGCTGGCTGCTCGGGCAGACCATCAACCGGATCACCCTGTTCGCGCTCATTCTGTCGCTGGGGTTGCTGGTGGATGGCGGTATCGTTGTCATCGAAAACATACATCGCCATTTGCATGGCTGCGGCAAGGATGGTTTCGCGCGCTGTATCATCAATGCCAGCAATGAGATCGGCAATCCAACGAATATAGCGACGCTGGCGGTGATTCTCGCCTTCGTGCCAATGGCCTTTGTGACGGGGATGATGGGGCCTTTCATGTTGCCCATCCCTATTTTTGTGCCAATTGCCATGATTGCGTCGGTTCTGCTCGCCTATACGGTGGTGCCCTGGGGGGCGTACCGGTTTCTGCGGAGTAAAGCCGACCGGCAGGCCAGCGCTGAGAAAAGTGGGCATGCGATGCTGCCGGACGCCCTGCAGCGTGGTTACCTCCGGGTGTTTACGCCCCTGCTGAAATCCTCCGTGCGTCGCAATGTCTTTTTCATTGTGGTCGTCGTGCTACTTCTGCTGGCGATGCTGATGCCGATGTGGCAGTTCATCCGCCCTCAGGGCATGAATGGTCCCCTGAGTGCCCTCGGGGTGAACCTGAAGATGCTGCCGGAGGGTAATGTCAGTGATTTCATGATACAGGTAGATACCCCAGCGGGTACTGCGCTGGCCGAGACCGGACAGGTCACGGAAGCGATCGGCAATGTGCTCAGCCGCAATCGCTATGTCGAAAATTTTCAGACCTACCTGGGCCGTTCTGCACCTGTGGATTTCGCGGGACTGGTGCGCGGTGACATGATGCGCGAAGGCAGCAATTACGCTCAAATCCAGATCAACATGGTGCCGCGGGATGAGCGACCCATGTCCCATGCCGTTTCCGTGGAAATCTATAAGGCGCTGCAACCCGTCCGGGAGCGTTTCCCGGGCACCGTCATCAAGATTTTCGAGGTGCCGCCGGGGCCCCCGGTACGTGCTCAGGTGGTGGCGGAACTCTACGGGCCCAACTATGAGAAGCTGCGTCAGGTGGCGGGTTCGGTCGAGCAATATTTTCGTAAAGTCTACGACATGATCAATGTGGATGACTCGGTGACGGCGACGGTACCTGAATACCTGCTGCATGTGGATCGGCAGAAGGCCATGTTGGCCGGGGTCGCACCGGCTCAGGTGGCGGCGCTGGTGCATGATTACGTGGCGGGTACCAAACTGGGTGCCCTGCATGTGAAAAATGCCCGCGAGCCGGTGGATATCGTCCTCCGCATGCCTCCGACGGATCGCGCCTGGCGGCAGCAGATACTCGACCTGCATGTGCAGAGCCGAAGCGGGCAGCAGGTGCCTCTGGCGAGTATTGTGCAGATCGAACGGACGACGCTGGCCAAGCCAATTTATGACCGTGATCAACATCCCGTGGTATACGTGACCGGGGATCTGATGGGTTCCAGCCCGGTCTACGCGGTGTTATCGCTGAATCACTGGCTGGACGGCAAGACCATCGACGGTGTGCATCTCAGTACCGCCAATTTGGGTTTTTCGCCCGCCCAGCCCGATGATATTACCCATTACCAGATTCTCTGGGGCGGTGACATGCGTCTGACCCTCGACGTCTTCCGTGACCTCGGCGCCGCTTTTATCGTTGCCCTGGTATTCATCTACTTGATGCTGGTGGCCTACTACCAGTCTTTCATGATGCCGGTGATCGTCATGGGCGCCATTCCGATGACCTTGATCGGGGTTTTCCCCGGGCACTGGCTGCTGAACACGCCGTTTAACGCCACCTCCATGATCGGGGTCATCGCCCTGGCCGGTGTCGTTGTGCGCAACTCATTGTTGTTGATTGACTTTATTATAGACTACCGGCGCCAGGGCTACACCCTGGAAGAGGCTGTGCTACAGGGCGGTGCGGTGCGTTTCCGCCCCATTCTCCTGACGGCACTCGCCATCATGTTCGGCTCTGCCATCATGGTGACCGACCCGGTCTTCGGCGGGCTGGCAGTTTCCTTGATATTTGGCACTTTCGCCTCCACA
Organism: Acidithiobacillus ferridurans; assembly: GCF_003966655.1. Lineage (NCBI taxonomy): Bacteria > Pseudomonadati > Pseudomonadota > Acidithiobacillia > Acidithiobacillales > Acidithiobacillaceae > Acidithiobacillus > Acidithiobacillus ferridurans. Next base: position 444,908 of record NZ_AP018795.1, on the reverse strand, counting down.
TTGCTGACATTGATCGTGATTCCGCTGCTCTATTTCCTTTGGGAGCGGCGCTTGGAAAAACATACACAAGGAGTTTGACTGCGGATGAATACGGAACGTTGGGTGCGGGTGGTTGCCGGTTTTTTTGTATTGCTCAGCGTGGCGCTGGGGGCTTCGGGCAGCCCGATTTTTGTGAGCGAGTGGTTTTTGGTCGTCACCCTCTTTGTGGGTTTCAACCTGCTGCAAAGTGGTTTCACCTGTTTCTGCCCACTGGATCGCATTCTGCTCAAGTTCGGAGTGCCTGGTTCCGGGACCTGCGGACGCTAAGCCATGGAGCATAAAATTCTTTTCTTTATCGAGTCGCAGTGGCCCTTGCTGCTTGGGGCCGTGGCGCTGATCATCATGATTTTCAAGGGGCCATTGACGCGAAGGGCGGTCGGTATCCATGAAGTAGACCCGGCGACCGCGGTACAGTTGATCAACCATGAAGATGCGGTGATCATCGATGTGCGGGAGCAGAAAGAGTGGTCGCAGGGGCATCTGCCCGGTGCCCGGCACATTCCTCTGGGTGACTTGCCCAAATATATGCAGGATCTGGAGAAGCATCGTGGCCATCATGTCATCTGTCAGTGTGCGAGTGGCATGCGTTCATCGCGCGCCGCAGCGAGCCTGAAAAAAGCCGGTTTTGATAAGATTTACAGTCTGAGAGGCGGGATCGGCGCGTGGCGGAGTGCCGGGCTGCCGATAGAGAAGTGATCGTGAAAGGGGCGGTAGTGCGAATGTACGCGACGGGCACCTGCCCGTATTGCCGACGCGCCGAAGCGCTGCTGTGCAGTAAGGGGGTCACACCTGAAATCCTCCGGGTGGACCGGGACCCCGCGCTGCGCCAGAGCATGCTCAAACTCGCACATGGGCGGCATACGGTGCCGCAGGTATTTATCAATGGCCGACATGTCGGCGGCTATGATGACCTTGCCGCACTGGATCGTCGCGGTGCCTTGGATGCCTTGTTGCAGGAAGATGGCCAGGGGGATGGATAATAGCGGTTCGATGAAACATCGGGGGAAGTTATGACATCCGTGATATTGCTTTGTCCTGCCTGTGGCGCCGTCAATCGGGTGCCCAAAGAGCGTCTGGGGGAAAACCCCAAGTGTGGCAAATGCCACGCACAGATTTTTCCTGACCACCCCGTCAATCTCGGCAGTAGCCGTTTTTCCGAGTATATTCAGAAAAACGAATTGCCGGTGCTGGTCGATTTCTGGGCCCCCTGGTGCGGACCGTGCCGAACCATGGCACCGCAGTTTGAGCAGGCGGGTCGGGCGATGCGGGGGCGTGTGCTCTTTGCCAAGGTGAATACCGAAGATGAACAGCAAATCAGTGGTCGCTTTCAGATTCGTTCCATCCCCACCATGGTGCTTTTCAAGGCCGGAAAAGAGCTGGCGCGGATGAGCGGCGCCATGAGTGCAGCGGAACTTCAGCGTTGGTTGGCAGGACAGGGAGTCTGAGACCCAAGCATTAGCTTGACTTCTTCCGGATAAGCTCTAACTTACCACTATAACTCAGCATTTATAAAGGATAGTGGGGGCGCTATGGCCGGGATGTCTGATGCGGGTTCTTCAAGGCGGCAGTTCCTGCGACAGGCTGCGCTGGGCGGCGCATTGTTGTGCGGCTGGAATCTTGCCGCCGCTGCGCAGCTCCGTGGATTGCGGGTGGGCCGCTACGGGCACGGTGTGCGTCTGGTCTTTGATCTCAATCGGCGTTTGTCGGCTGCACCGGTGATCCGTAGCGTGGGTGAAGTGCTGCATATCGAGTTGCCCGGCATACAGCATTGGCTTGGCCGTCCCGTGGTGCCTGCGCTGGGACCACTGCAGGGCGGCGCGGAGATGAACGAGAGCGCCGCCGGGGTGGTGCTGCGCTTGCCTTTGCGGGAAACGGTACGCTGGCATAGTTTCTCTCTGGGGCCTGGTGGTGGTGCTTCACATCGCCTGGTGCTGGATTTGATGCCCGTCGCTGGAACTGCGGTGGAGTCTTCCCGTTCGTATCCCGTTGCCGGGGCGGGGCGGCCCATTGTGGTCTGCCTGGATCCTGGCCATGGTGGCCACGATCCGGGTGCCATCGGCGCCAGGGGGACCCGCGAGAAGGATGTCGTGCTGGATGTTGCTCTGTCTTTGGCCCGACTGATCCGCAGCACCCCCGGAATGCGTCTGGTCATGTCCCGTGATACCGATCGTTATGTGCCGCTCATGGATCGTATGCACCTGGGCTTGGCGCAGCGTGCCGACCTCTTCGTCTCCATTCATGCGGACGCCTTTCCGGAGCGAACAGTGAGCGGTTCGACGGTCTGGGCGCTGTCGCAAACGGGGGCGACCAGTGCGGCGGCCCGCTGGCTGGCCAGAACGCAGAATGCCGCTGATCCTCTCCTCGGCCACGTACAATCGGGGGTGCATGATCTTATGCTTAACGAGGTACTCATCAATATGACCCAGACGGCTGCCATGAACGCGGCGGCTGCGGCTGCGGATATGATGATTCGCGGGTTGGCAGGGGTGGAGGATTTGCACAACGCGGCCGTGCAGCACGCCAATTTCGTAGTGCTGCGCGCCCCGGATGTGCCGTCCATGCTGGTGGAGACTGCCTTTATTTCCAACCCGCAGGAGGAACAACGCCTGCGTGATCCGGATTTCCGTCAACTGCTTGCGCGCACCATGCATGACGCGGTCCTCGCCCACTTCGTGAACGCACCACCGGCGGACAGCGCGTGGTCTGCGACGCGGCATGTGCTGGGAAAAGCGGAAAACCTGGCGGATGTGGCGCACCGTTACGGGCTGAGCATAGAGGCTTTGCGTCTGGCCAACAATCTGCCGCACGGAGAGGGTCAGCCGGGAGCACATCTGCGTGTTCCCATCATGGGAGCCTGACGCGTCATGGCGGGAATCCGGGTGACTATGTTATAACTAACCCAAATGCATGATGCAGAATGGCGGACGGGTGATGGAGCTGAATTCGGGCGGTATGGTGCGGGATCAGACCCGTGTTGAAGAATGGATTAACAGTCTGCTGCACGGCGCAGGCGCGGTCGGTGCCTCGCTGGTTTTTGTGCTGTGGATCGTTGGCGCAGGTCTCCACAGCACCCCTCTCGCGGTAGTCACTATCAGTATATTCGTGGTTACCATCGTGATGCTGTACGGCGCTTCGACCGTCTATCACATTCTGCCGTCGGGGCGACTTAAACGGGCTTTTCAGTTGGTGGACCGATCCGCCATCTACCTCCTTATTGCCGGCACTTACACCCCGGTGACGCTGATGGTGCTCCATGGCTCGTGGGGTTGGACGCTGCTGATTGTTGAGTGGGGCCTGGCGGCGCTGGGCATCTCTCTGCTGGCGATGGCTGGGACGCGCGCGCAATCGATTTCTCTCTGGCTCTACCTCATCATGGGCTGGCTGGCGGTATTCGCCGCCGTGCCGCTCTATAATTCCGCACCCGGCTGGTTTTTGTGGTGGCTGGCCGCTGGCGGGCTGGCCTATACCATAGGCGTCCTCTTTTTTCTGCTGGATCGCTGGAAATATTTCCATTCTATCTGGCATGTTTTTGTCATCGCCGGTACGGCGTTGCAGTTCTGGGCTATTCTTCAATATGCTGGCTGAAGGAGCATCGGCTTGGTCTTGCTTTTGGGGAAGAAGAGCTTATAATCTGCGCTCCGCTCCCATCGTCTAGTGGTCTAGGACACTGGCCTCTCACGTCGGTAACAGGGGTTCGAACCCCCTTGGGAGCGCCACTTTCTTTTCTCTGATCGTCCCATTCCGAATGCGCTGAATGGCCGTCCGCGGACGGTGCGGGTTTCTTGCCTTGCCAAGCCCGCCGTCGGGCAAGTACCATCCCTGGCAGAAATGGCATGCGATAAAGCGGGAGCTGGATCATGTTTCATGGCAGTATGGTAGCTTTGGTGACGCCCATGCAGGTGGACGGGGCAATAGATGATGTTGCACTTCGCGAACTGGTGGAGTGGCACATCGCCGAAGGGACGCACGCGCTGGTTGCCGTCGGCACTACGGGAGAATCCGCCACCCTCGAAATGAGGGAACATGTGGCGGCGATCCAGACGGTGGTGGAACAGGCCAGGGGGCGCGTTCCGGTGATCGCCGGAACCGGGGCCAACGCGACCCATGAGGCCATAGAGCTCACCCGTGCGGCCATGGAAGTCAAGGCCGATGCAGCGCTGCTGGTTTCCCCCTATTACAATAAGCCCACTCAGGAAGGACTGTTCCAACACTATTCGGCGATCGCTGAGCACTGCCATTTCCCCATCATCCTCTACAACGTTCCTGGTCGCACTGCTGGTGATATTTTACCGGAGACGGTGGCGCGCCTGGCGCCGCGTGCGGATATCGTCGGCATCAAGGAAGCAAGCGGCAAAGTCGAACGGGTCGCCGAAATTCTGGCCTTGTGCGGGGATCAGGTGCAGGTTTACAGCGGTGATGATGGTGCTGCCCTTGCCGCCATGGCGTTAGGTGCGCGCGGCGTGATCTCCGTTACCGCCAACGTGGCGCCCCGACTGATGGCACGGATGTGTGACCTGGCACTGGCTGGAGACTTTGTGGGCGCCCGTGCGGTCAACGTGCAATTGACAGGATTACACCGGGATCTCTTTTTGGAGTCCAACCCCATCCCGGTCAAGTGGGCCCTGCACGAAATGGGCCGCATGGAGTCCGTTCTGCGCCTGCCCCTGACCACCCTTTCGACCGTTCATCATGAGCGTCTGCGCGAAAGTTTGCGCCGGGCGCAATGTATCTGATCATTCTCGCGCCTGGTCGCGTTCAGTGGAGTTTTGCATGCGCCGTTACGTAGCTCTTGCCGTGGTTGCCACTCTGGGTTTGGGGGGGTGCTCGTACATTCCCTTCTTCAAGTCCAACAACGGGCCCCAATACCAGGATTCCAAGGTGATGGAACCCCTGAAGATCCCGCCGGACCTACTGGTCCACGCGCCGCAACCGGGGGTTACCATACCGGGGGGAGCGGTAACTTCCAGCGAGTTGCCGACGAATACGAATAGCGCCTCCGGTGGCTATGGACTGTTTCAACCTCACGAGGCGGCCGGGCAGAAGCCGGTAGAGGAAAAAACCCTCGCTGGCGTGGGGGCGCAGATTCTGGGTAGCGGCGCGGACTTACGGTTGAGCACGACCGCCCGGCCAGAGCGGATTTGGGCCGCTCTGAAAGCGGTACTGGCGGCAGATGATACCTCGGTGGCGAAATTTTCTCCTGAACAAGGTGAACTGGTCACTGACTGGCGTGATTTCCGCAGTGGTCTGGCCTTTGTGCTGGGGCATACTGTCGCACCAACCTATCGGGAGAAATACACCTTTCACCTGAGTGCTGGTGAAAAGGGCGCGGAAATCCTGACGATACAACAGGAACGCCTCTGGAATAATCCCAACGGCAGCAGCGTGGGGTGGAAGAAGGTGCCCGCCGACGCCGGGCATAATCGTCAGCTTATGGAAGCGGTGCAAAAACGTCTGAGCGAGGAATCCATTCTCGCAGAAATGCCGGAGATCAAAGTGACCCGCTACCGGGATGACCGCGGCCCTTATCTGGTGTTGAATGCCGTCCCCGCCAAGGCGGAGCCCGCAGTACAAGTGGTCTTGCAGGGTCTGGGCTATCCCGTGCAAAGGGAAGGCACGGGGGTATGGAAAGTGCAAGTCCGGGAGGGCGGTGCACAGGCAGGCCAGAAACAGAGTTTCATCGGCGGCATCTTCCAGCGGACCTGGGATAATATCAAGGCAATCTGGAGCAGTCGGGAGAAACAGAAGCCCGTTTCTGTCCGGGTGACGCTGTTGCGCATGAAAGACGATACGGGCAGCGTCCTGGAGACGACGCCGGGCGTGGGCAAGGATGCGCCCAAATGGTCTGCAGAAATTCTCGACAAGCTGCAGTCGGGCCTGTCTCCCAAAAACGGAGATAAGGCATGATCGAGCGCTACACTCGCCCGGAAATGGGTGCCTTATGGACGCAGGATGCCAAATATCAGGCCTGGCTCGACGTGGAACTGGCGGCCTGCCGGACGCTGGCAGTGCAGGGACAGATTCCTGCCGACGCCCTGGCCGAGATCGAGGCGAAAGCGGCTTTTGATAGCGCCCGTATTGCGGAAATCGAGCGGGAAGTCAAACACGACGTCATTGCCTTTTTGACGTCCGTGGCCGAGCATGTGGGACCGTCCAGCCGCTTCATCCACCTTGGCCTGACCTCTTCGGACGTGGTGGATACGGGTTTTGCGCTGCAGTTGAAGCGTTCCGGGGCACTGCTGCTGGAAGGGATGGATCGCCTGTATCAGGCACTGGTGCATCTGGCCTGGAAGCACAAGGACACGGTGATGATCGGCCGCTCCCACGGCATTCACGCGGAGCCCATCACTTTTGGTCTGAAGGTGGCGGTGTGGTGTGCCGAAGCGCAGCGCAACCGGCAACGCCTGATCAGTGCCATAGACGCAGTGTCTGTGGGTATGTTGTCGGGCGCCGTCGGAACCTTCGCCAACATCGACCCCGGTGTCGAAGAAGCGGTCTGTGCGGATCTGGGGTTGGCCCCCGAACTGGCCAGTACGCAAGTGATTTCCCGGGACCGTCATGCCGAGTTTTTCGGCACCCTGGCGGTGATTGCCGGATCCATCGAGAAGATCGCCGTGGAAATCCGCCATCTGCAACGCACCGAGGTGCTGGAGGCGGAGGAGCCGTTCTCCGCCGGGCAGAAGGGCAGTTCCGCCATGCCCCACAAGCGCAATCCCATCCTCTCCGAGAACCTGACCGGTCTCGCCCGCCTGCTGCGTGGTTATGCGGGCATGGCGCTGGAGGATATCGCCCTCTGGCATGAGCGCGATATTTCCCACTCCAGTGTGGAGCGGGTGATTGGCCCCGATGCCTGCATCATCATGGACTTCATGTTCCATCGGGCGAGCGGCCTGCTGGAACGGCTCGTGGTTTATCCGCAGCGGATGCTGGATAACCTGCACAAGATGCATGGCCTGATTTTCTCACAGCGGGTGCTGCTGGCGCTCACCGGAAAGGGCATGCTGCGCGAAGACGCCTACCGGGTGGTGCAGCGCAACGCGATGCAGGTCTGGGAGGCGAATGCGGACTTCAAATCTCTCCTGGCAGAGGACCCGCAGATTCAGCCTTATCTGAGCGCGCCGGAACTGGCGGCGTTGTTTGATCTTGGCTATCACACCCGCAATGTGGACGCCATTTTCGCTCGCGTTTTCCCGGAAGGACAACCCCAATGAATGAACGCATCGCTCTCTACGAAGGCAAGGCCAAGATCGTCTATGCCAGCGAATCACCCGATGCGCTGATCCTGCATTTCAAGGATGACACTTCGGCTTTTGACGGCGAAAAGGTCGAGCAGCTCGCCCATAAGGGAGAGATAAACAATGCGTTCAATGCCTTCATCATGGAGTATTTGCAGGGTGAGGGTGTGCCGACCCATTTTATCCGCCGCCTCAATGCGCGAGAAAGCCTGGTGCGCCGTCTGGAGATGATCCCGGTGGAGTGTGTGGTGCGGAATCGGGCTGCGGGGTCCTTGTCCAAGCGCCTGGGTATCGAGGAGGGCCGGGTCCTGGAGCCGCCGACGCTGGAATTCTTCCTGAAGAACGATGCGCTGCACGACCCCCTGATCAACACGTCCCATATTCGCACCTTTGGCTGGGCGACGGCAGAAGAAGTAGAGGCCATGCGCCGGTGGACGATGCGGGTCAATGTGCTGCTGTCCGCACTATTTGCAAAAGCGAACCTGATTCTGGTGGACTTTAAACTGGAGTTCGGGCGTTTTGACGGTGAGCTTTATCTCGGCGATGAATTCAGCCCCGACGGCTGCCGACTCTGGGACGCCCGGAGTCTGGAGAAAATGGATAAAGATCGCTTTCGTCGCGGCCTGGGCGGGGTGGTGGAAGCCTATGTGGAAGTCGCGCGCCGCCTGGGTGTGCCGCTTCCGGCAACATCATAAAGTCGTAATCTTTCCAGCGGGATAGTCTTCTGGCTCGTCCTGCCGCGTTTCTTGAATGAGGGACCATCCCATGCTGCTGCTTCGCGGCCCTGCGGCGCTGTCCGCCTTTCGTGTGCAACACTTGCTACGCATCCTCGTTGCCGAGGGCTTTCCCGTCCAGAGCGCAGTCGCTCAATACGTCCATCTGATGGATCTCGGCGCGCCCCTGACGTCGGCAGAAATGGGGGTGCTGACGGCTTTGCTGCATTACGGGGAAGCTGCGGAAGGACGTGCAGAGGACGCAGCGGAAGTCTGTGTGGTGCCCCGCCTCGGGACCATCTCGCCATGGTCCAGCAAGGCGACGGATATTGCCGGACGCTGTGGATTGGGTGCGGTGCGGCGTATTGAACGGGGGGTTTCATATCGCTTGCGCAAAGTCGGCGGTGCGACCTTCAGCGTGGCGGAGTTACAGGCGATGAGCGGGCTTTTGCACGATCCCATGACCGAGTCGGTGTTGCCGGACTGGGCGGCGGCAGAGACCATTTTTGCGCACCCGGAACCCGCATCGCTGACCCGCATTCCTCTGCACAAAGAGGGGCGTGCCGCCTTGCTTTCGGCCAATAACCGTATGGGGCTCGCTCTCGCTCCGGCGGAACTGGATTATCTGTTTGATTATTTTTCCGGCTTGGGCCGCGATCCCAGTGATGCCGAACTGATGATGTTTGCGCAGGCCAACTCCGAGCATTGTCGGCACAAGGTGTTCAATGCGGCTTTCCGGCTGGATGGCCAGGATCAGGCCCTCAGCCTCTTCGCCATGGTTCGCGAAACTCACCGCCTGCATCCGCAGGGTACGCTATCCGCCTATAAGGACAATGCCGCGGTCATGGCGGGTAGCGCGCTGAGCCGGCCTTTCGCGGTGGGCGTGTCGGGAGCGTATGCCGTAGCGGAAGAGCGCACCGCCATTCTGATGAAGGTGGAAACCCACAACCATCCGACGGCCATTTCGCCTTTTCCCGGAGCGGCTACGGGCAGTGGCGGCGAGATTCGCGATGAGGGCGCCACCGGGCGGGGCGGCAAGCCCAAGGCCGGTTTGACTGGGTTCTCGGTATCGCATCTGCGGATTCCCGGCTATATCCAGTCATGGGAGTCGAATCCTTACGGAAAGCCGGCGCGTATCCGCTCGGCGCTGGACATCATGCGCGAAGGCCCCCTGGGTGCTGCGGCCTTCAACAATGAATTCGGCCGCCCGGCCATTGCCGGTTATTTCCGGGTCTTCGAATGTGATCAGGACGGGCTGCACCGCGGCTACCACAAACCCATCATGCTGGCCGGCGGTCTGGGGCAGATTCGCCCCTCGCTGGTGGAGAAGAAGCCCCTGCCGGAAGGCGCCAAGGTGCTGGTTATCGGCGGCCCGGCCATGCTCATCGGTCTGGGGGGGGGCGCCGCATCCAGTGTGGCCAGCGGGGCAGGGGATGAGCAACTGGATTTTGCCTCGGTGCAGCGCGGCAATCCGGAAATGCAGCGCCGGGCCCAGGAAGTGATCGAGCGCTGTATTGCCCTGGGAGAGGACTCCCCCATTTTGTCCATCCATGATGTCGGGGCGGGCGGGCTCTCCAACGCCATTCCCGAGTTGCTGCATGATGGTGGTCGTGGAGGCCGTTTGCAACTGCGGGCGGTACCCAATGAAGAACAGGCCATGTCGCCCATGCAGATCTGGAGTAATGAGGCGCAGGAGCGTTATGTGCTGGCCGTGGCGGCAGCAGACTTGCCGCGTTTCACGGAGATCTGCGCCCGCGAGCGCTGCCCCTGTGCGGTCCTGGGAGAAGCCACGGCGGAGGATGCCCTGATTCTGGAGGATTCCCTGCTCCATGACCGGCCGGTGGATATGGCCCTCAGCGCCCTGCTGGGCTGCCCGCCGCGCATGGAGCGGGACAGCCGGCATGTGCGGCCCGATTTGCGGCCACTGGACCTGTCCGGCGCCGACCTGCGCGCTGCCGCCTATGCCGTCCTGCGCCATCCTTCGGTAGCCAGCAAGGAATTCCTGATCACCATCGGTGACCGCAGTGTCGGCGGCCTGATTCACCGCGACCAGATGGTGGGGCCGTGGCAGGTGCCGGTGGCCGATTGCGGCGTTACGGCAGCGGACTTCTGGAATAACCACGGCGAGGCCATGGCCATCGGCGAACGTGCCCCGGTGGCGGTGTTGAATCCTGCAGCCAGCGCCCGGCTGGCCATTGCCGAAGCCCTCACCAATCTTTTTGCCGCCGATGTGGCCGCGCTGGGAGATATCAAGCTCTCGGCCAACTGGATGGCGGCGGCGGATCATCCGGGAGAAGACGCGGCACTCTATGACGCGGTACGCGCGGCGGCACTGGAACTCTGTCCGGCGCTGGACCTTGCCATCCCGGTGGGCAAAGACTCCCTATCCATGCGCACTATCTGGCGAGAGGAGGGCGTGGAAAAGACCGTCGTGTCGCCCCTGTCGGTGATCATCTCGGCCTTCGCGCCAGTGGCGGATTTGCGGAAGAGCTGGACCCCCCAGTGGTCTGCTCAACCCGATACGGATCTCTGGCTGGTGGACTTGGGGTGCGGCCGGCTCGGCGCTTCCATTCTGGCCCAGACTTTGGGGCAGATGGGCGATAGTACGCCCGATCTGGATGCTCCCGAGTGGTTGCGCGGCCTGTTCTCCGCATTGCAGGTGTTGCGCATGCAGGAACTGGTGCTGGCCTACCATGACCGCTCCGACGGTGGTCTGTGGGCGACTCTCTGCGAAATGTCTTTCGCCAGCCGTTGTGGAGCGGACATTCAACTGCCTTCGGGAGCGGATAGCTGGTCCTTCCTCTTTGCCGAGGAACCGGGGGTGGTCATTCAGACCCCAGCCGCCCAGCGCGAGCGAATGATGCAGATTTTTGCCGATGCCGGCCTCGCTGGACGGGCGCAGGTCATTGGTCAGGTAAAGGCCGACCACTGGCGTTTACAAATACAGCAGGATGGCCAATCCGTCCTGAAGGAAGCTGGCGCTGATCTACTGCGTGTCTGGGCGGAGACCAGTAACCGGATGCAGGCCCTGCGCGATGATCCGCTTTGCGCCCAGGAGGCTTTTGCTGTGGTGGCCAGCGAGGACGCACCGTTGTTTTCCCATCTGTCTTTTACCCCGCAGATGCCGATGATTCAAACTGGGGTCAAGCCCCGTGTGGCCATTCTCCGCGAACAGGGTGTCAATGGCCAGATCGAGATGGCGGCGGCTTTCCATCGTGCTGGTTTTACCGCCGTGGACGTGCATATGAGCGACCTTGCGGCCGGTCGTCATCGCTTACCGGATTTCCAGGCAATGGCTGCTGGCGGCGGCTTTTCCTACGGAGATGTGCTGGGCGCCGGTGCGGGCTGGGCCAAATCGATCCTTTTCCACGATCGTCTGCGGGACGATTTCGCCGCCTTCTTTGCCGATACCTCGCGCCTCGCCCTGGGCGTTTGTAATGGCTGTCAGATGTTGGCGGAGCTGCGCGACATTATCCCCGGCGCGGCGCACTGGCCGCGTTTTGCGCGCAATCGCTCGGAGCAGTTCGAAGCGCGGTTGGCCATGGTCGAGGTCGTGGATTCGCCGTCGCTGTTATTTGCGGGTATGGCGGGCACTTATGCGCCCATCGTTATTGCCCACGGCGAAGGGCGGGCGCACTTCGCCGGGGATCAGCCTGGCTCAGGGGGGCCTGTTACCATGCGCTTTGTGAATGCCCAGGGACAGCCCGCAGTGCAGTATCCAGCCAATCCCAACGGCTCCCCGCAAGGCGTTACCGGCCTCTGTAATGAGGACGGCCGAGTGTCTATCCTCATGCCGCACCCGGAGCGGGTCGTGCGTAGCCTGCAGATGAGCTGGCGGCCGCCGGAGTGGGGTGAGGCTACACCCTGGATGCAGATTTTTGTCAACGCGCGGAAGGCGTTGGAGTAATGTTTGGAGCAAGGGATATCTCATGGTTCAGGCGGAATCGGATAGAAGGCGTCAGCCCGACCTCCACCTGCCGCTGGTTTCTTGCGCCTCGTCGATTACGCGGGGACGCCTGGTGTGGCTTTCTGCGGATATGATCCAAACTTGCCTGGCAAAAAGGCCCGTTGAGGATCAGGAAGTGCAACTTCGCCATCATGTCACCCAGTTCTCGACGACCAGTCCTGCACCGGCATAGAGATCGAAATCGGCCCTGTTGTTGGTCACCAGCGTGACCCCCAGCGATAAAGCATGCGCGGCAATCATACGGTCAAAGCTGCTCTTTCTGGCTGGGAAGCGCCGGGAGAGTTTTCCAAAGAGGGCCGCTGCATCCACGTCGAAATCCTTGACGATCAGCCTGCCCAAGAGCGTGGCCATTTCCAATTGGCTGTTATGCACGTCTAGGCCACAGCACAATTCAGCCCAGGTGATCGAACTGATCCCAATTTCACCGGGCTTGCAGGCCGCGAACCGCGGGATGACTGATGCGGGCTGCTCCTTCATGAGGTAGATGCAAATATTGGTGTCCAGCAAGTAGCGCAGTATCACCAAGATCTTTCCGTTTCGACAAACTCTGGGCGCTCGCCGGTGTGCTGCGGACGCAGCGCAGCGAACAGCGCCGGAAGCGATTCGAGCGAATCTTCTTCAGGCTCCACGATGAGCCTGTTTCCTTCTCGAATCACGACCAATTTGGTCTGCTTCGGGAATGCCATGCTCACAGGGATGCGGACGGCAGGTGAATTACCTGCCATGAATTGGCTGGTATGGAAGACTTTACGCATAACTATCTCCAGAGGTGATAACGTCACGTTATCACGACGATGGGGCCGTCGCAATGGCATGCCACGTTTTCTCAAAAACGGCTGGTTGGGAGACGCTTGCCAAGCATGAGCCCGATTCCTTGCTGGTTTTCATGTTCTGGATTCCTAGCCGCCCGTCGGTTGTGTTTTACGAACGCAAACGCGAGGTTGCGGTGTTGTACTGAAGATGGGAGTAGGTCTCCCGGAGTCTGCGTGTGCCAAGGCGAAGAAGTTAGCGCCGATTTCGAGAGAAGAGAGGGCGGAACGGAGGGCAACCGGGGATGTTCCCGCCAGGCCACAGACCCCTGGTCGCACACGCAGAATGACCGGGAACCCTGCGTGTCATGCGGGAAGCACAGATAAAAACGCCCAACTGAGAACAGTTGGGCGCTGAATTTTGGTGGAGCAGAGGAGGATCGAACTCCCGACCTTCGCATTGCGAACGCGACGCTCTCCCAGCTGAGCTACCGCCCCATTGCCGCGTAGGATAAAGGCAACTCCCCCGTAATGCAATGGGCGGCACATGGTGTTGGAAATGGCCGAGCCTTACGCCCGGCCCACCACCACGACATCGCTGCCAAAGGGGAATATTTCTGGCTTCAATCCCGCCTCGCTGAGGGCTGCGGCAATTTCCTCCGGATGCAGGAAATGGTTGCCCTGTATGTGTTCGGTCAGATTTTGAAAGGCCATGCCGCGTAGCGGCGGCTCACGTAGCACGCGGTGATTGTCCGGCCAGGCTGGCTCCCAGATGACGATGGCGCCTTCAGGTTTCAGGCTGGCGTGCAGTCGCTGAAAAATCTCACCACGGTTTTCCCAGACATGATGCAGGGCGCGATTCATGGTGATGAGGTCGGCGGGCTCTGGCAGGGAAAACTGATGGATATCACCTTCATCAAAATGCAGGCGATCGGCAATACCCTCGCTTTGGGCCTTTTCCGTAGCTTGGCGGATGTTTTCGGCGAAACCATCCAGCCCCAGACCACGCAGATGTCCGCAGCGTGCGGCGAGTGCCCGCAAATACCAGCCATTGCCGCATCCCAGGTCCACCGCCAGCCCACCGCGAGCATCGACTTCGGCAAAGATGGGGACGGCCGGGCAGATTTTCTCCTCGAACGTCTTGCGAAAATTGTTCTCCAGCATCAGCCCAAACCAGGGCAGAATAGTTTCGCGTTCGGCCAGCACCTTTTCACCGGGGCGCTCCCCCGTGCGCATGAGACCCGCCGCCCGCTCCGCCATGTGTGCAGAAAGTACGGCACCTACCGCTACGCCAACGCGGCTGTTTTCGGCTTCCGGGCGCATGCTGTTGCCATCCTCACTCAGTCGCCATTGCTCACTATCGGACAGTTCCAGCCAGCCAAACGCATAGGCGGCATCACACCAGCGCAGCACGTAGCCGGTATCCATCCCGGCAGCGGCCGCCAGCGCTGTGCTGTCCGCGTTGCCCAGAGTATGGAGGGTGCTAAAAAGCCCGTTGACGACGCCAATGAAAGCGATATTCAGGGATAATGCGCCCTGAGCCTGCTGCCGAAGTTCATCCATGCTGCGTAACGCCATGTCACACTCCCTCATTCAGATGAGATATTTCAAACCGACCACCGCAAGTACCGCGAGAGTCCCCATGAGAAAAGCCCTTTGATTGATGCGCAGATGCAAGCGATTACCTGTCCACAAACCGAGCAGCACCGGTGGAATCAGCAGGAGAAAACCCACCGTCAGTTGCCAGGTCAGCAAGGCCAGCGCTATGTACATAAAAGCCCGCAGAATATTGTCCGTGAGGGCGATACCTTGAAACGTGGCGCGAAAGGCGCGTTTGTCGAGATGGCGCATTTGCAGATAGGCGACAATGGGCGGACCCCCGCCGCCATACAAACTGCCCACCACCCCGCCGAAAATGCCCAGCGGCATTCCCCAGGGCAAGGCGACCTGGGGTAGTCGCTCAGGCTTCATGACCAGCGCATAAACCACGTAGGCGAGAATGAACACGCCGAGAAAGCGAGTAAGATTCTGGGCATTGGTATCGGCGAGGATAAAGGAGCCGAAGGCCAGCCCGATCAGGCTGCCGGGAATCAGCCAGCGTAACTCCGGCCAGCGCATTTCCTGAAAGTCATAGGCGCCGAGCAGCACGGAACCGAGCAGGTCCAGTAGCAGCACTACGGGCACTACTTCTTTGATGGGGAAGATCAGTGTCAGCAGTGCCACCGAAATCAATCCGGAGCCAAAGCCGATCACTGCGCGGACATAAAAGGCGACCAGGATGATCACCCCCGCGATGGCCCAGAGCAATGGATTTTGGATCAGCGTGGCATAAGACAGAGAGGCATGCATTATCATACCGACCAGTCTATATGGTTTGTGGATGACCTTCCATATAGGGCTGGTAGGATGGATTCATCCGAGTCGAGCGTTGGTCTATAGGCAACCGTGAAAAAATAGCCTAATATCAAAGCATCCTGAGAAATTACTTGAACCTGATTTAGCCGATGCGGCGAGGTGTTCCCATGCTGGCTTCCATTCCTGTACCCGACACAGATTTTGGACCCTCGACGGTAAAATATTTCCCTTCCATAGGGTGGTGGCTCTTTCCCTTGCTTTCGTTAGTGGCGATTTTTCTATTTTGCACACCGCGCGCTGAGGCCCAGAGCGGCCTCCCACCCATAGATGCGCGTGCCTATATCTTGATGAATGCCGATACCGGCGCGATCATCGCCACCAAAAATGCCTATCGGCCCTACGCTATCGCCAGCATTACCAAGCTGATGACGTTGTATCTGCTCTTCAAGGATATCGACAGCGGTCATCTGCAGTTGAACCAGCGTTTTGTGCCCTGCCGGGCGGCGCTGCAGACGGGGGGGTCCAGCATGTTTATGCATCCTGGCCTGCCTTTTACCATTGCACAAATGATCCTAGGGATGACGGTTCCGTCTGGCAACGACGCCGCCGTGGAGGCGGCGCATCTGGTAGCTGGCAGCGTACCTGCCTTTGTTGCCGAGATGAACCGAACAGCGCGCAAGATCGGGATGCTTTCCACCACTTTCTATGACCCCGATGGGTTGCCGCACCCTAACAACATGGCCAGTCCTTACGATGTGGCCGTCCTCACCCGCACGCTCATGACCCAGTTCCCACAGTTCATGCCCTTTTTCCGGCATGAAAACTTCACCTACGCGGGTATCACCAGCCCCAATCCCAATTTGTTGGTGGGACGTGTACCGTTTATCACCGGAATGAAAAGTGGCTATACCGACGCTGCAGGGCATTGCCTTGTCGCTACGGGCACGCAGGACGGTATCCGCCTGATCGCGGTGATTCTCGGCGTACCATCTTTCCGTGACGAAGGACGCGGGTTCTGGCGGGCTTCCTGGCAGAGCCTCAAGTTACTGGACTGGGGTTTCGCCCGCACCCTGTGGCTGCCTTCGGTACCGCATCTGGAGCGAACCTCCGCCCGGTGAACCCGGCCTTCATTCGCCGAAGTGCGTTACCTGTGTCACGCCTGCTGCGCTGCCAGGTGGCCTCTTCAGGAACATGATCAGCGGAATCAAAACCAGAAATCCATAAAAAACCAGCATGAAGGCGTCCAGCGTTCCGCGCATGTTCGCCTGGTCATAAACGACGACGTTACCCAGCACTTGCCAGGTCGTCGGCCCCGGAGTCAGGCCTGCTGCCGTAAGATACCGGTGAAAAGCGGGATTGAACGGATTGATGAGCCCTCCCATCTGATTCCAGCCCACCTGTGTTTCCTGAGTCATCACCGTCGAAACGATGGCGATACCGATGCTTCCGCCCAAGGTCCGCATCAGGTTGAAAATGCCTGAGCCCTCCGCCTGTTCGGCTTTCTTGAGGGTCGTAAAAGCCAGGGTGAAGAGCGGGATTGTCACCAGGCCAAAACCGATACCGCGAATGAAACTGGGCCAGATTACCCAGGCCATGCTAATGTCCAGATTGTAGAGGGTGGTGAGATAAGTGCCGAATGCTCCGAAAACGATGCCCACCAACACGATATTGCGTGGATTGACGCCGCGTCCCAGCATGCGCCCCGCGAACATCATGGCGATCATGGCACCGATACCCTGCGGTGCCATCACCAGTCCCGCGGTAAATGCCTCATAGCGCATCAGACCCTCCAGCATGATGGGCAGAATCACCATGGTTCCGAAGAGGGCGAGACCAAATATACCGATCCCCATGCTGCCGATGGACAGATTCCGGTCTTTGAGCAGACGCAAATCCACTACGGGATAGGATGTGCTCAGAGAGCGCCAGACGAAAAAAAGCATACCCAAAATGGCGCAGATGGTCAGGATGATGATGGTCCGCGAGCTGAACCAGTTATCCTGATCACCGAGGCTCAGCATGCCTTGCAGGCAGCCCAGCCCTACGGCCATCAGCGTGAAGCCTGTCCAGTCCACTGGACGGGGAGTGGTGATCTTGCCACCGTCGGGAATGGTCCTCATGAGCAGGAACGCGAGGATACCAAAGGGAATATTCACATAGAACACCCAGCGCCAACTGAGCGTGTCCGTCAGATAGCCACCTAGGGTAGGACCCAGGATCGGACCCAGCATGATGCCCATGCCGAGAATGGCCATAGCCTGGCCACGCTTGTCAGACGGGTAGGCGCCGAGCATGATGGTTTGCCCTACGGGGGCCAGAGAAGCACCAAAAATGCCTTGCAGGAAACGCCAGAGCACGATTTCCACCAGACCATGGGACTGCCCGCAGAGCATGGAAGAAATCACAAAGCCGACCACACTCCAAAGCATGATGGTACGTTGACCATAGCGTTCCACCAGCAATCCGGTAAGGGGCAGGATGATGACATTGGCGACCATGTAACTGGTGAGCACCCAGGTGATCTGATCGCTGTTGGCATGCAGGGAGCCGCGCATGTAGGTCAGCGCTACGTTGACAATGGTCAGGTCTAGCACCTGCATGACTACCGCCAGCATGACCGCGACCGTAATGGTAAGACGTGAAGCCGGGCTCTCTTGCGCCACGGATGGGCTCCTCTCTGGGGCGGATGGTCCCGCAAGTACCGATCCGCTTTGCGCACACCGACGCCGGTCCGACGAATGCGCCCGCCCGGATACCGACCGTTCGGTCACTATAAGGTGGGTGCCACGGTCTGGCAAGACCTGCGGCTTCATGGTGTGAGACACCACCTGGTCGTCATAAGAAAGCCGGCCCGCAGGCCGGCTGGTCAGAGGTCAGACAGTAGGCGCTCAGGCAGAACGCAAGACGGCTAGATCCCGCAGGTCCCGGCCGTCTGAAAATGCTTGTTGAAGTTGCTCATCCGAGACATCAGCAAAACAGTATCCTGCTTCTTCCAGCTGATAAATTAGGGAGATGAGCTCGAATTCCTGTTCCATTTCCTGTTCCATGGCATCATCCTCATCAGTAAATAAGACAGTTCTAACATACACTGATTCTATTGATCTGTAAATACCATAGATATCTAATATAGGGAGGCTTATGCGCCATAAGGCTCCGCCAGGTTCATTCCGGCGGTAGGCAGTGGGTATCACGGGGCGTGGGCGTCTGACGTAGCAACTCTTCCTCATCACTACGCAACCAGCGCCATTCGCCGGCCCGCAGTTCGCCGAGAGGCAGATTTCCCACCGCTACACGAATCAGTCGTAACACTTCCCTATCACAGGCGGCAAGGAGGCGCCGAATCTGGCGATTGCGTCCTTCCTGCAAGACAAACTCCAGCCATTGGGTTTTGCCACCGCAGCGTAACTCCCTGATCTGCATCGGCAGGCACGGTTCGCCGTCGAGCACGGAGTCCGCCGCGAGTTGGGCTACGGCGTCAGTAGAGAGAGGCGGGCGAATCTGCACATGATAGGTCTTGGCCACATGCTGATCCGGATCCAGCAGTCGTTGTGCCCAGTGTGGATCGTTGCTGAAAAGCAGCAAGCCGGAGCTGGCCTGATCCAGGCGTCCGACGGGGGCCAGCCATGGACTCCCGGGCAGCAGGTCGTATACGGTGGCACGTCCTTTTTCATCCCGGCGAGTAGTAAGAACGCCACGCGGCTTGTGTAGCAGCAAAACCTGGCGGGTGCTGGCGGTGATGTCGAGACCATCGATCCGGATACCGGGGTTGGACAGAGGGAAGCGTGCCTCGGGATCGAGGATCCGGCGACCGTCTACCTCTACCCGCCCGGCACGAATCCATTCCACCGCAACGGTCCGGGAACACAGCCCCGCTTTGGACAGGATGCGGGCAAGCCCAAAGCGGGGGGTACTTTGGTCTTGCCCAAACTTTGGACTATGATCTGAAGGATGTTTCACCAGACTGCCCCAAGGAGCCGATCATGGCACATGAAGCGTTGCATGAATCCCCCGAGTCTCTGTCTCCTGAAACCATAGATATCCACCGAGCCATTTCTTCGCTCATGGAGGAGTTTGAGGCGGTTGACTGGTACCAGCAGCGCGCGGATGCCTGCACCGATCCTATTCTCAGGCAGGTGCTGGAACACAACCGAGATGAAGAAATTGAACATGCTGCTATGGTCCTCGAGTGGCTGCGCCGCAAAATGCCGCGTCTGGATAAGGAATTGCATGCCTATTTGTTCAGCGAAGGCTCGATCGCCGGCCACGAAGCCAGGACGGTGGGACGGGGCTGAGTAAGGCGCCGTTATCACGGTACGAAACGCACGCAGAGGTCATTATAGAAGTTGAGCCCGAGCGCGGTAGGTCGCAGGATGTCATCTTCCATGACCACCAGCCCGTCGCGTTCGGCCCGGCGGAGTAGCGGTTGAATAAGCGGTAGAGACAGGCCGGTCCGTTCCGGGAAGAGCGCCACCGGGAAGCCGTCGGTCAGGCGCAACGCGTTGAGCATGAACTCGAAGGGCCTGTCGGCGGGTAAAATCGGCTCCCGGTCGCCGAGGATGTCGAGAACACTGAGCGCATCGTCCATATAACTTTCAGGGCGGCTGGGTTTGCAGCTGCGCCAGATGCCTTCGGGAAGGGTGATTTTGCCGTGCGCTCCGGCGCCGATGCCGATATAGTCACCATAAAGCCAGTAGTTGCGGTTGTGCTGGCAGCGATGACCGGGCCGGGCATGCGCGGATATTTCGTAGCGCTCCATGCCGGACTCCCGGAGTTGCCGGCGCAGGATATCTTCCATGTCGGCGGCCTGGTCGCTGTCCGGCAGATCGGCGGGTGGATGAGTCGAAAATGGGGTTCCGGCCTCCAGCGTGAGTTGATAGAGGGACAGATGAGGGGGTGCATAGTCCAACGCCGCGCGCAGATCGGCCTGCGCCGCGGCGAGATCCTGCCCCGGCAGGGCAAAGATGAGATCGAGATTATAGCTCTCGAATTCAGCCGCGATGGCGAGTTCCACGGCCCGGTGGGCTGCGGCGGCATCGTGGATACGTCCGAGGCGTTGCAGAGAATCGTCATGGAAAGACTGGACGCCTAAGGAGAGCCGGGTGATGCCCACCTCCCGGAAGGCGCGGAAAGAGGCTGCCTCTATCGCTCCCGGGTTGGCCTCCAGGGTGATTTCCATATGGGAGTGCGGCCGCAGGCGGGCGCGGATCGCGGAGATCAGGCGGTCGATGATTTCTGGTGGAAAGAGGCTGGGGGTGCCGCCACCGATAAAAACAGTCCGCACATGGCGTCCCCAGATGCGCGGCAGTTCGCGGTCCAGATCGGCGATCAATGCAGCCAGATAGCGTTCTGCCGGGATGCGGTCGGCCGCGTGGGAATTGAAATCGCAATAGGGGCACTTGGCCTTGCACCAAGGCAGATGTACGTAGAGCGAATACGACGACGGTGGTTTCAGGGTGGGGTTCATGGGTACTCGCGAGAGGTGTGACAGGTGACGGATACGGACTGGACGCCCCTATTTTTACTCCGAACGGTACTTTTCCCCAAGGCTTTATTAGGGCTGCGTATTTTTGAGCCACGTTATCTGGACATGATCAGCGCCTCACTGCGGCAGGGTCGGGATTTTGGCATTTGCCTTAGCCACCCCCGGGGCGATGGCCACGCCGAGCCGGAATTGGTGGGTACCCTGGCACGTATTGTGGATTGGGGGGGAGAGGCCGGCATTCTCCAGATTCAGGTGCGCGGCCAGAAACGTTTCACCATTCAGGACTGGCGTTATGAGGGACAACTGGCGATGGCTTCTATCCACCCCTGGGCCGAAGAGCCCATTGTGCCAATGGATCGGGAAAGTCAGCCGTTGCACGCCATTCTGGAAGATTTGATCGGCAAGGTGCCTGCCGCCGGGATAGACGCCAGTAGCGCCGGAATGATCCTGGCACAGGCACTGCCCGCCTCCCCCGAAGAAAAGCAGCAGTTGCTGGTTCTTCAGGATCCTCTGGAGCGTTTGCGCCGGATTGCGGAGTTGCTCAGCCAGCGCGACGGCGCGTAGGGAAAAGCGCTGGGCGGCGACAAAATCTAGCGCTTGCCCTTGCCATAAATATAGGTAGAGAAGTCCGTGTAGCCCTGAGAAAGATTGCGGAACAAATGGTCCAGGCTGATGATGGCCTGCTCCAGAATATTGACGGTGATGTACGGCTTTTCCACCTTCAGGCGCTGGTACCGGGCGCGGGTCAGGACCAGCACCTGGGTGTCTTCGCTTTTGGCAATGATTCGGGCGCTACGTGGCTGACGGTCAAAAAAGGACATCTCTCCGGCCATTTCTCCGTCACGCACCCGGACCACTTCTACTTCGTCGCCGTCGGCTGTGTGGTGAACGATGGCCATTTCGCCCTTGACGCAGAAGAACAGCGCCTCTCCCAGAGAGCCCCATTCGGCAATCACCTGATCCAGATGAAATTGGGCGTGGGTGACGTATTCTGCGAGAGTCTGGATTTCGCTGATGGTCAGAGACTGAGCCAGATGATGTTGTTTGAGAAACTGGGCGATTTCTATGTGGTCAATGCCGGACATGGTTTATTCCTCTGAGAAGCGGACTTTTTATCATTATAGGGGGGGAAGAGGGATGAGGGACAGTGCTGCGCAGCGCCGCATTTTGAATCCTCCCGCCTCCTCACGATACAATGCCTCACCACCTACAACGAGTATTCCCATGATACGTCCTAGCGGAAGAAATGCAGACGCCTTGCGTCCGGTACAAGTCACCAGAAATTTTACCAAGCATGCTGAAGGTTCGGTGCTGATAGCCTGCGGCGATACCAAGGTGCTATGCACCGCCAGCGTCGAAGAAAAGGTACCGCCCTTCCTGCGCGGCGCGGGCAAGGGGTGGGTGACGGCGGAATACAGCATGTTGCCGCGTGCCACCCGGGAGCGGGTGGCACGGGAGTCCGCCAAAGGCCGTATCGGTGGGCGCACCCATGAAATCCAACGCCTTATCGGGCGCAGTCTGCGCGCCGCCGTGGATCTGCAAGCTTTAGGCGAACGCACTATCTGGGTGGATTGTGATGTGCTTCAGGCCGATGGCGGAACCCGCACCGCCAGCATTACCGGCGCTTGTCTGGCGGTAGCCGATGCCATCCAGCATCTGCGTGTTGCGGGGCGGCTTCAGAATAATCCCCTGCGGGACTGGGTGGCCGCTGTCTCGGTGGGTGTTTACCAGGGACAGGCAGTGCTGGATCTCGACTATGCCGAAGACAGCAATGCCGATGTGGATATGAATGTGGTGATGACCGGCGCTGGCGCCTTTGTGGAAGTACAGGGAACCGCGGAGGGCGCGGTGTTCAGTGCGGAGCAGATGGCTGAAATGCTGGCTCTGGCGCGCAAGGGGATCGCCGAATTGGTGGCCCGTCAGCATCAGGAGTGTCCGGAAGCCCGTTCATGACGCCCTTGTTGCTGGCCACGAGTAATGCAGGCAAATTACGAGAGTTGCAACCGCTGCTTGCCGCCCGTGGCTTCGCGCTCGTCAGCCAGACGGAACTGGGCATCGCCGGCATTGAAGAAACGGGCACTACCTTTGTGGAAAATGCATTGCTCAAGGCACGTCACGCAGCCTCGCAAAGTGGTATGGCGGCGCTCGCCGAAGATTCCGGGCTTTGTGTGCCCTATCTCCAGGGGGCACCCGGTATTTACTCCGCGCGCTATGCCGGCCCGGACGCCAGCGACGCAGCCAATAACGCCAAGTTGCTGAGCATGCTGGCCGAGGCGCGGGGCGAGGCCCGTGCTGCCTATTACGTGACTTGCATGGTTTTTCTGGAATTTGCCGCCGACCCTTCGCCACTGGTAGCCCAAGGCTTTTGGAGAGGGACTATTGGTGAGCGTCCTGCCGGCGATGGGGGGTTTGGCTACGATCCTTTGTTTTGGCCCACGCAAGGATCTGGCAGCGCGGCGCAGTGGAGCCTGAAGAAAAAAAACGAACACAGCCACAGGGCGGCGGCCTTACGCAGGCTGCTGGGTTTGCTGGCGGAGCGTCAGCAACCCCAGCCGCTCTCGCTCAACGACTGACGCAGGCGGGTCAGGGCCCGCACCTGCAACTGTCTTACCGCCTCGCGACTGACGCCCATGCGCTCGGCGACGGCTTCCAGGGTCATGGGCGCGTCACCATGCATGCCGTAGCGAAAGACCATGACCTCCCGTTGTTTTTCATTGAGTTCGGTCAGGTGTTCCCGTAGTGCCTTGCAGATGGCATCATGGTCATAGTCGCTGTCCGGACTGGCAACGTCACCGGTCACCTGTTCCATGCGGCCCGGTCCGTCGGATGTTTCCTCGTCGAGCGAGAAGACGCGGATGTCGGCGAAATCCAGGGCGCGCATGGTGCTCTCGCGCACCCCTAGGGCTTCACGCCGCTGCTCCCTGCGCACATCGGCGTCGCTGTCTTCCTCCGCTCCGCGCTGCATATAAGCGTGCAGGGACTTGGCAAGGTAATCGGGCAGGCGGATGAAGCGGGAACGGATGAGGGCCCGCTGCATCGCCTCGCGGACCCACCAGGTCGCATAACTGGAGAAACGTGTGCCGAGGCCTTCCTGAAAGCGGTCGGAGGCACGCAGCAGACCCATGTAACCCTCTTGAAGGAGGTCTTCCTGACTGAGCCCTTTATTGCGATAACCCCTGGCGACCGCCCGCACCAAGGGCATGTGCGCGGAGATCAGTGTGGCGCGGGCGCACTCGTCGCCCAGCCGCAAGCGCTGGATGAGTTGCAGTTCCTGCTTCTGGCTGAGAAACGGCCCGTTGTTTTGGTCGTCCATGAAATCATTCAGAGGCGGCGGGTCGGTGACAGGCCCCATCTCCGGAATGTCTGACCCCGCTAACTCTCTGGCTTCGGTGTGCATCACTACCTCCCCGATCCTGATTACAAGGCGTTGTAACATTATCGCCTAATTTTTTATTTTAAAAGCGCTTTAACCATCCGTATATTAGGATTCTTTTTGATCGGGCTGTCAAGGGCTGGCAACGAATGTTTTGCGGTTTTAGCAACAACGGTGCTGGTTTTCCGATGGGAGCCGACTCCGGTGGGGCCATGGCGCAGGCGGCCAGGGGATTTTTGACTCTGGTCGTTGATCTGCCTATAATCGGCCCCTTTCTCGCTACCCTTATCCAAAGAGGTCGGAATCCTTCTATGCCAACTGTTCGTGTCAAAGAAAATGAGCCTTTCGAAGTCGCATTGCGGCGTTTCAAACGTTCCTGCGAAAAGGCAGGTGTCCTTACCGAGGTAAGACGTCGCGAATTCTACGAAAAGCCCACGGAAGAGCGCAAGCGTAAGGCCGCTGCTGCCCGCAAGCGGGCGTTGAAGCGTATGCGTCGTCAGTCCATGCGTCTGGTTCGGCTTTACTGATGACATTACGTGAGCGCATCCAGGAGGATATGAAGTCCGCCATGCGCGCCCGGGAAGCCGAGCGTCTTGGGACTATTCGTATGCTCCTCGCGGCGATCAAACAGCGGGAAATTGACGAGCGCCGCGAGCTTGATGATGCTGAAGCGTTGCGCATCGTGGATAAGCTGATCAAGCAGCGCAAAGATTCTGCCAGTCAGTTTCTTGCCGGTGGGCGTCCGGACCTTGCCGAAAAGGAAGAATCAGAAATTCTTTTTCTCGCAGTCTATCTGCCGGAGGCGCTGTCACCCGGCGAGATTGACGGGTTGATCAACGAGGCGATGACAGCGGTGGCGGCCAGCGGACCTAGAGATATGGGTAAGGTACTTACCTTTCTGCGCCCGCAGATGCAGGGACGTGCGGATATGGCCGTGGTGGCGGATAAAGTGAAGGCCCGCCTCGGCAGTTGATGGACGGGGGCATGGCTGTGGCCGGGGTTGTTCCTTGGCAGGACAGCTTCTGGCGGGCTCTGGATGCCAGTGATGTGCAGAGCGCGTGGTCACAGCATTGTGGCCACATCTATGGCCGCAGACATGTTGCGGCGACTACTCCCTGGGTGCCGCTTGCGGAGATCCATGATCGTTTGAATTGGTTGGCCTGGTTGTCGCAGCGGTTTTCCGCCGGTTTTCTTCTCCCCGTTTCTGATCTTCCCGATGTCGACACTCTGCTGGTTCTGGCAGAGCGCCCTGGTGCTGTGCTCAGCGGGCGAGATTTGCGCGCGGTGCTCGATGTGCTGACGGCACAGAAAGGCTACGCCGCGGCTTTGCGCGAGACTCGGGATGCCCTGACCGGGCTGGCAGGTGAGCTTGATCCCCCGGTAGCCTTGTTGCGCCGTCTCAGCGTGGCGTTGGACGAGGAGGGTGAGCTCCTGGATACCGCGAGTACGGATCTCGCCCTTCTGCGCCAGCGCCTGCGGGTCAGCCGTAGCGAATTGCAGCGTTTTCTGCAGGGCTTTCTGCGTAATCGGGACTGGCAGGAATACTGGCAGGATCAGGTCATCGTGCAGCGTAATGAGCGTTATGTGCTACCGCTCAAAGCGAGCCATAAAGGGCGTATCAAGGTGATCGTCCATGACCGGTCGGCAAGTGGTGAGACTCTTTTTGTGGAGCCGCTGGCAGCCGTCGATCTGAATAATCAACTGGTCCAGGACCGGCGTGCCGAAATTCAGGAGCAGGAGCGCATTCTTCGTGCCCTGAGCGCAGCGGTAGGGCTGGAAGCGCCGGGTATTGCCGCCGCCCTGCGGCATATGGGCCGGCTGGATGCGGTACGGGCGGGACTGGAACTGGGGGACGCCTGTGGCGGGATTTTGCCCAAGGTCGATGCGGCTGCGGCATTTGATCTGCAGGCCCTGCGTCATCCGCTGCTTTGTCTGCGCCATCCGGGGCAGGTCGTGGGTAACGCCCTGCGTCTCGGGGCGGACGCGCGGCAACTGGTCATTACTGGCCCCAATACCGGTGGCAAGACGGCTATCCTGAAAGCACTCGGACTCAATCATCTGATGGCCTACATGGGATTGCCGGTAACTGCGGAGGGTACATTGGGTTATTTCCCGAAGTGCTTTGCGGTCATCGGCGACGCCCAGGATATCCACACGGATCTTTCCACCTTTTCGGCGCAGGTGCAGCGTCTTCGGGAAGTGCTGGAGCATGCCGACGCCCACAGTCTCGTGCTTCTCGACGAACTGGGCAATGGTACCGACCCGCGGGAAGGAGGCGCACTGGCCCAGGCGGTCGCAGAGGCCTTGCTGGCGGGCGAATGCTGCACGCTGCTCACGAGCCATTTGGAAGTGATGAAGCGTTATGCCCTGAGCCATGCGGGTGTAGCCCTGGCGGGTATGGGCTTTGATGCAGAGTCGTTGAAACCCACCTACCGTCTGCAGTGGGGCGTGGGTGGCGCGAGCCAGGGCCTGGTCATTGCCCGTCGCGTGGGGATGCCTGCACCATTGATGAACCGCGCCGAGGCACTCTATGCCGATGACCGGGAGGATTGGGAACGTTGGGAAGCGCAACGGGGAACCCTATTGCAGGCCGCCCGGCAGGCTATGGACGAGGCCGTACTGGCGCGTGACGAAGCCACCAGGGTGGCCCGCCGCCTGGAACGCGAACTGGAGGCAGCGAGACAGGAGCGTGACAAAGCCGCAGCCGCCGCCCGCGCCGAATGGGAAGATATACTGGCAACAGCGCGCCAGCAGGTGCGGCAAGCCATTGCGGCGCTCAAGTCCGGGAGGGATACCCAGGCGGCAACGGCCGCTTTGCAACGTCTGGAGGTCCCCTTCCGGGCGGAGGAGCAGCGAGTGGACAGCCTGCCTGCGGTGGGGGCCAGGGGTTTGTTTCTGCCGCTCCGGCAGGTGACCCAAGTGCTGCGTGCGGACCCCGCACAACGCAGGGTGCAGATTCAATTACGGGGCAAGCAGTTGTGGGTGCCCGCCGCACAATTTGCCGTGGACGCCGCGCTGCAGATCCCAAACGAAACCGGCAGCACCCAGTATGCTACCCCCGAGGAGCACCCCTGGCGTCTGGACTTGCGCGGACAGCTTCGGGAAGACGCCCTGGCGGCGCTACGTCGTCATGTGGATGGCGCCGTAGCCGCCGGTCGTCGACAGGTCCAGATTCTGCATGGTAAGGGCAACGGGGTGCTTGCAGAAATGGTGCGCGAGTTTGCCGAGCAAGACCCTCGGGTCAGCCTATGGCGTATGGCGCGGCCAGAGCATGGCGGTGGCGGCGTCAGTGAGTTGGAGTTACGCTGAGCCATGGCCAACTTTTCTCCCGCATTCATTGACGCCCTGCTGGAGCAGAGCGATCTGGTGCGCCTCATCGATAGCCGCGTACCGCTGAAGAAAAAAGGCCGGGATTTCTGGGCCTGCTGCCCCTTTCATCAGGAAAAGAGCCCGTCTTTCTCGGTCAGTGCCGACAAACAGATTTATTACTGCTTTGGCTGCCACGCCCATGGGAATGCCATCGGATTCTTGATGGCTCATGATCGACTGTCTTTTCCGGAGGCGGTGAAGGCGCTCGCCGACGAAGTCGGTGTCGCCCTGCCGGAAGACGGCCCTGCCGGAGAGCAGGAAAGTCTTCGGCCGCTGCGGGCGATTCTCGAAAAAGCCATTGGTGTTTACCGATCTGCTCTCGCAGAGCACCCGTCGGCGCAGGAGTATCTGCGTGGAAGGGGATTGAGCGATGAGATCATTGGGCGCTTCGAGCTGGGGTACGCACCGTCTGCGGCCGGGTTTCTGAGCCAGAAACTGGGCAAGGAACCGTCGTTGCGCCAGCAGTTGCTGGGCGCGGGTCTGGTGAGCGGCCGTGAAGATGGATCGGTCTACGACCGTTTTCGCGGGCGAGTGATTTTTCCGATTCGCGACGGGCGAGGACAGGCGGTGGGACTGGGGGGGCGCAGTCTCGATGGTCATGAACCCAAATACCTCAACTCGCCGGAAAGCGCGCTCTACCACAAGGGGCGGGTGCTCTATGGTCTGCACTATGCCAGGGAGGGGATGCGCCGAGCAGGGCGGGTGTTGCTGGTGGAAGGGTATCTGGATGTCATTACCCTGCATCAGGCTGGCATCGACTACGCTGTCGCGGCGAGCGGAACGGCCTTGGGGGACAGCCAGATGGAAATGCTCTTCCGGGCAGCGCCCGAGTTGCTGCTCTGTTTCGATGGCGATACTGCCGGACGTAATGCGGCCTGGCGGGCCGTGCAGACAGCGCCGGAGCATCTGCGTGCGGGGCGTCTACTACGGTTGCTGTTCCTGCCGGATGGCCAGGACCCGGACTCGCTGGTGCGTGAACAGGGAGGCGCGGCGTTTGAATCGATGCTCCCGACCGCGCGTCCAGCCATCGATTTTTTTCTGGAGGAGTTGCAACGCCGACACAACCTCGCCGCAGAAGATGAGAAGGCACTTTTCCTGCATGCAGCGCGCGATTTTCTGAAGCGGGTGAGCGATCCGGTGTTGCGGGAGGTTTATGAACAACGGGTGCAGATGCTTTGCGGATTGGCGCCCGTCGCCCGGCGCGCGCCGTCGCGCACACCGCGTAAAGCGACATTCTCCGCTCCCGGAGGACGATCGCTTTTTAAAACGGCTTTGCGATTATTGCTGAATTTTCCCGAAGACCCCGCCTGGCAGGCGTTGGACCGCGATTTGCTGCCTTTCCTCTTCGACCGTGATCCCATGGCTGAAATTCTGGCAGAGGCCCTTGATATTTTGGCCAACATGACCCATCTAAGCTCTCACGAACTATTCGCAAAACTGTCGGTACTGAAACATGCGGAGGCATGCTACGCGCTGGTGATGAGCGACTCTGGCGACGAGGAAGAACAGGTGCTAATGCGGCTTGAAATTTCCGGTTGTGTGGCGCGAGTGAACCAGCGCCTTGCTGCGGCGCGCAGTCACTTTATCAGCCGGGCCGCAGATCAGGGTGGTTTGAGCGCACTCTCTGAGCAGGAGAGGGCTGAAGTGGTGCGTTTGTCCCGGCGCGACAGGCACAACGACGTTTGATCGGAATGAAATGAAAAATGGGCTGAGGGTGCAGTTCTGTGATGGGGCACCTTTCCATGCGTATGGTTTTTCCTATATAATGCGCGGCTTTCCGCGAGTGCAGGTTGGTTATGAGAGACGGTGAGAGTGTAGTGGATAATGAATCTCAGCGGTCTGAGCTGAAGCGGCTTATTGCGCGTGGTAAAGAGCAAGGCTACCTGACCTATCGCGAGATCAATGATCATTTGCCGGAAGAGGTTTTCGACCCCGAGCAGATGGAAAATGTCATCTCCATGATCAATGACATGGGTATTGAAGTCTTTGAGGAGGCTCCGGACGACGATACCCTGCTGATGGATGGGGAAGGTGGTACCGTAGTCGCCGCTCAGGAAGCGGAAGAAGCGGCAGAAGAAGCCCTGGCTGTGGTCGAGGCGGATATTGGGCGAACCAGTGATCCGGTGCGTATGTACATGCGTGAGATGGGCAGCGTGGAACTGCTCACGCGTGAAGGCGAAATCGAAATTGCCCGGCGTATCGAAGATGGCCTGATGCAGGTGTTGCGCGCGGTATCGACCTGTCCGACGACCATCTCTCTTCTTCTGGACGCCGCGGATCGGGTGGAGCGCGGCGAGACGCGCCTGGATGAGGTGGTCGACGCCTTTATTGATCTTAGCGCGCTGGACGCAGAAACCGTCAGTGAGGCGGAAGAAAGCGTGCTGGTGGAAGGCGACGATCTGGACGTCGATGAGGATGAGGAAGAATCCGAAGACGATGATATCGAAGTCGTAGACAAGGGACCACAGCTCGAAGATGCATTGGAACGTTTTGCGGTCATCCGTGCTGCGTATACCGCGCTGCAGGCCAGCCATGCCGAGGGTGAGATGCATGGTGAAAGCTATCAGCAGCAGCGCCGGGAACTCGCCGAGCGTTTCCTGGAAATCAAACTCAACGGTCGTCAGATTGACGTCATGACCGACGCCCTGCGCGGGCTCACGGAAGAGGTGCGTCAGTGCGAACGAGAGTTGATGGAACTGTGCATTGAACGTGCGCGCTTCCCGCGTAAAGACTTTGTACGTAGTTATCCTGGTCATGAGGGTGATATCGGCTGGATTGATCAGCAAATCGCGGCTGGTCATGCCTATAGTAACCGTTTAGTGGAGTTTCGTGATGATATCGTGGCGATCATGAAACGCTTGGCGAATATTGAGAAGCGTGCCGGTTTGCCGATTGCCGAGATCAAAGAGGCCAGCCGCCTGATGTCCATTGGTGAGGCCAAGGCGCGGCGTGCCAAGAAGGAAATGGTGGAGGCCAACCTGCGTTTGGTAATCTCTATCGCCAAGAAGTATACCAATCGTGGCCTGCAGTTCCTGGATCTGATTCAGGAAGGAAATATCGGCCTGATGAAGGCGGTGGACAAGTTCGAATACCGACGTGGCTACAAATTCTCGACTTATGCGACTTGGTGGATACGCCAGGCCATTACGCGGAGTATTGCGGATCAGGCGCGGACTATTCGTATTCCGGTACATATGATTGAAACCATAAATAAACTCAATCGAATCAGTCGCCAGATGCTCCAGGAAATGGGACGTGAACCGTCGCCTGAAGAGTTGGCGGAACGGATGGAAATGCCTGAGGATAAAATCCGCAAGGTGCTGAAAATTGCCAAGGAGCCTATCTCCATGGAGACGCCCATCGGTGACGATGAAGATTCGCACTTGGGCGACTTCATCGAAGATCGGAATGTGACGGCGCCAGCGGATTCGGCCGTTAACGCCGCCATTCGCGAAGTGGTCGAGGAGTTGCTTGATAATGGCCTGACAGCGCGGGAAGCCAAGGTATTGCGTATGCGTTTTGGCATCGGGATGAATACCGACCACACGCTGGAGGAGGTCGGCAAGCAGTTTGACGTTACTCGTGAGCGTATCCGCCAGATTGAAGCCAAGGCGCTGCGCAAACTGCGCCATCCCTCTCGATCGGAGCGTTTGCGCAGTTTTGTGGACGGTGAAGTGACGATTCCATCGTGACGGATGTTTTTTAGCGGTATGCGGCGTGGGGTCAGTGCATTCCACGCCGTTCTTCAGGGCCTGTAGCTCAGTTGGTTAGAGCAGGGGACTCATAATCCCTTGGTCCACGGTTCGAGTCCGTGCGGGCCCACCAATTAAAACAATATGTTATACGTTACGCCCGGCACGACAAAATCCTTGGTAGTCGGTTTTGATTAGGATTTGATGGCTCTAAGCGTTAGCTAGGCGCTGGCGCTGGCTCCGATCTGGTAGCCGTCCACCCGTCATGGACAGCCACAGCACCCCATGACGCACACCCGTACACGGGCAATATCGGGATTGGTTCTGGTAACTCCAGCACCCCAGTGCGTGCAGGCTTTTTTGAATCAGTGGGAGCAGGTCATGCTAATACAGAGGCAGTCATGCAAATTGGCAGACATGACCACGGGGAATGGATAGGATTAGACTTGTATTTGGCCGCGTTATGAGCACCTTATGTAACTTGCTATGAGAACATCAATACGCCACGATCAGCAAGAGATACGATGAAGCATTCTGTCTATTTAACTTTTTATTGTTGGCTCTTCATTATTAATGTCACTTGAACTCCGCCATCTCCGCTACTTCATCGCGGTGGCTGAAGAGCTGCATTTCAGCCGCGCGGCAGAGCGTGTGGGCATTTCCCAGCCGCCGCTCAGCCAACAGATTCATACGCTTGAAGAAATGCTAGGAGCGCGGCTGCTTGTACGCACTAACCGTCGGGTAGCGCTAACCGATGCAGGAGAGGCATTTCTGAAAGAGGCCCGTGCCATTCTTGTCCAAGTGGATCGTGCCGTGGACTATGTGCGCCGTGTGGAGCGCGGAGAGAAAGGGGAACTGCACATCGGCATGACCCGCTCAACCATGTTGGCAAAACAGGTCCCCAGAGCCATATTCCAGTTTCGGACACAATTCCCGTCTGTGCACCTGGGTCTGGAAGAGTTGAATTCTCTCGAACAAATAGACGCATTGATCCACGAAAAAATACAGGTAGGTATTATGCGGGTTCAGCATTTACCGGTAATGCTTCAATCCCATATGCTCTACGCCGATCCTCTCGTAGCGGTTCTACCTGCCAAACACCCGCTCTGTCCGATTTCTCCAACCCTGTCTGTACCTCTTGATCCGGCACAACTGGTCCACGAGCAGTTCATTATTTTTGCAGACTCGGCCGGTACCGGTATACGAAATCAGTTTTTTCAGATTTGCCACGATGCCGGGTTTAATCCCAAAATTGTTCAGGAAGTGCAGGAAGCATCGACAATGATAGGATTGGTAGCGGCAGGTCTGGGGATTACCATTCTTCCAGTTTCCTATTCATACCTACAGCAAGATAGCGTGTGTTACATACCGCTGTCTTCCCCTAGTGCGCGTTCTGATATCCATGTGGTTTACCGCTGTATGGACCATTCACCGCTTCTCCGACAGTTATTGACGATATTGAAGTCAGAGGCGGCAGCGCACGCAGTTTCCAGGCGATGAGCAGTCCAGATGCTGCCAGAAAAATCAGCAGCCCAGCCACACCATCCCAACACCAGCCAGAATAGAAATATCCTCCGGAACTTCCCAGTACCGCTGAACCCAGATAATAAAAAAAGAGATACAATGATGCCGCCTGCGCCTTGGCTCCATGCGCTCTCCGACCCACCCAACTGCTGACAATGGAATGTCCTCCAAAAAAACCAAAAGTCAATAATATGGTGCTGAGCATAATTGCCCATTCGGGCCCCGCAAAACTGAGAAGGACTCCAGTAATCACCAACGCAAAAGCCATCCACAGCACTTTTCGACGCCCCATCCGCCCGGCAATATGTCCCATCATCGGAGAGCTGAAAATACCAACCCCGTAGACGCTGAAGATCAGTCCCACCTGAGCCTGACTGAAGTTGTAAGGAGAAGCCATCAGGCGATAAGTCAGATAATTATAAAAGGTCACGAAAATGCCCATCAGGAAAAAGCCTTCCGCAAACAACCAAGGGAGCCCCGAATCTTTGAACAACATACGTATTTGCTGGACTCTGCCATTCCAGGACACATGCTGTGGGGAAAAATGCAGCGAATCCGGCAAACTGCGAACAAATAGAACGGCAGCGATCAAGCTGATGACGCCGATGCTGATAATGGCAACATGCCAACCCCAATAATTGGCCAAAACGCCAGCAATCAGCCGACCTGACATACCACCCACTGCACTTCCACTGATATATAACCCCATGCCTATGCCAATAGAGTCCGCATGCACCTCCTCATTGAGATACGTCATAGCTACCGCCGGCAAGCCACTGATGCTGATGCCCAGCAAAGCCCGCGCCAGCAGAAAAACATCCCAATTTGGAGAGAATCCCGTGGCGAGCACTAGAAATGCGGACATGAACAGTGACCAGACCATGATTGGCTTACGTCCAAGACGATCCGACCAGTTCCCGACCAGGAGCATCGTGAAAGCCAGAATCCCCGTAGTCAAAGACAGGGAAAGAGCACTACTCGTGGCGGCCACCCTATATTCTCTGCTGAAGGCAGGCATCAGGGGCTGTACACAATAAATCATACTGAATGTGGCGAATCCCGCAGCGAAAAGCGCCAGGCTCGTGTTTCGGAATGAGCGGGTGCCGTGACGAATATGGTTTTTTGCGGAGGATTCAGAGGACGGTGGGCTGGGAATCAGGGATTGTTTTCGCATTGGCTAATGAAAAATGACTCATGGCAAGGCTGAATAGAACTTGAGGGATCCTAGTCCTTCGTAAATCCAGGTACCAGAGCATTTAGGATATGCTTCCATATATGTTAAATATCAATCACAAGGTTTTAATCCACCGACCTTAGCCAAGATTAGGCGACGATTACATCGCACAGATACATCAGCCATTTTTTCTTGCATGACCCGCAAGGATGATACCTGCTCTTCAATCCCCATAAAAATTTGAGTATCCGATGGGCTTTGCAGGTATCTACACCAATCATCGGCCAGAAGTGATAGGCGAGGACGGAGCGTTGATAACGTGCAGCACGTGTTCGAGCCCCTCTCGCTGCCGATGCGTACCGGTGTGCCGCCATCTCTAGACCGGTTGAACAAACTGGTCAGCCAAGAGGTTCGGCGATGGCCTTCGTGGGGAAGCTATAGCTTCCCCACGAAACCTTTATAAGTGTTCATTTTTTGGGCTATTAAATGTTTTCTCAGTGGCCTATAGCCTAGCGATTACATCTTGGTTGTTAGCGGCAGATTACTAGCGTACCTCTATCTTTTGCGCTCGGTTGGGGTCATCTACTCTGGAAATCATCAGGAAGATGAGCAGCATCAAAATGACCAGCGTCAGCGATATACTCACCGGGCCCGTGCCAAGACCAAGGCCACCGAACCGTATCGGTTTGTCTGTCCAATCCGCGAAAGAAGCCCCCAGCGGTCTGGTCAGGATATAGGCTATCCAGAAGGCGGCGATTTCATTAAGGTCGAACATGAAATATGCAACGACGGGAATGCCAAACAAGAGGACAAATAGTAAGCCCGATCCAAGGTAGCCTAAATCCAGGGTCGATGCTGTCATGTCACCGGCGGCGGTGCCCAGGGCAAAGGTGGCGACGATGGTCGCCCAATAGAATGCCTCTCGCCGAGGTGTATGCACACTATGAATGGAAAGGGTTCTCTCTTTGAGTTTCCAGGTACCCAGAATCCCGATCAAGGTAACCAGAAAAACGGATGTCGAGATGTCATAGGGAACGCCCAGCACGACATGGGTGACGTCCGCTATTTGGGTGCCGAAGATGCTCACCATGATGACGGCAAACCAGTAATAGTGTGCGGTATATTGATTGCTCCGCATCTGCAGCCAGATAGCAGCCAGGAATAACAATCCACAACCTACCACGGCCAGATAGGGGTTCGTGTGGAAAACGAGAAAATCCGACGTGGCTTCTCCCATGGCGGTGGTCAGGAGTTTCGCCATCCAGAAATACATGGTGATCTTCGGTACCTTGAGCATGGCGTTCTTTTCGTTGGCTGGGCTAAGTGCGGCTGTAGTCATTGACGTTCCTCATTTTTCTAAGGGCATGGTCGCCGAGGGAATACTGCAACCAGATTCATGGACCGATATTTTGCCCGATGAGTTCCCTCTGCCCGGCAGCCTAACCCTCATGAATGGGGAGGATTGGCCACGGTCCTCCCGGAGCATTGGCGCCGGGTTTGCTCCAGGGCGGTCCGCGGTGGAATTGACCGGAAAACGCCTTGCGCGGGCGGCTTAACGGCCGGTTTTTCTGGGGAGTATCCGTTCCAGCGTGTCATCCTTGAGGATGTAGTGGTGCATCAGTGCCGCCGCAGCATGCAGACCAGCGAGGATGATGATGGTCCAGGCAATGATATTGTGGAAGTTGCCGAAGGTGTGTTCCAGGGCGTGATTTTTGACGGTCGCAAACTGCAGGGAGAAGAGCCCGAAGAACGTGAAGGATTCCGCCTGTGCCCAGCGCAGCAGAAAGCCTAGTGCTACCTGTACTGCCAGCAGAAGGTAGAGCGCATGTTGCATCCCTTTCGCCAGCCTTTCCTGCAAGTTTGTCGCCGCCGGCATGCGCGTGCCGCGTGTGGTACGCCAGCCCAGCCGTATTATGAGCACCAGCGTCAGCAGGATGCCCAGTGAAATATGAAGGGACTGGAACTCCTTCCGGAGCGGCGCCCCATGCTCGAGAAAATCCCAGATTTCGGCCAGGGCAAAGAGTACGACGACCAGAACCACGGTGAGCCAGTGCAGAATGATGGTTGTCCGGTCGTAGCGCACGGGCAGATCCCCACCCGAGTCCGGTACCTCTTTGTTCAGTAATGCTGCATTCTCGTTCATTTCGCTTCCCTCTTTCTGATATGTGCCCTTCCTTAGCCGGGATTCGGCGAAGCCGCATTTTACAGGAGTTTGCTATAGCAAAGCCATTTTGGAGCAACAGGGCGGGGTTTTTGTAACAGTAAAAATTTCCAAAGTCAACAATGTTGAGAGATTTTCCCACAGGCTGCTATATTGGTCAGCAGGCAGATAGAAAAACTATGTGGTGCCATGAGGCAGGCCATGATCCAACATCTGAAGATACAGGCGGGCCGCAACGTTTACCGGCTACGCAAATAAACCGTAGAGCCCGCCTTTGGCATCATCAAATCGGTGATGGGATTCCGGCAGTTCTCCCTGCCAGGCGTCGATAAAACCATCTCTTCACTCCTTCCACCGCCATCAGGTACACGACGACCATGGCCATAAGTATCGCGAAGAAATCCATCGGCAGTGCTACAAATCCCAGCGTGGCGCCTATCGGGGTCAAAGGCAGCAGGGCTGCTACGGCAACCACGGCTAATGAGGTTCCCACCAGCAAAGGGTGCGGACGGCTGGTCAAGGGATTAAAGCGGGTACGAATGACGAATATTACCAGAACCTGGGTGGCGATGGATTCAATGAACCAGCCGGTGTGGAACATCTCCTCACCGGCATGGAAAACGTGCAACATGACATAAAAAGTGAGGAAGTCGAAGAGCGAACTGATCGGGCCGATCACCATCATGAAGTTGCGAATGAAGGCCATGTCCCACTCGTGAGGGCGCGATAAATAGCTTTCATCCACATTGTCCAACGGGATCGGAACCTCCGAGAGGTCGTAAAGGAAGTTGTTGAGCAGGATCTGTACCGGCAGCATGGGCAAAAACGGGATGATCAGGGTAGCACCCGCCATGCTGAACATATTCCCAAAATTGGAGCTGGTGCCCATCATGATGTACTTCAGTACGTTACCGAAGGTGCGTCGCCCTTCTCGAATGCCTTCGTACAACACATCGAGGTCGCGTTCGAGCAGGATCATGTCCGCTGCATCTTTGGCCACGTCCACCGCGCCGTCCACGGAGATCCCCACATCTGCGGAATGGAGCGAAGGAGCGTCGTTGATGCCGTCGCCGAGAAAACCTACGACATGCTGGCGTGCTTTGAGGGCCAGAATAATGCGGTTTTTCTGGGTGGGGGTGACGCGGCAAAATAGGTTCGCCTCCTCCACCAGCGCCTGCAGGGCAAAGTCGTCCATCCTCTGGATCTCGGCGCCGGTCAGGACCTTGTTCACAGGCAGCCCGATCTGCGCACAGACATGACGGGTGACCAGGTCGTTGTCACCGGTGACAATCTTCACTGCCACACCGCTTTTGGCCAAATCGCCAACCGCACGGGCCGCCGTTTCCTTTGGGGGATCCAGAAAAGCGGCAAAGCCGGCAAATACCAACTCGGTTTCATCGCCCACCACTGCGTGGGGATGGTCAAGTGGCACTCGTCGCCAGGCGATACCTAGCACCCGGAAGCCATTCTGTCCCAATTCGTCGCACAACGCCCCTGCCCGACTCCGTGCCGGTGCGTCGAATGGCGTTTGGATCCCGTCCGCCTCATATGCCACGGCAAGTCGAAGTACGTCCTCGGGAGCACCCTTCACGACCAGAAGCCGTCTATCGTTTTTTTCCACCAGCACGGAGACCCGCCGCCGCTCGAAGTCGAAGGGTGCTTCATCAATTTTTCGCCAGGCGCTGACGTTGATTTCTTGATGGGAGAGAATGGCATCGTCCAGAGGGCTTTTCAGACCAGTCTCGAAGTGGCTGTTGAGATAAGCTAATTCCAGCACCCTTTCGCTCTCTCGCCCCATGGGATCCACGTGGTGCTCAAGCCGGATGCGCGCCTCGGTGAGTGTTCCCGTCTTGTCCGTGCAGAGCACGTCCATCGACCCCAGATTCTGTACCGACGCCAAGCGTTTCACGATCACCTTTTTCCGAGCCATCCGAATAGCCCCGCGCGCGAGGGTTACCGAAACGATCATCGGTAGA
The DNA here is from genome assembly GCF_003966655.1 of Acidithiobacillus ferridurans. NCBI lineage: Bacteria > Pseudomonadati > Pseudomonadota > Acidithiobacillia > Acidithiobacillales > Acidithiobacillaceae > Acidithiobacillus > Acidithiobacillus ferridurans. The sequence goes on along the minus strand of NZ_AP018795.1, from coordinate 407,102 downwards.
AGTTCTGGCGTGAGACCTACGGCCAGGGCGACGGCGAATAGAAAGGACTCCAGCAGGGGGCGGTGAAACGCGGTGTTGACGAAAAGCGCGAACAGCGCCAGAAAAACCGTTAGACGCATAATCAGCAAGCCGAATTGGCGTGTGCCCCGTTCGAAGGAAGTGGGGGGCGCCTTGCTGGCCAGGCTGTCGGCGATCTCGCCGAGGGCGGTGCCCAGACCGGTGCGGCAGACCAGGATAGTTGCCTTGCCGCTGATGACGGAGGTGCCCATAAAGGCCGCATTATCGGCGGCATCCAGATCTGCCTTGTCGGAAAGCTCGATCGCATGCTTTTCCACCGGGTACGGCTCGCCGGTGAGGAGCGCCTGGTTGACAAAAAAATCCAGCGCCTCGATGAGTCGCCCGTCTGCGGGGACCGAATCGCCTGCGGCCAGCAGCACCGTATCTCCTGGCACCACCTCGAAAATCGGAATGTCACGCGGACGACCATCACGCAGGACCGTGGCGCGCACGGCGACGGATCGCTTGAGTCGCTCGGCCGCCTGCCCAGCGCGGTATTCCTGCACGGTGTCCAAGGCCACGCTCATCAACACCATGGCGCTGATGATCAGGAAGCTGGCCCTGTCGCCTGTCACGGCAGAAATCGCGCTGGCGACCAGAAGGATAATGACCAAGGGATTGCGAAAGCGGGAGAGAAACAGCCGGAGGAGCGTGCCGCGCAGCGCGGGCCGTAGCGCGTTCAGGCCGAAAGACGTCAATCGCGAAGCGGCTTCTTCCGTCGTTAAGCCACGAGGGCTGGTATGGAGCGCATGAAAAAGATTTGGCAAAGGCTGCCGCCAAAAGGCCGCTTCCACTTCCGTGGGCTCAGACTCAGACATGGCTCACTTTGTTTTATTTGGTCGGGGCGAGAGGATTCGAACCTCCGACATCCTGCTCCCAAAGCAGGCGCGCTACCAAGCTGCGCTACGCCCCGTCGCGGAGGAGAATAGCCGCTCGCCCCGCTGCGGTCAATCGAGGCGCGAGAGACGACGGCGCAGACGGTCCAGTTCGCCGCGGGCAAGAGCAATACCGTCATTCAGGCGTTGGCGCTCTTTGTCACTCAGTTCCTTGCCCTTCTGCACCAGTTCTTCGCTATAAATGGCGATGGTATCGAGCAGTTCCTCAACTCGCTCATTTATCCGCTCGCGCGACGCGACGACGCGATCCCAGGCCCGATTGGCCTGCCGCCGCAATTGCTCGCGAGTGCGGTCGCCCGTCTGCGGAGCGAAGAGCAGAGCCGTGACCGCGCCCGCTACCGCACCTGCCAGCAGGGCGATCCCCAAGGCGCTGTAGCCCATGCCATTGTCGCTATCGTTTTCAAAATTCATCATGATCAGACTCCTATATCAGGTGATGACAGTGGGGGCCTTGCGACCCGTGAGGGTTTCGATTCGGCTGAGATTCCTACCGACCTGGATCAGATCGCGCAGGGTACGTTGCGGATCCTGGTGCTGGCGCAGCGGGTCTTTCTCCAGATGCTCGTGATATATACGCAAGGTGGCACCTTCGGTTCCGGTACCCGATAGGCGGAATATCAGCCGGGCACCGTCGGCAAAGAGCAGACGCAGGCCCTGATGCGCGCTGATACTACCGTCGATGGGATCGGCATAGGCAAAGTCATCCGCAATGAGGATCTCCCGTCCCGCCAATGTCTGACCAGGGAGCACCGGCAATTGGGCGGCAATGCTGTGCATGATCTGTTCCCCGATTTCCGCCGGAAGGTTCTCGTAATCGTGGCGGGTGTAGTAATGACGCCCGAAACGCTGCCAGTGCCGGGTGACGATCTCCGCCACCGGTTGTCCGGTATGAGCGATCACCGAGAGCCAGGCCAATACGGCCCAGATCCCGTCTTTTTCACGGATGTGATCCGAGCCGGTACCAAAACTTTCCTCGCCGCAAAAGGTGATTTTGCCCGCATCCAGCAGGTTACCAAAGAATTTCCAGCCGGTGGGCGTTTCATAATGGGCGATACCCAGGGCCTCGGCCACCACATCCGCAGCCTGGCTGGTGGGCATGGAACGGGCGATGCCTTTGAGACCCTGACGGTAAGCGGGGATTGCGGTGGCATGTGCCGCGAGTACTGCGAGTGAATCACTGGGGGTCACAAAAAAATGGCGTCCCAGGATCATGTTGCGATCCCCATCTCCATCGGATGCGGCGCCAAAGTCGGGTGCGTTCTCTGCGAAGAGTTCGTCGGCCAGGGGCTTGGCGTAAACCATATTCGGATCTGGATGTCCGCCCCCAAAATCCGTGAGGGGGGTGCCGTTGACTACCGTGCCTGCCGGTGCCCCGAGCAGCTTTTCAAAAATCTCATGGGCATAGGGGCCGGTAATGGCATGCAGGGCGTCGAAACGCATCCGGAAAGGCCCCTGCATGAGTTGTTTCAGCGCGTCAAAATCAAAAATGCGGGCCATCAGTTCTGCATACTCGGCTACCGGGTCACAGACTTCTATCTGCATGTCGCCCAGCCAAAAGGTGGCAGCGTGGTCAATGTCGACGTCCGCGCCGTCCAGTATCTGATAGCCCTGGATGGACCTGCTCGCAGTCCAGATGGCGTCGGTGAGATGTTCCGGAGCGGGACCGCCATTGGCCGTATTGTACTTGATGCCAAAGTCCTGGTCGGGGCCCCCCGCGTTATGGGAGGCGCTCAGGATGATGCCGCCGTGGGCGCCGCGGGCGCGGATGACGGTAGAGACCGCAGGCGTGGAGAAGAGCCCACCCCGCCCCACAATGACCTTGCCCCAGCCGTTGCCCGCTGCCATCCGGAGGATGACCTGTATGGCTTCGCGGTTATAAAACCGCCCGTCACCGCCGAGCACCAAGGTTTTCCCGGCACGATCCGGAATGGCGTTGAAGATGGATTGCACGAAATTTTCAAGGTAATGCGGCTGCTGAAACGCTTTGACCTTTTTACGCAGGCCAGAGGTGCCGGGGCGTTGGTCGGCAAAGGGTCGGGTCGCAATCTGCAATACCGCCATGGCATACCTCAGTGGTCAAGTGGAACGTCAACTCTCAAACTATAGCAGGAAAGCGCGGATCACAAGGCAAAGCCCTGGGTGCGCAGGAAATCCCGGCTGGGAAGCGCACACTGGTTCATCAGATCGATACGGTGTGGATTGCGGCGCGCACGTCGCGCCCAGATCCGCGGATTGCCCAGCCCGGCTGCCGCATAGACCTGTTCGGACGGGAAGAAGCAGGTCCGCAAAAACTGCCGGAAAACCTCGCGCAGGACGGGGCTGATCAGAAGTTTTTTCGCCCGGCTCATGGCCTGGCTGCGCATCTGGATAGTGGTGCGCGCGAAGGCCATATGGCGGGCTTCTTCGCGCATATGCACATGGGTGATGGTCAGCACCGCAGCGGGTAACTCTTTGTGGGCGAAGATGATACGGTTCACGCGATCGGGCACGTTCTCGCCGATGAGGATGGTAGCCCAGAAAGCGGCCGAGCCTTCCGGCGCGTAGCGGGCGAAAAGACGCGCCAGTGGCGGGCGCTGGCTCAGCGGTGTCATGAAGGAGCGCTGTGAACGTCGCTGTAGCTCCAGAAACATGAGGCTGTGCCCCACTTCTTCCCGCAGTTCGTGCAACTGATAGTGGTAACTGACCGGGTCGCGGTACATCTCCTGGAGTGAATTGGCGCCAAGGCGTTGGATAAAGAGTGCTTCCAGCCACAAGCCCAACTCGCAAAAGGAGACGAACTCGACCTGGGAAAGGCGGACACGCTCCTCCGGACTCAGCTGTGAGTATTCAGGCAACCCATACAGGGACAGCAACTCTTCCGGGAGCCAAGCCGCTTCCGCGTCGAGGCTTTCCCAGGGGACTGTCTGGACCGGGTCCCGGTAGTGACTGCTGTGCTCGCTGAGCCGGTTGACCAAGGCGTCATGGTGCCGCTGGATCTGCGCTTGCGCAGGAATATGATGAGCAAAGTTCATAAGCCATTCTGCCACGGACGCTCAGCCGCTCCAAGGGTGTATCGGGCTCCGTCCGCAGGTATTACGCACTTGGTTTATCGCGTGACGTACGTCATAGCGAGGCTGCCACTTCAATTTCTGCCGGGCGCTGGAAATATCGACGATCAGTGGATTTTCCAGTACCTGCAGCCAGCCGGGATCGCCAAGACGAGTGCTGAGGGGCCGCAGCCACCTGTGCAGACCGTGCAGTTGCGTGGGTGAAAGGGGCAACTGCCAACGGCGGGGAATGCTGGACCAAGAGATAGGATCAGGCGCCGCGATGTTGAAGATGCCTTCCTGTCCATAACGGAGCGCGGCCAGTATTGCGCTGGCCGCGTCGTCTTCATGGAGACACTGGATGGGCAGGTCCGGATTGCTTAGTCGCAGTCCGTAAGAACTCGTCGCAATCTCATTCACCAGGGCCTGCCCATGGGGGCCGATAATGGCGTGCAAGCGCAGGCGGGTGACAGCGGTTTTTTTCTGAGCAGCCGTGAACCCATCCAGCCACTGCTCCAGTGCGGCCTTATCCTCACTGTAGGCAAAACCGGGTACTGGCCGACAAGGTTGGTTCTCGCCGATGGGAACCGGATTATCCGGCCAGGCGCCATAGGCGGCCACACTGCCGGAATAGACGACTTGCGGTACGCCGGCATCTGCGGCCGCAAGGAACAGGTGCTGACTGCCGTCAAGATTGACCTGGCGCATTTCCGCACGCCAGCGCTGCTGCGGTCCAAGGCGAGGGCTGAGTACCATAAAGGCAAGATGGATGACGCAATCCACGCCAGTCAGGTGCTCCGCCAACTGTGGGTCACGGATATCCAGAGGCAGGTAATATAGTTTGGGATGCTGCAATGCCGGCGGTCGTCGGTCCAGGGCGATAATCCGGCGGATATACGGCCAGGCGAGCAGGGCCGGCAGCAGAGCCGCTGCCGTATGCCCAGCCGCGCCGGTGACCAACACCTGCATCAGTGGGGGGAGGGGGTGCGCAGGGCCGGCAGTACTTCATCGGCCAGCAGGCGCAATGAGCGCTGGGTGACCTCGCTGGGGACCATCCCGGCACCTACGGCCAAAATCAGGCGATTTACCCCTGCCCGGGCATAACGGGCCAGCCGTCGGCGACAGGTGTCCGGGTCACCGACGACGACCATGCCCATGGTCTCCAGTAGTTGCAGGCTGAGGCCGCGGCGCAGCAGCGGCTCCAGAAAGCCGAGACGATGGTAGTATTCATAGCTTTCGCGCAGCTGTACCAGAACCGGTCGCGTCTGATCCAGAAGTCGCTGGTAATACCAGGTGAAACCTTCCGCCAGCCGACGCGCCTCGGCAGCATCTTCCAAACATAAACAACCTATGGTCATGGCGAAGTTCCCATTTTGGCCCGCCTGCACAGGGCCGTCTCCGTGCTGCTCTCGCCAGGCCTTTTTATAGGCACGTAGATCCTGTTTGATCAGGAACCAGGGTTTGAACGGCCCGGAAAGCACGCCGATGGCCTCTTGTGCCGCCCACTGGAAAGTCGCCGGACTCACGGCCGCCACCCACAGAGGAGGGTGAGGCTGCTGGAGAGGCTTGGGAAGAATGTCCAGCTCACTGAAGTCGTAGAGTTTTCCGTGATGGCTGAAAGCACCGCCGCCGGCCTGGCGAAGGATTTGCAGCCCCTCCTGCAGGTGCAGCCTGCTGTCCGCCATCCGATTGCCGAAAATCTGATATTCCTTGGGAGAAAACCCTCGCCCAATGCCCATCTCCAGACGGCCATGGCTGAGAATATCCAAGGCGGCGGCGCGCTCCGCAACCCGGATGGCGTGATTGTAGGGCAGGACGACGACGGCGTGCCCGAGACGCAGATTCCGGGTACGCTGGCTGGCTGCGGCAAGGACCGTTTCTGGAGCACTGGAGTGTGAGTATTCCCGCATGAAATGGTGTTCCACCAACCACGCGCCGTGGAAACCCAGGGTATCGGCGAGACTGAGTTCATCCAGCGTTTCATGATAAACCTGAGCCTCACTGCGACCCATATGGGCGGGTACGGCGAGTTCGTAAAAGAGATCAATATCCACCGCGTTGGTGCCTCCAAAAAAATGCCGCAACCGCCCCGCGCCAGGCTGCCGACCGGCTGCAAGCGGCCATCTTAACATTGGCGTGGTTGCGTCTGCACCGTGTCGGCAAAGAAGCCGCGGCAGTGGGTGTGCCCACTACCGGCACCTATTCAGTGGCGGAGTTTCCAGCCCCAGAGCCTGGAAAAGGTGTCTGCGGGAAAAGTCGTTCGCGATAATAAGTCAGTTCGGCAACAGATTCGCGAATGTCGGCCAGCGCTTCGTGGCGCTCGGCCTTGGAAAATCTGGGCAGGTGCGGATACCAGCGGGTGGCGAGTTCCTTGACGGTGCTCACATCGATCATCCGATAGTGAAAAAAACGTTCCAGCCGCGGCATCAGGCGGGCTAAAAATCGGCGATCCTGACATACGCTGTTGCCGCAAATCGGTGATGTGCCGGTGGTAACATGCTGGTGCAGGAAGTCCAGGGTTTGGGTTTCTGCGGCGGCCATATCCAGGCGGCTGTCGCGGACCCGCTGCAGGAGGCCCGAAGTGCTGTGGGTACGCTGGTTCCAGTCATCCAGAGCCGCGAGCACGAATTCCGGTTGATGGACGGCCAATACCGGCCCTTCGCAGAGAATCCTCAGACTATCGTCCGTGACCAGCGTGGCGATTTCCAAAATCTGATCCTGTTCCGGCTGCAGACCTGTCATCTCCAGATCGATCCAGACGAGGCGGTGTGCTTTGGGGTCCATGCGGCATCCTTGATGAGCGAATGCACCTAGTATACCATTGCTTCCGGGACATAAAAAAAGACGGACCAAAGGTCCGTCTAATAGCCGCAAAACAACCGCTACAAAACCATTTCAAACTAAGCACTGCGGCCTTTGGTCGTCAGTGCGCTAAATCCTGTTGGACGATCCCCCATCTTTAGAATGGGGTTGGGCCTTGGCCCCGTGCCATGGGATGTAGACTACGGCCCTTTTGTTTCTGGAATATTTCCGGTCTAAAATGATTTTCTGGGCGGTCTGGTGCCGGATCCACCTGCGGTTTTTTGGCCCGAGACATAAAAAAAGACGGACCAAAGGTCCGTCTAATAGCCGCAAAACAACCGCTACAAAACTCGTATCGCAGCCCATCTGTCTAATATCTGAGATGCTTTGGACTGCCCGACTTATTCGCTCCGCTCAATCTTTTGGTTTGGATACCGATGCTGCCTGTGGTGTATACTGTATCCATCATATTTCGAGAATATTTCCGGAAAGCGTCTTCCTGCTGGTTTGGTATCCTGATGCAGGATGGTACCCGTTTTCAGGATATTGTGAGGCCGGGATGGCAGTGGTTTTGATAGTGGATGATGATCGGCGGCTTGCGGAGATGCTGCAGGAGTTTCTTCAGGCCCAGGGCCTCGCCGTACTGCTCGCCGCCAATGGGCAGCAGATGCGTCAACAACTGGCGGCGGGGCCGGTGGACGTCATCGTTCTGGACTGGATGCTGCCGGGGCAGGACGGCATCAGCCTCGCCAAAGACCTGCGCAGCAAGGCAGGGCCTCCCATTCTGATGCTGTCTGCCCGTGGAGAGGAGGACGAGCGTATTCTCGGGCTGGAAAGCGGCGTGGATGACTATCTGGCCAAGCCGTTTAACGCGCGGGAGCTGCTGGCGCGGCTGCGGGTGCTGCTACGCCGCAGCGGGAAGGATGAGGGCAGCGACAAACTCAGCTTTGGCGACTTCTGTCTGCATGTGGCGGAGAGGCGACTCTACCGGGGCGACGCCGAGGTCGATGTGAATCCTGCAGAGATGGATCTGCTCCTGGTCTTTGCACAACGACCACGCCGAATACTCAGCCGCGATTTGTTGCTGCAATTGCTGGGTGGGGAGGAGGACGGCCGTTTTGATCGCAGTATTGACGTGCGGGTGACGCGCCTGCGCAAGGTGATCGAAGAAAATCCCCGGCAACCCCGCTTTTTGCAGACCGAGCGTGGCGCCGGATATCGCTTCACTCCATCCTCATGAGTTCGCAGGGTGGGCGCAGATTGTTTTCCCAGACGGCGTGGACCCTGGGGCTGGGTATCGTCGTTCTGCAGGTTCTGACGCTGTTGATTGTTGTTGCCACGGTGCTGTATCCCTTGGCCGAACGTTCAGCGGAGGATCTCGCCGGATTGATTGTGATCAGCGCGAAAACCTATACCGAACTGTCGCCTGAAGATCGTCCTGCTTTCTTGACCAGTTTGTGGGCAGATAACGGAATGGAAATTGCCAAACATCTTGACCGTTCGGTATCCCACACCCATGGTCACGTCTATAGCTGGCTGCTGAGCCGGGCACTCTCCCGACGCCTGGGTGCGCCCGCTAGGGTGTATGTACTGGGAGGAAGTACCCATACCTTCTGGGTACCCGTTCCCATCGGCGGACACAAGATCTGGGTATATTTTGATCGTCGACGCCTGGTTTCCTCCCTCCCCGTTGCGATGATTTTTGTGATCGTTTTTTCCACGCTGGCATTGTTGGTACTGACCATGATTCTGGTACGCCGGGTCTTGCGGCCTTTGGAGGTGATTTCGAAAGCCTTGCGCGGATCGCTGAAGGCCCCTCTGCCGAGTCTGCCCCAAGGTGGTGCTTATGAGTTCCAGAACATCCTCAACATTTTCGCCGACCTGCGAACCCGTTTGCAGGCGATGATCAACCATCAGTCGTTGCTGCTGACCGGGATTTCCCATGATCTGCGTTCGCCGCTGGCGCGTCTGCGCATGGCCTGGGAGCTGCTGCCGGACAACACTCCGCAGCACCTGCGGGAAGGTATGCTGCAGGATATTGAGCGGATGGATGCGCTACTGGCCCAATCGCTGGCGTTGGGGCGCGGTATGTCGGCGAAGGTCGCGGATTTTGATCTGATGGTGTTGCTGGCCGAGGTGGGGGCGGATTTCGAAAGAGAGGGCGGTCACTGGCAGGCGACTTTGCCGCGCCGTTATCCCTTCCGGGGGGATCGGGAGGCGCTGCGCCGCTTGCTGTCCAATTTGCTGGACAATGCGCTGCGTTACGGCGGCGGGAGGGTGAGGGCGGAGTTCCAGAAAACTCAGGGACGCACCCAGTTGCGCCTTTGCGATGAGGGGCCAGGGGTTCCGGAGGCGGATCTAGAGACCGTTTTTGAGCCTTTTATCCGCTTGGATGACGCCCGGGGACATGGGGAGGGCAGCGGCCTGGGTCTCGCCATCGCCCGCCAGCTCGCAGAGGCACAGGGAATGCGCCTGCGCCTCTTCAACGATGTCGGCGGTGGGCTCTGCGCGGAATTGTCCTGGACCGCATGACCGTTCCGGTGGGGGCATCCAACATGCGCTTGGTTTTACGCAGTAATGTGCCCGGAAAGATGGTCTATACTGAGGTGTTTACCGGTCAACGATGGCGATGCTCAGGAGGGTGAAATGAACATATCGAAGGTCTTGACGGGTATGATCGTAGCGCTGGCTCTGGGGGGGTGCGCGACGGTAACGCCGGTGAGTGGGCAGTTCCCGTCCGTTACGCCGCGTCAGGCGCAAACAGGCGCGGAAAACGGCAAGCTGGTGCGTTGGGGCGGCACACTCATCAAAGCGCAGCCGAAGGCTCAGGAGACGTGCTTTACGGTAATGGCGCTGCCGCTGCGTCAGGATGGACGGCCTTACAAGGGTGGGGAAAAATCGGATGAAGGGCGGTTTATTGCCTGTGCGCCCGGGTTCTACGACCCGGTGCTCTATGCGGCGGGACGGGAGCTTACCTTTATTGGTACCGTGACCGGGGTGCAAGTGGAAAAGGTCGGCGGGTATGATTATCCCTATCCCCAACTGCAAGCCAGCACCGTGTATTTATGGCCGGTGGAGGTACCGCAACCCGCTACGAGTGCGGTGTTTATCAACGGTGGTTGGTACGGCGGACCCTGGGGACCGTGGGGGCCTTGGGGGCCGTGGGGCCCATGGGGTTGGTGAGGTGCGGCACGGCGTCTCGGTTTTCCGCCTACCGGGTGAGTCCGATGCGTCTTGCCTGGGGCGGCCAGACGATTTACTATACGGCTTGGTATTTTGCCGGGATGGCGGAACTGGTAGACGCGCCGGACTCAAAATCCGGTGGTGGTGACATCGTGTCGGTTCGAGTCCGACTCTCGGTACCATTATTAAGTAGGTGGGCGTTCGTGGAAGTTCACGAGCGCCTTTTCTTTTAATGGCTTCGTGGGTTTTTCCGTTCGCCGTGGTTCGCTCTGGTTCGGAGGAGGAATAGTTATGCAACTCGTGTTGGTGCGACACGGCAAGGCGGAAGACCCGGCGGCACGGTCGTCTGATCTTGAGCGGGAACTGACCACTACAGGACGTTCGACGGTAAAGGGGATGGCGCAAGGATTGCGACTTTGCGTGTCAGGGAAGGTCGTGATCTGGACCAGCCCCTTGCCACGTGCTCGCCAGACCGCCGATATCCTGGCCAACGCCTTTAAGGTGAAAAAGGTTCGGGAGCACGACGCCATAGCGGCGGGCGATCTGGAGGTTCTCGCCAGCGATTGGCGGGATCTGGATCCCCAGCCCAAGGCCTTGATCCTAGTCGGGCATCAGCCCCACCTGGGAAACTGGGCAGAACGCCTCACTGGTGCCGTGCTGCCGATCAAGACCGCAGCGGCGCTGGCGGTGGACCTGGATGAGGACGGCGCGTTGAGCGGTATGCTGCGCTGGTACGCCCATCCCAAGGTGCTGGCCAGTCTTGCAGACCGTTGAGCCGGGAAGCGGGACCAATATCCTAAGCCGACCCCGGACACCAGCATTAGGTGCGGTGGGTAATTCTAAAAATGCGGTTAATTCCGGTAATGCTGAGAGAGTGACAAACTCCAGTCTCAGATTCCGTAGGCCCTGGTTTGCCACCCGCAATTCATTCTCGGCGCAGCGAACGGTATCGCGGATGTGGATGAAGACCGGGGTTTGAAATGGCGAAGAACCGGGTTGAGACAGGTAAACCTGAAAAGGACTTGCGTTGATTTCTCCATGGATGTGCTCCATACTGACTCTGTTTTTTGCGGCAACCTGTATTTCAAAGTGACCGTTCCAGAACTCTTCGAATTTCTCTACCGCTATCGAACTGCACTTAGGCGTTGCACGTAAAATAAAATTTCTTGCAACAATTCTGTGTGGCATTATCCAGTCCACAAGCGTTATTGAATTCTCTGCAACTAGCTGTTAATAATACAAAAAGATATTGAAAGAGCCTATAAGTTCTCATGAGGAGATTCGTCGGATGCGCGAGATAGAGACACGCCAACCCAAGAAAGACTGGCGATTTATTTTGATTGCAATTGTCGCTGGGCTCGGTGGATTGCTATTTGGCTACGACACCGGTGTCGTCGCTGGTGTTCTCTTGTTTTTAAATCAAGTTTTTCACTTTGATGCAAGCATGAAGGGGCTATTTGTTGCAATCGCACTGGCCGCTGCCGCCGTGGGCGCAGCATTTGCCGGAGCACTTGCAGATGCTTTTGGACGTCGCACCGTACTGATCGTTGCCGCCGTTCTCTTCTCAGCGGGTGCGATTTTGGCCTCAGTGGCTTGGACCATACCCCTTCTCTTCCTGGGCCGGGTTATGGTAGGAGCCGCCATTGGGGTATCTTCCATGATTACCCCTCTGTACCTATCAGAAATCACAGCGGCGCATTGGCGCGGTGCCATTGTAACCATTAATCAATTTTATATTACCGTGGGTATTTTTGTATCTTATCTGGTTGATTATATGCTCTCTGGTGTCACCGATGGTTGGCGATGGATGCTGGCAATCGGTGCCATTCCCGGCTTTATCTTGCTTGGGGGAATGATGATCCTGCCGGAAAGTCCTCGATGGTTGGCGGGGCGTGATCTCATAGAAAAGGCGGCGGCAGGGCTTCGTTTTTTGCGGGGACGTCAGGACGTTTCCGAAGAGCTTGGAGATCTACGTCGCGATGTTGTTGAGGGCAGCCATCGGGCAGCGCCCTGGTCGTTGCTGCTGAAACGTAAGGTCCGTAAGCCCCTTATCGTCGGTATCGGTCTGGCAGTTTTTCAACAAATAACGGGTATCAATGTGGTTATTTATTTTGCACCGACCATTTTCCAGGATGCCGGTTTATCTTCGGCTTCAGCTTCCATTCTCGCCACCGTGGGTATTGGTGCCGTCAATGTGATCATGACAAGCGTCGCAATGCGGTTATTGGACACCGCCGGTCGTCGCAAAATGCTGCTTTTTGGTCTCTATGGTATGCTGGTCAGTCTTATTTTTATTGGTACTGGATTCATGATACAGCTTCACGGCGCACTGACTTATATCATCGTGGGTATGGTTGCTATCTTTGTCGCTTTTTTTGCTATTGGCCTTGGACCTATTTTCTGGCTAATGATCTCTGAGATTTTTCCGCTCGCTATCCGGGGTAGGGCCATGAGTATTGCAACCGTCGCTAATTGGGTCTCAAACATGGTGATTTCCGGTATATTCCTAGACTTGTTATTGATGATTGGACGCGGCCCTACTTTCATATTTTATGCGTCAATGACTGTTTTGGCGATCCTATTTACCCTATGGATTGTACCAGAAACAAAGGGTAAGACCTTGGAGCAGATCGAAGATAGTCTATAATTTGAAGCTCGGATTTAGGAATCTGGAGGACGAAGGGATGCGCGGGGCTAAAGTGGAGACACAGAGCATGTTCAGCTATCTGTCGCCGGAACAGCGGGTTCCTGCGGATCATCCTCTACATGTCATCCGGGTGATTGTGGACCTGTCCCTTGCGGAACTGGGTGGTCATTTCAGGCGCATCTATTCACACCTTGGCTGTCCTTCCATTCCCCGGAGCATCTCCTTCGTGCCTTGCTGCTGCAAGGCTTTTACAGCATCCGCCCCGAGCGACGACTGATGGAGCAGATGGATTACCACCTTCCGTTCCGCTGGTTCGTGGGGCTGGGGTAAGAAGAATTCCATGATTAAAAATTATAAATGTGGATTTCGTAGAGCGCTTTCCGGAAGAAGCCCATCCAGAAATAGTCTGGCTTGTAGTATGGTCGTATTATGTGCCATTGGTCTTGGAATGTCCACATTATCCACGGCGGGGACGCCCTCAAGTTCTTTGATCCCTTCCAATACCCTCATCGACAGTGCTATTTCCAACAGCAAAATTTCCGCGATGTTGGGGATTATTAATTTCAGCTATCTGAATCATGCGCATACGAGACAAGACACGCATTCGCTGGCTCTGGGTGGTCATCTATATGTGCATAGTCCACAATTTGCAGGATTCAGTCTGGGGGTCGGTGGAGATTTTGCCACCTGGACCGGTTTTTATCAGCATGAAGATCCGGAACTGACTGGCCCTTATCCCAGTCATGGCATCGCCATAGTGCGTCAGGCCTATTTGCAATATCACCATGGTCCTTTTATTATCCGTGCTGGCCGTCAGTTTATCGATACTCCTTATGCCAACTGGGATGATTATACGTATAATCCACGGGCTTTTACTGGCATCAGTGCAGTCGTGGACATTATCGGTCATCCCAAGGATGAACAGTGGTCTGGCAACAGTCCTTTAGCTATTGGTGGTTCACCCGCGACACTGAGCTTCATGGCTGCACGTATATACAGTTATGCCAGTCGTTTCAGTGCAACGTTCACCACGGGTAATCGTTATACCAGTGCGCATACCAATGGTTTCTACGTGTTAGGAGCACGCTACCAAACCCCATTCCTAGGCAATCATCTGGAACTCCAGGTCTGGGATTACCATTTTTATGGTTTTGCAAATATGTGTTACGGAGACGCTGAAATCAGCCGTCCGATCTCCAACGGCGTTTTCTTGTTCGGGAACTTCCAGATGGTTTCCGAAGGAAGTTCAGGAGTAAGTACAAGCTTCTTGAATGCGCTAAACGCAGATTCGGTAGATGCCCATATTTACGGCGGTCGAATCGGGGTGAAATTCGCTAGAAATTATGATGATAATGTGGCTCTGGTAGCAGACTATAGTCCCAGAAATTATAATTCTTTTCGCCATGGCGGCATGGTTCATCCGTACAATGATATCAGCGGGACACTTTATACCACCACCATGCAAACCGGTATTTCGGATTATGGTCCTGGGTATGCGTATGGTATAGCGTCCAACTTTGGTTTTTTTGCCAACCGGCTCAAGTTTAACGCCAGCTTTATTCGGTATCTGGTTCGTTATGGCTTTGGGGGGAGTGTTTACTCCTATAATGGTGCATACGGCTTTCCAACGGGCGAAGCTGTTCCTAATCAGAAACTCTGGTCCATGGATTTGGGCTTTTCCTATGATCTTTCCAGTATTCTTAATGGGCTTTATATTGCTGATTATACTGATATATCTATAGCACAAAATGAGGCTGGTTATGCACATTATCAGAACCCGTATTTCAGTAATCGCTTTTACTTCAAATATCGCTTCTAAGGAAATACTTCGAGAGAAAAGCAATTCACGACCCCCGATTATGTTCTACATTGAGGCTATTGCAGGGCTGGGTGGGCTGGACTGACTTCTTGTTTCGGGTTGCTTCCCTGGCCAAATAGTGGCCCTGCCTTCCGCCCACGACGGAACCGCCCCAGAAAACACAGCCCAGGATTTATCCTCGCACCATCACCCCATCTCTCTACCACGACCGGCCTATCCAGCGCCGGTTAGCACCTAATTGGCGGTCCAATTCCTATGTCCACCTGGGAAACAACGGGCCAACTCTCCCGGTAGTGTGGCTGAGTTTGTCTCGAAATAGACTTGGTACCCGTCATCCACAGTGCCCGTAACCGTGACGCGGGTGGGGTGTCTGGCAGAGGCGAGGCAGACGGCTTGCGGGTTGGCGGACAGGACATGCTCAACGCCGTGGTTATGGCCGGTTTTTTCAAGTAGGGCTATTTTCAGCATCAAATCGGGTGTAAGCACGGCACGCAGAGCTTCGTCATGCTGCGCCAGCCAAGTGGGAAGGCGCGTGAACTGGCGGGCATGTGGTTCAGCCAAGTATATTGGTCGCGGTTTTGTGCGCGCAGGGTTCCATTGGGCGCGAGTGAAAGGCAGGGTAGCGAAGGCGAGATGGTGGCGTGGCTGGTGTTTCATAGCGATACCACCTGCAGACCGAAGGCCTCGGCGGCGCGACATTGGCGGGCATCGGCCGAGATGAACACTTCGGCGGTGCAGGCGAGGGCGGCGCCCAGGTGGATGGCGTCCATGCCGCGCAGCGTGTGGTTTTCCAAGGCTTTGACGGCGTGCTGGAGGACCTGGGGAGTGGTATCGCAGATCAGCGCATCGGCGATGTCGAGCATAAGGGCGCGCTTGATGATCTGGTATTGCGCCTCCGTCAGGCGTCCTTCCCGTTGCAGACGGCAGAAGGCGGAGATCAGTTCAGGCACGGCGATGACCGACAGTGCCAGTTCGCTGGCCCGTTCGCACCACGCCAGGACGTCAGCAGTGCCGGTTGCGTCGATGTAGCGCTTGGCAAAGGCCGACGAGTCGAAATAGACGCGCATCAGTCTCCGCGCTCGTCGAGGATGAGCCGGCTGATCTCCTTGCCACCGATGGCCAGTGGGCGCGCCGGACGCTGCTTCCACGAAGGCAGTTGCGCCGGGATGGGGTGAATTTCGGCGATGAGTTTGCCGTTGCGCAATACGCGCACCGTCTGTCCGCTCTCGACCAGATCGAACCAGGTCTTGGCGTGGTTGCGTAATTCGGTGAAGGTGGTTTCCGGCATGAATGTACTCCCGTCAGATGATGTACATCAAAGTGTACATTACAGAGCGTCCGGCAACAACACGTAGACACCGATCACGTCCACCGGCAGGCAGGCGCTGACGTTGTATTGGCCGACATCGCGCGCCGCCGAGTTCGACAGTTAATCTCGCAACTTAGTGATATCCTTGGTGACGATTTGAAAACGCTTATATGGATGCCTCCATGTTCGTAAGATGGTTTTCGACTTCTGACATGTTGAGGTCTGGTTGCTGCCTTATATCCGGTCTTTGATGCAGGTTCTGAAAATATCAGAAGGGGGCGGCGCCAAAGCGACGCGCGGAGGGCAGAGCCTTGCGCCCAGGACGGCCTTGCAACGGCGCAGGTCCCGCTGACCAAAAAGATCGTTCCGCTATAGGCAGATAACCGATCCAGCGGGTGTGCCGGGCCTTGGTTTATGGTGTTCATGCGGCTACCTCCTAACAAATGCCAATCTTTTGCCACCTGGAATGGTGACAATATTAGCAGTCCAATGTGACAGCAATGCGTCACTGAGGTGACTTTTTGGTGACAATATGCACCTTTGTCTTCCGCGTTCGATATAAACCTGTCTCTGGAACCCATGAAGGCGCGGAATGGAGACTGGCTGGTCGGTGTGGATGTTCATGGGTGAGCTGTGATAGGATTTCAGACAATAGCGAAGAAGCCCGGTTCTGCCGGGTTTTTGTCACTATTTCTTGGATTGGAGCTAGGGGGTTGGCATGGCGACGCAACGGCGGTTGGCGTGGTTGGCGGTAGTGGGTGTGGTAGCAGCTCTGCCGCTTGGTGGTTGCGTGGCGCTTCTCGCGGCCGGGGCTGGTGGTGGGGCCGTGGCCTATGTGGAAAATGGCGGGGTCGCCAATTTCTACGCCTACTATCCGACGTCGGTGACGCGGGTCAGTGCAGCGTCGAAGGCGGCATTCGGAGAAATGAGCATCCACTATAACGGCGAAATCCGCAAGAGTCCGTCCGAGTATCTGATCGAGGGTACCACCACGGACGGCCAGACCGCCAAGGTAACGCTGACTTCCATGGCCACGGATGTTACCAAGGTCAACATCCGTATCGGGACTTTTGGCGACAAGCCACTATCTTTGCAGTTCCAGAAGCTGCTTTCGCAACGGCTGGGCATGACCGCCAGTCCTCAGGCCCCGGCAGGGGTGGTATTGCCTCAGACCAGCAGTCAACCAGCGGCGCCGCAACAGCCACAGCAGCCGCAACAGCAAACCATCCCGCTTCAGTAATTCACTGATCTTCCATGCCTGGCTGGAGTTGCCGGAGACCACTGCGGTCTCCGCAAATCCTGTGTGTTGCAGTACGTATGGCGCTGGGTTTTTGTCATAAAATTGTCATTGTAGTTTCATAAAACTGTCATATTGTGGGTATATCCTGTCATAAGGTCCAGTTTCGGCAGGAAACCATGATGGCCATACCGCAAGGCAGCACAACGAATAACAATGTGGAAATGGATCCGCTTTATCAGGCACGCATTCTGCTGCTGGCAGAAACGGCGCCGCCGAGTGGGCTTATATTCCGCCTGCAGGGATCGGGCGCCTTCCTGCGCACGACGAGCGCAATGAATGACGCCTTTCAGCTTGTTACGGGATGGCACCCGGCCCTGCTGATTCTGCAGGACTGGTCTGCCCGATTTGCGCCGTGGCTCATGGAATTAAGCGCTTACCCGGTTTGTGCCGGTTTGCCGGTGCTGGCTATCGGGGTGGATGATGACGCAAACGCCATGTCCGCTCTGGATGCTGGAGCGAGCGCGTATGTATCGACCCCGTGTAGCGAGACGTTGTTGCTGGCGCAGGCATCGGCGCTGCTGAAAAAAAACCAGCACTGGAAATGCCTCCCGGTAGAGCGGGGGTCGCTGATCCAGGTCAATCCGGGAAGCTGTCGGGTATGGGTGAATGGGGAAGAAATACGTCTGAGTCGACGACTTTTCCGGTTTCTGCACTATTTGGCATTGCACCCGGATCGGACTTTCTCGCCCCAAGAAATTGCCAATGTATTGACGGACGGCCGCAGCCTCATCCAGGAAAATTCGGTGGCGGCTCAGGTGCATCGTTTGCGCAAAGGTCTGGAAAAGGCTGGCGCTGCGGAGTGGCTGGAAACGGTACATGGGTTTGGGTATCGCCTGAGTTTGCCGCCGAAAAACGCCATTGATGTAAATTTGTCATAACAGGTTCATAAAACTGTCACATTGATTTGCTATGGTACTCCCTCCGGTTAGAGAGGGAGTCCTTATGAACCTGCAATATCTCATTCACCTCGCCAATTATTCAGATGGCGTTCTCTACGTGCTTGGCGCGCTGTTATTGGTCGAATTGTCCGTTATCGTGGACCGGTTCTGGTTTTTGCGGCGCACCATCCTGCGTGGGCTGATCTTTGTACATGAACTGGGCAGCCATGGTCGCCTGGATCGTGACACGCTGAATCAGATGGCTGATGGGGCGAGTGATCTGCCCGAAGCCTCGTTGCTGCGTATGGCTGCCTCCCATCATGGGCAGGTGAAAGGCGAAGGCCTTGCCAGCCGTCTTGAAGAAAGTGTGCTGGTGTTGGCGCCGCAACTGGATCGCCGTCTGTGGTTGCTGGACACTATCATCACCTTGGCGCCGCTGCTGGGTTTGTTCGGCACGATTATCGGTATGTTCCACGCTTTTTCGGTGCTGGCCACTCCGGGACACGCGCCTACGGCGGTCACCGGCGGTGTGGCTGACGCGCTGGTCGCCACGGCAACTGGCCTGTTTATCGCCATGCTCGGTCTGATGGCCTTCAATGCCTTCAATAACCAGGTGCGGCAGATTCTCCTGCAACTGGATTCCGTAAAGACCATGCTGATCAATCGGATGGACGGTCAACCCATGATCACGCCGGACAACGGTGAGCAGCAACGCAGTGAAATGTTGTCTGTGGCGAGGGCCAGTTGATGGAGCGCCGTTATTTCGAGCAGAAGAAGGGCCGGGTGGAGATCATCCCCATGATCGACATTATGCTCTTCCTGCTGGTGTTTTTTATCATGATCACGCTGCAAATGATCCCCGACAAAGGGCTGAGTCTGCAGTTGCCCAGGTCCAGCCAGGCGCAGCAGCTTCCGCATCCGCACTACACCATCAATATCGATAAGGATGGATCGGTGGATGTGAAGGGTCACCACTATGATCTCGACGGCCTGCAGAAAATGCTCGCCGGTGATGGTAACCCTGCGAAGACCCAGATCACCATCGCTGCCGATAAGGGCGTGCCTTTTCAGGATTTCGTCCATGTGATGGATCGCTGCCAGAAGGCAGGAGTGAGTGATATCGGGATTGCCGCGAAAGCGCGTGGTTAGGAAAAACAAGGAAGGTAATTGGTGAATACAATCGTTGGTAATCCATCCTGGACGCCGCCGCCACTAAATACGAATAAAGAGCATTTTGGCCGGGCATTGTTGGTCGGCGCGGTATTGGAGGCGTTGCTGGTGGGCGGATTGATCTGGGTGGGAAGTAATACGCCACCCCCCCAGCCGGTCGTAAAGAAAATTATTGCAATCCACATGATACAGCCGGTTCCGCCGAAGCCGAAGCCGAAGCCGGTACCTCCGCCGCCAAAGCCGATGGTGCATCCCAAACCGCTGCCGCGTCCCGTTCCGTTGCCGAAACCAGTGGTGCATCAAGTGCCTGTGCCCAAACCGCTGATAGCCAAAACACCGTTGCCTCTCGCACCGGTGGCACCGCCTAGGCCGCCGGTGGTCCCACCGCCACCGCCGCCGCCCGCGCCCAGCATGGCCGCACGTCAGGCAGCGCTAGCCGAATACGCAGCCCTGGTGCGGGCCCAGGTTCAGGCGGATGCCCATGTGCCCGAAGCGATCCGCCTGATGCATTTAAGCGGCACCGCGATCATCACATTCCGGCTTGCGCCTTCGGGTCGATTGCAGTGGGCGAAAATTTCCCGATCCAGCGGGGCTGGGCCCATCGATAGGGCGGCATTGAAGTCAGTGAAAGAAGGACAGTACCCGCCCTTCTCCAAAGATATGCCGAAGCATGCCACCAATTTTACGGTAGAGGTGCATTTGTCAGGACGCGCTTCCTAGTATCCGTCGGCTATATGGGCGGATACTTGCCAATCATTAATGGAATCAGGAGTTTTTTTCATGGAGCGACAGAATCGCCGGCAGTTTTTGAAGCGGCTGGGGCTGGGGAGTGGTGCAGTTGTCGCTGCTCCGCATCTGCTGGGGGTGGCACGTGCGGCAGGCGTCAGCGGAGAGCATCTCCTGCGTCAGAAGATCGAGCATGTGGTGGTGATCTTTCAGGAAAATCGCAGTTTCGATCATTACTTCGGTACTTTCCAGCCGAAAAACGGACAGCAGGTCGTCAACCTGCTGGATGGGCAGGGACAGTTGGATCCGCGTTTCCTCGGCTTACAGAAAAACCCCGCGGGCATCGCTTATGATAATCTTCCGTTACCTGCGGAAATTCCGGGTTTTCAGAATGTGCAATTGCCGAACCAGCCTTTTCACATGGCGCCCTATATTCCGGTCAGGGGCAATGTGCATTGGGATCCTGCGCATCGCTTTTTTCGTATGATGGCGGAAGTGCACAACGGCAAAATGGATCGCTTCGTGGCTCTGGCGGGTGGCAGCAAAACCCTTTTGTCGCGGGACGAATTCCGGAAAATGAGCCCCGAGCAGATCGCCTTCGATCTGGCCCGCCCCAGCGGCCCGGTGCTGGGCTACTATACTGGCGAAGATTTGCCCTTCTATCATCAGGTGGCGCACCAGTACACGCTCTTCGATCATTTCTTTCAGGCTATGAGCGGCGGCAGCACCGGTAATGCGCTTTATCTGGCGGCCGCCCGTTCCTGTATCCATCCCCACGCACCCAGGGAGGTCTGTGCGCCCTTCGATCCGAAGGAAGCGGGTCTGGAGCACCGTTTCTTTGATCTGCCCTATGACCACCAAAAAGTGCTGGTCAACGACCTGCCGCCGGTGCAGGGACCGACCAACGCGGATGCCGTGAAGGCGCTGAAGATATCTCCGCCGCCGGAGGCGCAGACCTACGACAATATCGGTGACCGTCTGGATGGCGCCAGAGTGTCCTGGGCCTGGTATAACGAAAATTGGGACCGGGTGAAGCCATGGGCGCTCAAGACCGCGTTTGGTCCCGGCGACGGCTCGGCGGTGATCGATACGGGTCAGTTGTATGTGGCCCACCATAATCCCTTCCAGTATTACCCGCGCTGGCCAGAATATGTGAAGAACGGTCACATGCGCGATAGCGAAGACTTTCTCGCCGACGCCCATGCCGGCAAGCTGCCCGGTGTTTCCTTTGTCAGGGCCAGTGCCGCCCATGACGAACACCCGGCTGACTGCGCACCCGCCTACGGTATGGAATGGGTGGAGCAACTGGTGCGCGCCGCTGCGGATGGTCCGGCCTGGGACAAAACCGCCATCTTCATTACCTATGACGAAGGTGGTGGCTTTTGGGATTCGCTGCCGCCTAAAGTGGTGGACGACTATGGATTTGGCACCCGTATTCCGGCCCTGCTCATCAGCCCCTGGGCGCGGCAAGGGTTGGTGGATCACCACCTCGCCAGTACGGCGAGCATCCTCAAATTCATCGAAACCCGTTTCGGTCTGCAACCCCTCAACCAACGCGACGCCGACTCGTATGACCTGATGGGGGCTTTTGACTGGGATCAGCGGCCCCAAGGTTTCCGCATCTGATGCTTACCCGGCGGACGCGATGACTTTCTCCAGTGCGAGGAGGTACAACCCGTTGACTCTGGGGATGCCGTAGCGGACATCATCCGGGAAGGGCAGAGTAGCGCCGGTAAGCCGGTAGCCGCGCCGCTGATAATATTCCGCCAGTTCCGGACGTTGTTTGATGATCCATAGGCGCATGCGCGTCGCCTGCCAGGTTTCCCGGGAATATTGCTCCGCCGTACGGAGCAGCGCTTTGGCGATGCCCTGATTCTGCCACGCCGGAGTCACGGAAAGCATTCCGCACTCGGCGACCGCCGCTGTGGCAAGTTGTACATGACAGCAGGCGATGATCTCGCCTTCTTTCGTGGCCACCAGGAAACCACTGTCCGGTTTGTCGGAGAGTTTTTCCAGCATCGCCACGTCACAGCGCTGGCCGCCCAGCAACTCTGCTTCTGTAGTCCACCCACCTTTGGCAGCTTCGCCTCGATATACACTATTGATGAGCGCGCAAAGGGCAGTCATTTCTGCTTTTTGCGCCATACGGAAAGAATATAACGACTTTGAATGTGCCATTTCGATTTCCTTACATTGTGATCCCGTGGTCATCTATGACGCTTCCAAATAATAGCGTCATTTGTCACAATTTTATTGTTAAAACTTATTAATAATGTCATATTCTGGTGCTGCAATACTGCGCGGTTGCGGAGCACAAAATATGGCGGAAACTTCGTTGCCGCGCAGGCGAGTACACCGGTTTTTGTCGGTGCCAGCGTGGCGGCCAAGTTCTAAAGTCTGATTGGTATCTGCAGATTATCCGGCAGCCTTACAGTCACCGGGTTGCTCAGGGGATCAGGGACGCCCCGGCACTGACCATATCCCCGGTCGCCGATGTGGTATCGGAGACGGCAGCACAGCTCGCCAGTGATCCGAAAATAACCAGGAGGCCTGCAGTGCGCATTATGAAACCGATGATATGGATTTTATGAGCCATGGAAAATACTCTTTGTATAATTGGGAATAACCGGCCCCGATAACAGTTGTTATTCATTGATGTCTCATGAAACCTGTTTTTAGCGGTTTAACATGTCCATGGATTTTCAGCAAGCGGAAAATCTCTATAAGATCTGTCTGGATGCGGTGGCGGAGAGGATATCAGGCGGTACTACCCCGCGCATGCGCAAGATCGGGATAACCATCCCTTAACCAAAGCCCCGGCAGATCTTCCAGAATCTCCCGTACCAGCCCGGGCCCGCGGAAAATCAGCCCGCTATAGACCTGCAATAGACTGGCTCCCGCCCGGATCTTGGCATAGGCATCTGCCGCGCTCAGAATGCCGCCGACGCCAATGATGGGTACCTGTCCCTGGGTCGCACGATAGAGTTGCGCGATGACGGCATTGGATTGCTCCAGCAATGGTGCACCGCTCAGGCCCCCGCTTTCGGAGAGTCCGGGTTGAGAGGCCAGGCGTTCTATAGTGGTATTGGTGGCGATAAAACCATGCACCAGAGGGGCCGTGCCTAAGGCCAGACTAGCGATGGCGTCGAGATTATCGTTGTCCAGATCCGGTGCAATTTTGAGGAGCAGTGGCAGGGGCGGGCGCTGATGTTGTAGGGCCAGACGCTGGTTGGCTGCGGCGACGGCATTGAGCAGTCCCCGTAAGGCTTCCTCACCTTGCAGCAAGCGCAAACCCGGCGTGTTGGGCGAGCTCACGTTCACACAGAGATAATCGCCATAGGGGAAAAGCAGTTCCAGCGCGGCAATATAGTCGTCCTGCGCTCGCTCCAGCGGGGTGTCCTTGTTTTTGCCGAGATTGATGCCGATAGGCACCGGATGGCCAGGTAACGCCGCCAGTCTTCGGGCAACTGCCGCAGCCCCTTCACCGGGGAAACCCATACGGTTGATGACCGCCTGCTGTGCCGGATAACGAAAGACCCGGGGGTGCAGATTGCCGGGCTGCGGGCGCGGGGTCACTGTGCCGATTTCGATGAAGCCGAAGCCGAGAGCGGGGAGGGCGACTGCGGCGCGGGCATCCTTGTCATAGCCGGCGGCGAGACCGACGGGATTGGCAAAATGCAGGCCCCAAAAGTCCTGCGCCAGACGCGGGTCATGGAGGGTGTAGCGCCGGGCCACACGGGCGAGGCCGCGTGGCATGTGTCCCAGTGCTTCCAGCGCCGCGATGCTCAGGGTGTGGGCGCGCTCCGGGTCCAGCGTAAAAAGCAGAGGGCGCAGCAGGCCGTAGCTCATGCCCAATCCCTGGGTGTGAGGAAGTCTTCCTTGAGGCGGGTTTCGGGGCTACCGGCTTCGCCCTGCCAGTCGTAGGCCCAGGCCGCCAGGGGCGGCAGGGACATCAGGATACTTTCGGTGCGCCCGCCGGATTGCAGGCCGAAGAGGGTGCCGCGGTCATAGACGAGGTTGAATTCCACATAGCGCCCCCGGCGCAGGAGTTGAAATTGGCGCTCGCGTTCACCGTAGGCTAGGTCCCGGCGCCGGGCGACGATGGGCAGATAGCTGTCGAGGAAGCTGTTAGCCATATCCTCCCAGAAGGCCCGTAGGAGGCTGGCATCACCATGGAGATCATCGAAAAAGATGCCACCGATACCGCGCATTTCCTGACGGTGCGTGATGGTGAAATAATCGTCGCACCAGGCTTTGAAGCGCGGATAAAAGCCCGGGTCGTGACGGTCACAGGCGGTTTTGAGGACGCCATGGAAATGCCGGGCGTCTTCCTCAAAGCCGTAGATGGGCGTCAGGTCGGCGCCGCCGCCGAACCACCACACGGGTCCCGCCGAGAAAAATCGGTAGTTCATGTGAACGATGGGGACGTAGGGGTTACGGGAATGCAGTACCAGAGAGATGCCAAGGGCGGTGAAGGTCTGTCCCGCCAGTTCAGGGCGATGTGCGGTAGCTGAGGGGGGAAGCCGGTCGCCATGGACTTTGGAGAAGTTGACCCCGCCTTTTTCCAGCAAAGCGCCGTCGGCAATAACCCGGGTTCGCCCGCCGCCACCGCCGGGCCGTTCCCAAAGATCTTCGCGGAATTTCGCCGCGCCGTCTGCTTCTTCCAGGGCGTTGCAGATGCGATCCTGCAAGCCGCGGAGAAAGTTTTCCATTTCATCCAGGGGTGGTTGTTGCATGATTTTACTCCCGTAAGACACGACCGCTGCGGGCATCGACAATGCGGCTGGGATGCTGTTGCTGCCCCAACCGTGCCGGCAGTACCCACAGAGAGCGACCAAAATAGCGGTATAAGGTGCGCAGGTCACGGGCCGGTTGTCTCCCCGCCGGATTGGCGCTGGTGGAGACCATGGCGCCGCCGAAGACCCGCGACAACGCGACGATGGCGGAATGGCTACTGATCCGCACCGCAACGCCCGTATGGCGTCCGCGTATCCAGAAGGGGACCCGGGGCGTGGCCGGGAGCACCAGCGTCGTACCGGGCCAGAATCGCGCCAGCAGCGCCTGATCTGTATCATCTTGCGCAGACCAGTAACGCCGGGTTTCGGCTGTCCGACCTGCCACCAGAAGAACGCCTTTATGCCGTGGTCGCCCCTTTAGGGCTAGAATTCGGTGCAGGGCGCGGCGCCGACGCGGGTCACAGCCCAGCCCCCAGACCCCTTCCGTGGGATAGGCGATGACCCCGCCGCGCCGTATATGCGCAACCCCTCGGCGAATATCCTGACGACGCGGATGGCGGGGCAGCATCAGCCGGAAACGGCGTCAGGCACGCCGCAGGCCGCGGTGGCCGATGTCGTGCCGGTACTGCAAGCCCGGCCAGTGGATATCGGCGACGGCGGCATAGGTACGTCGTTGCGCGATCGCCAGATTTTCTCCCAATGCCGTGACGCCTAGCACCCGCCCACCCGCGGTGACGACGGTGCCGTCGCGCGCCTCCGTCCCGGCATGAAAGATTTTGACGGTATCCCCCTGCGTCTCGTCGAGACCGCAGATGGGGTCTCCCGTCTGCGGATGATCGGGATAACCCGCGGCAGCCAGTACGACGCAGAGTGCAGCGCGACTGTCCCAGTCGAGAGCCGTCGGCAGCGGATCGCCGCGGGCCGCGGTCAGCAGAAGCGTATAGAGGTCGGACCGCAAGCGCATCATCAGCGGCTGCGTCTCGGGATCGCCCAGTCGGCAGTTGAATTCCAGCACCTTGGGTCCGGCGGGGCCGATCATCAGACCGGCATAGAGAAACCCGCAGTAGGGCGTGCGATCTGTCATCAATCCTTGCGCTGCCGGGCGCATCACTTCGCGCAACACCCGCTCGCTCATGGCGGTGTCGAGGATGGGGGTGGGGGAATAGGCACCCATGCCGCCGGTATTGGGACCCTGATCGCCGTCCAGCAGACGCTTGTGGTCTTGCGACCCCGCCAGCGGCAAGACCTGACCGTCCACCACGATGGCGATGAAGCTGGCTTCCTCCCCCTCCAGAAACTCTTCGATGACGATAGAACCCCATTTCAGGAACTGGTGCACGGCGGCCTCCGCTTCGGCGCGCTCCGCAGCCACGACGACTCCTTTGCCGGCGGCGAGGCCATCGGCTTTGACCACGATCGGCAACGGTTGGTCACGCAGGTAACCGAGGGCCGCGTCGGTATCGTCAAAACGTCCGTAACGGGCGGTAGGGATACCGTGCCGCGCCATGAAGGCTTTGGCGTGGGCCTTGCTACCCTCCAGCATCGCTCCGGCGGCGTTGGGACCAAAGACGGGAATACCAGCCCGGCGCAGCGCATCACCTACACCCGCCACCAGAGGGGCTTCGGGGCCGATGACCACCAGCGTGACGTTCAACCCACGGGCGGCGGCGATCACCTGGTCGGCATCCGTCGGCTTCAGGGCCAGATTGTGGACTTTGGCCTCGGCCGCCGTACCGGGATTGCCGGGCACACAGTAGACTGTCGCGACCTCCGCCGACTGGGCCAGCTTCCAGGCGACGGCATGTTCGCGTCCGCCACCGCCGAGGATCATGACTTTCGCGCCCATCTGCGTTTTCTCCTCAACCATGCCGGAAATGGCGCACACCGGTGAAAACCATGGCGATGCCGTGTTCATTGACGCTGGCGATGACTTCTTCATCACGGATGGAGCCGCCGGGTTGGATGATCGCCTTTACGCCCGCCGCCGCCGCCGCATCGACCCCATCGCGGAAAGGGAAGAAAGCGTCAGAAGCCAGCGCCGCACCGTGCAGATCGAAGCCCAGTTCCAGGGCCTTGGCTACCCCGCATCTGGCCGCATCCACCCGGCTCGTCTGCCCCGCACCGATGCCGATGGTCTGGCCTTCGCGGCCATAGACAATGGCGTTGGAGCGCACGTATTTACCAACCCGCCAGACAAAGGCGAGATCACGGGCTTCCTGTGCCGTCGGTGCGCGTTCGGAGACCACTTTCCAGTCCGCTTCCGCTTCCATGGCCTGATCAAAGTTCTGTACCAACAAGCCTCCCCGCACGCGCTTGTAATCCCAGCCTGTCCGCCGCCAGGCGCGGCCATCGTCAAAGGCGAGCACCCGCAGATTTTTCTTTTTGGCCAGAATGGGCCGGGCATCGGGTAAAATGGCGGGCGCCAGTACCATCTCGATGAACTGGCCGCTAATGAGTTCGGCAGTCTGTGCATCCAGCGGCCGGTTACAGGCGACGATGCCGCCGAAGGCGGATATCGGATCGCCGGCCCATGCGCGCTGATAGGCACCGAGCAGATCCGGTCCCACGGCCACGCCGCAGGGATTGCCGTGCTTCACCACGCAACAGGCGGGTTCGGCAAATTCCATCACCAGCGCGACGGCGGCGTCACCGTCCCCGATATTGTTGTAAGACAGTTCCTTGCCCTGCAACTGATGGGCGTCCGCCAGTCCGCCGCCGCTGCCATCGCGGTAGAAGGCGGCGGCCTGATGGGGATTTTCGCCGTAGCGCAGATCCTGCGCTTTCTTAAATTGCAGGGACAGAGTCTGCGGGAAGGTTGTCCGGTTGCCATCGGGGCCCAGGCTGGAGAGATAGTTGGCGATGGCTCCGTCATAGCGCGCCGTGTGGGCGAAGACTTTGGTGGCCAGGCGGAAGCGGGTACTGGCGCCGACGCCGCCGTAACTCTGTTCCATCTCCTGTAGTACGGCGGCATAATCATTGGGGTCGACGAGGACGGTGACGCCCTCCCAGTTCTTCGCTGCCGCACGGAGCATGGTCGGACCGCCGATATCGATGTTTTCGATGGCTTCTTCCAGTGTGCAATCGGCGCTGGCGATGGTCTCGGCGAAGGGATAAAGATTGACGCAGAGGAGATCGATGGCGGGGATGCCGTACTCGGCCATTTGCCGGGTGTGGCTGCTGTCGTCGCGCTTCGCCAGCAGCCCGCCGTGGATTTTGGGGTGCAGGGTTTTGAGGCGGCCCTCCAGCAGTTCCGGGAAACCGGTATAGTCCCCCACTTCCTGCACCGCGACACCATCGGCCATCAGGGCTTTGGCGGTACCGCCGGTAGAGAGTATCTCCACCCCAAAATCCTGCAACCGCCGGGCAAATTCCACAATGCCACGCTTGTCGGAAACGCTGATGAGCGCCCTTGTAATCTCACCCATAAATCCCACGGCCTCCGAAAAAGTGGCAGTCCAAACTAAAAAAGGTACGATCAGGAGACCTGTCGTACCCAAACCTCCTGATGGAGGGAGCGTTTTGCTCACGCCCGTGCAAACGCACGCACCGGCGGAATGAGACCATTGTAAAAGAGCCTCCATTGCGATGCAAGTGCGCTGCGGACAACGCCGTCCTCGACAGACCTATGCGGATAATCTAATATTTCCGGGACTCCTCAGTATGGAAAGGCGGCTATGTCCGAGCATGTGATACTGGCGGCCGTGGATGGTTCGGAAAATGCCCTGCTGGCCGCAGCGGTGGCTGCGCGCTTTACCCACCTGCTGGGTGGTCATTTGGGTCTGGTGACGACCTTGCAGGTGCCGACGGTGCCCCTGGGGTTTGGCGGTGGGCTTTTTTCCAGTGATCTCAAAAACCGGCTGCTGGCGGATGCCCGCATCGAGGCGGAAGAAAATCTGCGAGGTGTCGCAGAGCGCATACAGGAACACTGTGGAATTCTCCTGCCGGAATACTATCTGGTCGAAGGTGCTCCCGAGGTGGAAATCCCCAGGCTGGTCGAACAGGATCCGCATATCATCATGGTGGTGGTGGGCCAGCGTGGCTATGGCACCGAGAGCAGGCCCCTTGGTCTGCCGCATTTGCTCGGTGGCCTGGGCGCCAGACTGAGCCTGACGCTGAAGGTGCCGGTCCTGATGGTTCCGCCCGATACCCCGATGGATCAGATCTGTGCCGGCGTGATGGTTTCTGTCAGATCCCCCGGAGACGCGTAAGTTGGAGCTTTTCCTCCCGGTCGCTCATATGGCGGTGAATATCTGGCTGATCATCGGCTTTGGTCTGATCGTCGGCTTTCTCTCCGGGTTGACGGGGGTCGGAGGCGGGTTTCTGATCACTCCGCTGTTGATTTTTGTCGGTGTGCCACCCCTCGTGGCAGTGGGCACCGGCGCGGCGCAAATCGTTGGGGCGTCGGCTGTCGGGAGTTATGCGCACTGGCGTATGGGTAATGTAGACATGCGCATGGCCTTCATCCTCCTCGCGGGGAGCTGGATGGGTGGACTGCTGGGTGTGCATGTGGCGCGTATCCTGGATGCGTCCGGGTATTTTGGACTAGTGGTCACCTTCCTTTACGTCGGCCTGCTGGGATTTATCGGCATCTCCATGCTCGTGGAGTCGACCCTCGCCATGCGTTGGGGCCATCATCCCGGTAAAAACAAAAAGAAAGTGCAGGCAGGGATTTCCTGGCTGGATCGATTGCCCTGGCGGATGGAATTCCCTGTTTCCGGACTGCGCCTCTCCATTCTGGCACCTGTACTGCTGGGTTTCGCGGTGGGAATCATGGCGTCGCTGATGGGGGTGGGCGGCGGTTTCGTCATGGTCCCGATCATGCTGTATCTGCTCAAGATGCCGACCAGGGTGGTGGTAGGGACTTCGCTATTTCAGTTGCTGTTTACCAGCGCGGAAGTGGGCATTTTGCAGGCCGGCATGAACCACGCCGTTGATCCTTACCTGGTCCTGGCGCTGGTGCTGGGCTCCATATTCGGGACACAGTTCGGTGCCAGGCTGGGGGCGCTGATGCGTGGGGAGCAGTTGCGTCTGGTGCTGGCGCTGGTGGTTTTGGGCGTCGCCATCAAGATGGGTCTGGGGCTGGTGATTCCGCCCGAGCACCTCTACAGCATGGCACGAGTGGTTTAGATGCGTCTGGTAAAGCTTTGCCTCATGGGTCTCGCCGCGTTGATGACGGTATGGATGACACCCGTGCTGGCGGCGGAGCCTCTGGTGGTCGGCACCAGTAACGACGTGGTGAAGGTCACCAGCCATTTTACAGGGCGGGAACTACTGGTTTACGGTGCTCTCTCCCAACCGGGGCAGGTGATTGTCCTGCTGCACTCTCCCGCGGCTACCGAGGCCATGTTACGCAAAACCCGGACTGGGCCCATCTGGCTGACCGGCGCCAGGGTGACGGTGACAGGTGCCCCCGGTATCTGGGAGATGCTCTCCTCAGCGCCTGTAGACCAGTTGCTGCCCTTGGCGACCCGGCAGTTGCTGGGTCTGGACCCCGACCATCTGTCCCGGCAGGCCAGCTATCAGCCGGAGCCGGCGGACGTGGCTGCGTGGCAGCAGGCTTTTCTGAAGAACAAACTGCGCCGTCGTGACTATGTGGTGCAGTCGCAAGGGGTGCATATTGAGGGTGGACAACTTTTTTCGGCTCGTATGGCCCTGCCGGCTTCTCTGCCTTTGGGGCGCTATACCCTGGATACTTTCCTGGTCCGTCACGATCAGGTGGTGGCTAGGCAGGAACAACATATCGAGGTACAGCAGACCGGCTTTCAGGCCTGGATCGCGCGTTTCGTCAGCCAGGATGGCTGGCTCTACGGCATCGTACTGACCCTGATGCTGGCTGCCATGGGGCTCGGCCTGGGTATCGTCATGCAGCGGCGTCTGAACTGACTTCTCCGTGTGCTCACAGATCAGCCATTCGTAGGGGCGTTTAAAAGAAATAGCAAACTGCTATAATATTTGATTTGGGTATTTTAACATTCTATCGGGCTGCACAAATGTTGGCCGATGCCACTTCCATCAGGAGTTCATAATGTCCCAGTTGCTCTATGACAACGGAACGCATAAATGCATCGCCTTCACCGACTTGGTGGAAGGCGAGGGGATTCAGGCCAATCAGTTCCTCATCGTCAACAATGGCGAAGGGATGCTGCTCGACCCGGGCGGTAACCTCACCTACAAGAATCTGCTGGCGGAAATGGCGAGCTATTTCCTGCCGGCGCATCTCGATTATGTATTTGCCTCTCATGAGGATCCGGATATCGTCGCCTCTGCCAACGGCTGGCTGCTGATCACCGACGCGAAGATCCTCATCGCCAATGAATGGACCCGTTTCCTGCCGCACTTCTGCTCCAAGGGGATGACCGCCGGGCGAGTTATCGGTATTCCGCCGCAGGGCATGAGGGTCAATCTGGCGGGGCAGGAACTCTTTATCGTGCCCGCGCATTACATGCATTCGGTGGGCAATTTCCAGGTTTACGATCCGGTGAGCAAGATTCTGTTCTCCGGAGATCTGGGCGCTAACCTGGTCAGTGGGCATGATGCTTCCAAGGTAATTGAAGGTGCGGAAGCGTTTGCGGCACATCGTGCGGCAACCTCCATGGATGGCTTCCACCGTCGTTATATGGGTGGCCAGAAAGTCTGCAGGCTCTGGACCAATATGGCGCGGGGCATGGACATCGAATGGATCGTGCCGCAACACGGCGCTTCCTTCAAGGGGCGGGAGACGGTCCTGGCTTTCCTCGACTGGTTCGAGGGGCTGGAATCGGGGCCTGATCTGTTGACCCAGAAGGACTTTCAGTTTCCTATTCCCGAGTATCTCTGAAAGAGGTGCATCGAAAGATGGGTATCTTGAATCAGGACATGTTTGACGATCTCTACGCACAACTCGGCGCCATATCGCCAGAAATACAAGGTGCCGCGCTGATTTCCAACGAAGGGGCGGTGATTTTTCAGGAGGGAGAAACAATAGTGGACCAGCATCTTATCGGTATCGCCGGGGCTGCCATTATGCGTCTTGCAGAGCATATCAGCTCTGGTCTTGCCGAATGTCCGGCACAGGAGATCAGCATTCGCTGTGACAGATATACGGCACTTTTTGTGCCCGTGGGAGCGGATGCGCTCCTGATGCTGGTGCTATCGGCAGAGACGGACACGCGCCCTTTGGCGAGGGCCGTCCGAAGTCGCCTGGAGCGGTTCTGACTGGCGGGTGTTTTGAGTTTTCTACTTCTGCGCAACGGTAGTGCTGCCCCACTCCACATTTCCCGCGCTGATCGGCGGTACTGCCCGCAACGCCCGCTTCACCAGCTTGCCGTTGGCGTCGAGAATGCTGAGATGATAAAAGCCCGCCACAGAGGGCGTCCAGCGCACACTTCTCAAGGCCGGGTTGGACGGAATGGGGCGGCCATCGACCAGAAAATGAAAAGGTCGGCTGCCGCCGAGCACGCGAATACTGACCGGCTCACCGGCGGTCAGTTGTGCGCCCGGTGGGGGTGCGGCGATCTCCAGCAGGGTGCGTTCCGGCACCCGGTTGATCTGTAGTTTGACCCGTGAAATATTGACGCTGGAAAAGCCCACCGCCGGTGGCAGTGATGCCGGAATGATAAAGCGTCCGGTATCGGAGATAATGCTGGGCGAGCGATTGGGCAGGGTTAACGTAATGCTTTTCGCCGCCGTCATGACCGCTCCGGCAATGGCGGGCAGGCCTGCCCGGATATGCATCTGCGTGCTGCTGCCCGCAGGCAGACCGGTGACGCAGATGCCGCCGTTTTCGCGGACCACCGCCGCATGGGGCCGGGCGGGGGAGAAGGTTACCCAGTTACTGGCATGAAAATCCGGTGCATCGGAGAGCGGGGCGGTAAATTTCACGCAGGTGCGGGTTGGAAACTGGTTGGCATCCGGGGTGACGCTCTGCACCTGGAAGCCGTAGGTCATCACCGTTTTTTTCAAATCGGCAGCAATCCGCGTATCTGCGGGATAAGCGCGATACATGGCCTCCAGAAGATGAATTTCAGCCAGGTGATTACCGCGCGCCGCCAGAGTTTGCCGCAAGAGATTCAGGGCGGGAAGGAGTATGGCGACATCGGCTTTGTGCTGCTGAATGGTGCGCTCATAAGCGAGATAGGCGGAGTACGCGATGTCTTTCTCGAAGGGCGCGCCATTGTTGCGGATGGCGTTGGCCAGGTGCCACCAGATCTGCGGATTACCATTATGGCCAAGGCCGATACGTTGCTGGTAGTCGGCGACAGCCGATGACCAGTCGCCCGCGGCGTATGCCTTTTCCGCTGTGTCCAGGGCATGGGTACGTTGCTGCTTTTTCCATGCTTCGTGCTGGGTCTGGAGGCGTGCGGCCTTGGCCGTGTCGCCAGCTTTCAGGGCCGCGCGAATCGCCTGGTCGTTGGCCCGGCCTGCCGCACGGAAGCGGTGCCCCAGCTTGGAGGACTCCAGATTGCTGGCATAAGTCTCCGCATCGTTCCCCAAGCCGGGCAGGGCGCGGGACAGGTTGACCAAGGGGAGCGTGGTACCACTGCTCGCGGAGTTCGTCAGCGCCGTAGGCAATGCCTCAGGGGTGGCTGGAATGCTGCCACTGTCAGTGTAATCCGGCGACGGCTTTTACGTTGCGGCATCGTTGCTTCCCTTGGGTTACGGCTACTGAGCTATATTATCATTTTCTACAGTGATTTGATCAATGCATTGTTCTTGGCCGTTCGGTCAAACCAAACCACCTGCTCAAATTCCGTAACCGAACAAGGCGCGTGTGGCTCAATGATGCGTGGAGCCAGAGACGCCTGCGAGGAGAGCGGAATGTTTATTTAGCGTATTCCGATAATCTTAAATATTATGACATATAAATCCTGCGCGCCGGTGCGACAATTTGTCGCAGGTAATACGGGCTGCATAGCGTGTAATATTCCTACGAATTACATGATAGAAATAGTTGTTACTAGCGCGCATACAACCCCTAAGGAGGTATTCCCATGCGGTTTAGACTTAATATCGTTTTGGCAACGATGATCTTTTCGTCAGTGGCGGTGTCGACGGCCATGGCCGGTGTGCCGGTGCAGTGGTCGGTGGATGTCCATGCGCCGATCTACAACTCACCTCGGGTAGCCGATGGCGTAGTTTATTTCGATACGGCTCAATCCAAGGGCCCCAATGTCTTCTCGGCGAAAAATGGGAAAATTCTTTGGCAATTTACGACCGGTGGGACAATTCTAATGCCCCTAACCGTGGGTCATGGACAGGTTTGGGTTGCGTCTGACGTGGGCAGCACCCATTATCTACGGGCGATCGAGGCCAAAACTGGCAAGTTGATATGGGACTACACCCGACATGAGCCTCCGGAGTGCATGTGTAGCCATCTCACACATTACGAGCATCATTTGCTTTTCGCACAGACGGATGGTCATAGTCTATATGCCTTTTACCCAGTCGGAAATATTCCGAACCGCCGGTTATGGGCATTTACGGGAGATGGTGCCAAATTGACGGCACCGGTAGTGGTGGATCATACCGTCATTTTTGGTTCTGCCGATCATAGTGTTTATGGGCTCTTCGATAAAACCGGGAAAATTCGTTGGCAACAGAAGACTGGTTATGGCTTTGTGGCGCAACCCGCCGTTTGGAAGCATGAAGTGATCATCGGAAATCGGGGTGGTACCGTACATGCGTACTCGACAACGACCGGCACATCGTTATGGAATTTTACGACCAACGGACCCATTAGTACCACCGCACTCATCTGGCATGACAGTGCCTTTATTGCGTCAGGGGCTGGGGATCGTGGCGTTTATGCCCTCTCCGCTAAAACCGGGAAGCAACTATGGTATACCCGGATGGCGGACTACACGGCCTACGCTCCGGTCATGGCCAAGCAAATCGTGGTTGTTGCGTCGCAGGACGGAAATATACTGGGCCTTTCCGCAACAACCGGAGAAGTACTTTGGCGCAGCGAGTTGCATGGTATTCCCAAGTCACAACCGGCACTTTGGAAAGGTGACGCTGTACTTAAAGTAAATGATCACAAAATCATGGCATTCAATGCACAGAGCGGAGGCTTGGTGTGGACCTATCATAGCAAGAATGTGGTCACCAGCCCCGTCCCCAAGGGCGATAGCGTCTATGTCGGCACCATCGGCGGGACCTTGGTAGCCATTGGCCAGTGATGGGGACGGCGCATGAGTGATTTATATAACCGATATCGCGCATGTCGTCCGGCTTGCCTGGCAGCACTTATTTTAAGCTGCCTGTCGGCATTGCCATCGATAGCCGAGGCGAACTATCTGAGCTCGGCGGTGTCCTGGAATCTGCACCTCAGTCTGGAGGGTATCGACAATTTCTCCGGAGGAATCGCCCCGGGTGCCGTGGGTAATGCTACGGCTAGGGCCGGTTTTGCCTTCAATACCAGTCGCGCCGGCTGGTGGACCGGCGGGCGATTGGTCGCACAGTTTCTGGCCATTCAGAATGGCAACCCGGAGAACTACGTGGGCGATACCCAAGGGGTTAACGCCTTTACCGGACTTAACCGGGGCGCACTCTATCAACTGTACTACCGGCAAAATATAGATAATGCCACATTGAGGGCGGGACTCATCAGTGCCAATGATTATTTCGATTCCACCGGTGTAGCGAGTAATTTTCTGAATGTTTCTTATGGGTTTGGGTCCGCTATGGGAATCAATGTTCCAGGAGCTTCTTCTTACCCATTTTCCAGCCTTGGGGTGATGGGGAGCTATAGCGCTGACGGCTGGACGGGAATGGTCGGCATTTTCGAGGGAGATGCCATTCATCCTTTCAGGGATCCTACGCATCGTGGAGACATGATCTGGCTGGAGGCCGACAAGAGTGGTTCTCTGGGTGATGGAAAATATACGGTGAAAGTGGGCGGGTGGCGTAACCGCCAGTTGCCACAGTATCAGGCAACGCTGGGTAATGACGCCAGTGGTATGTATACCACGGGAGAATACCGCTGGGAGATGGACGGTATCGATTGGGGCAGCTTTTTGGAGTTTGAAGCTGCGCCTAATCCGGTGAATAGTCTGCCTTGGTATATGGGTGCCGGGTTGCGCCTGAAACACTTCTGGGCGGTGCGCCCGCGCGATAGTGCTGGTATCGGCATGGCCCGGGCATGGTTGAGGGGCGCTCCTTATAATGCGGAGACAGACTTTGAGGGCTATTATTCGGCGCGGATAGTCCGTCGTTTATATCTACAAACAGACCTTCAGTATGTCGTTCACCCCAGTGCAGTATATCCAAATGCGCTGGTCGGCATCGTACGCTTGCATGTCACTTTTTCCTAGTAAAATGGGAACGAATTCTGCATTTATATGATTATATCGAATGATTGCCCAAGTCGGGCGTCCAGATCACGGATAAAGAACCTCGTTTTATTTAGCGTTGTCGTGTAGTACCTTCTCCTTGATTGCCGGGCGGATTTACCCCGGCTTTTTTATATCCAGGCAGAAATGCCTCCAAGGGTGATCCCCGAAGTGGATCACGGAAACCTGTATTGGCGCTACATGATTTACTGTTGTTCTTCGTAAATGATATGATCATGCTTATGTATGCCAGCGATTCACTTGAAGTATAGCAAGATCTCGCTTATACATATGCAACAGGGGAGATGTAGCGGGGTGTGTCATGTTCCGATTCGCATCACCATGCTCTGGCCATGGGCTATCAAGTTGCCGGGCGTGCTGCGTGGGGGTGTCATGACCCGCGGCAGGGGTTTTAAGGCTGGGTCCGGAAACGCCGCGATGGGGGGCTCCGTGGGGCTGCTTGCGCAGCAGTTGCGAGTGCCGTAAGGTTGGTTTCGGTGACGGCGCCATCTGCCGAATCTGGCCGGGCAAGAGGATTGCCGGAAAATATCTAGATTATTAGTGTAAAGTCTGGCTCGAAGAAATACGGAATACCGTCCTTGGTAACATATAACTATTGCATTATAAGGAAATTAAAATGGTAAGGATAGCTGAAGTAATCATGGCGCTTGTTGTTGTGCAACTGCTCTCCGGATGCGCAATGTCTGAGGACAAGGGCCAGGCTAGTTATTATGAGGGGCTCGCATCGCAGCAGGATCTCCAAAAAATCTCCGCCATACCAGCAAAAAAAACGCCGATTGCTGTAAACCAGTCTAACAAGATAACCGATCATGCACATCAGGTTATTGATACACAAAAAACAGAAACGCCCCGCCCTGAAGGAAATGGTTTCGCTGAAACGGTGAGGTTTCGTGAGCATCTCAAAATCGGTGATATGTCCCAGTGCGGTATGGTGGTAAAAATAAGACGACCAATCGTCAAGATTCAGATGGCCGACCATGAGAGATGGATAAGAATATCGGAAATTTATCCTGCCAGTTCCGGGCGTTTGTGCCGTTTCAACGGCGATGGCAGGTAGAGCCCATGCCAGCGTTCGCCATGGTTCTGTAACGCTCGACGTGGACTAGGCAAATGATGTGGAGCGGTCTTTGATATGCAATATTGTGATGTTGTCAGTCATGCCGGATATTTGTGATGACGAATTATAGCGGTATCCGGAATATCATGAACTCATTGCTGATGTTCTGTGTGTTGTGTTTGATGAGCATGAGCGTTGCCATGGCCGGTGATGCGCCGCATAGTGGCGGCAAAGCAAATAGATTATGGACGCAAATACTCCGGCATCGTGTTACCTATATCCAGGATGGAACGCATGGCCCGGTTATATATGATGTTCAGGATCCGAATTGTCCATATTGTCATGTACTATACGAAAATGAGATCCCCCTGATTGAGTCCGGGAAACTAACCGTGAGGTATATACCAGTAGCGATCCTGACTCCTGGAAGCCTGGGGGAAGCGGCGGCATGGTTGCAGGCCCCACATCCACTGTTTGCGTTGCAGCACTTTGAAAACATCGTTGGTGATGCTTTTCGTAGCGAAAATACTAGCACCCTGCCGACAGTGCCAGCCAGCGCGTCGACGAGAATCAAGCTTCATGATAATCTTCTTGTTGTTAGGTCATTGGGTGTAACAGGAACACCCGCCCTTATATACCGGGCTGAAGACGGTAGGATTAAAACAGTTATGGGATTGATATCCAGGCACAGGTTGGTTAGCATGTTGCCGTATTTCAGATAGGGTTCATCTGAAAAGCACAGCCAGAGGATGAGTTACCGCCCAGTCATACCCCGCCATCCTGGCCCCTTTGCGCCGAAGCCGCTGACAATTCCGGCGATCCTGTACCACGGCAGGAATATGCCACCGAGAATAATAAGCCTTCCATCAAATCGCCGAGCAACGACGGGGTGCTCACAATGTCGCAACCTCACTGTAAAAGGATTGATTACCTTTGTGCCAGTGGGAGCGAATGCGGTCCTGATGCTGGGACTCTCGGCAGATACGGATACGCGTCCTTTGGCGGGGGCTATCCCCGGTATGGTATCCGCGCTGGATCACCAGGGCGTTAAGCATGTCGTCTGAACCGGGCTGAAACGAATCACCCCGGAGTGACTCCCTCCGCAGGTTTCTGTTTTGCGGATAAACGCTCCATAACGGCCTCTGGCTGGGACTCAATTTCCAGCAGGTTGGCGTCAATGTCGGCCAGCATCTGGTCGCCACTTGCCTCGCTGAGCAGACCTTCGTTGCGGGCATCAAGAAGTTTCTGTCTTTCCTTAAGGAGTAGGCGCCGGTATAACCGGGAGAAATCGCCCTGAAGTACACGTTTTTCGTCCCGTTTATCCAGGCCAGCCAGCTTTTTTTCGGCATCCTTCTGCGCCTGCTGGTAATAGGTGGCCAGCAGGTCCAGCGCGTGCCCGTCCCGCAGACCTTCCTGCTGCAGCCGCCCGATCTCTTGATTACCGATTTGCGCCAGGACGACGCGCATCCTCTGCATTTCAAAATCCTGGGAGGACTGGCCGTTACCCAGCACCTTGAGCGCCCGTGCCAGCGGCGAAATGCTCAGTCCCTGAATCAGGATGGTCAGTAATACGACGCCAAAGACCAGGTTAATCAGCAGGGAGCGATGAGGAAAGTCATGCGGAAGACTCAGGGCCAGCACCATGGATAGCGCCCCGCGGATGCCGCCCCAGACCAGCACAAAATTCCAGGCAGGAGGTATCCTGGCCCGCGTGCGGCTCAATAATCCGCTCATCCCGTAAATGACCGCGGCTCTGGCAATGGTGACCGCTACATAAGCGGCCAGAATCAAGGGCCAGATACCGAGCAGGTCAGGCAAGTGGATGGTGAAACCAACGAGCAGAAAGATGAGTGAATTCAGGGCAAAACCGATATATTCCCAGAAAGTGTCGACCGCCATTTTAACAGATGCCGTCATCCCTTGTTTGGCCCCGTAATTGCCGCAGATCAGCCCGGCGACGACGGTACTGATGACGCCGGAATAGTCGAGCTGCATCGCAGCGAGAAAACTGCCATAGGCCGCGAGAATGGTGATAGTGATTTCGACCATGCCATCATTGACGCGCTTGATGATTTCGGAACTCAGCCAGCCAATGACCACGCCCACCAGCGCGCCACCGCCGACCACTGCGAAAAACTGAATGCCCAGTGACGAAGCGGATACCGTTTTGCCTTCCGCCAAGGCAAGGAAAAGGCTAAAAAAGACGATAGCCGTACCGTCGTTAAGCAGACTTTCACTCTCTACCATAAAGGTCAGCCGTGCGGGCGCCTGCAGTTTGCGAAACATGGAGACCACAGAAATTGGGTCGGTGGCTGCCACAGCGGCGCCGAATACCAGTGCGACACTGACGGGCATGACCACATTCGATAAATTGGGCAGATATTGACTGCTCCAAAGAAACACGAAGGCGGTCACAATCATGGAAATAAGCACACCCGGCACCGCCAGGCCAAATATGGCGAGACGGTCACGCCACAGGGCGCCGGAGGAAAGATGGTAGGCGGACTCGAAAATCAGCCCAGGCAGGAAGAGGGTGAATACCAGATCATGGGTCAGTACCGGCGCCTGAAACAGGTGTAACGCCCCCAGCACTAGGCCGCCCAGCACCAGCGCAACGGTATAGGGCATGTGAAAGCGGTTCGCCAGTACCGATAGCAATGAGGCCGCCACAAAGAGATAGAGAATGGCAGTTTCCGGTATCATCGTTCCTGCATAGTGTTCATGAAGGGTGAAAGACAGACATCGGGACTACAGCGCATCTGGACAACCGTCAGTGAACGGCCTGCCAAGTTTCAGCCTCCATGTCCACCTGAG
Organism: Acidithiobacillus ferridurans; assembly: GCF_003966655.1. Taxonomy (NCBI): domain Bacteria; kingdom Pseudomonadati; phylum Pseudomonadota; class Acidithiobacillia; order Acidithiobacillales; family Acidithiobacillaceae; genus Acidithiobacillus; species Acidithiobacillus ferridurans. Next base: position 367,352 of record NZ_AP018795.1, on the reverse strand, counting down.
CCATCAAATATCCTGACGACGATGGTATATGGGTATGGTATCATTATAATCAATCATTTCATAGGCATAGCTTTACGTCTGCTTTTCCACAGATTTCCTATTGAACTTTTTTAATCGTCCAATCCGTCTGGATTCACGATGATAGCCGAAAAAGGAGGAATCGAGTCGCTTCAGCAGGAATATCTCGCCAAGCACAAAAACGCCTTCTGCCAGATCGCCGATCAGTGACAGAGCGCTCATGACGCCGAAAGCGCACCGTAAAAGGTGGGTTACAGACGCCATCGCCAATTTCCCCGGTGCGGATACGGATGGTCTCCAGCACTTCAGAGACGAAGATTTTACCGTCACCAATCTTGCCGGTGCGGGCACCTTTTTCGATGGCCTCAATGGCCTGGTCGACGACGTCATCGCTGATTACCGTCTCGATTTTGACCTTGGGGAGAAAATCCACCACGTATTCCGCGCCGCGGTAGAGTTCGGTATGACCTTTCTGGCGCCCGAAACCTTTGACTTCGGTGACCGTGAGGCCCTGGATCCCGACTGCCGACAATGCCTCACGGACATCATCGAGCTTGAAGGGTTTTACTATGGCAGTAATCAATTTCATGACGACACCTCTTGCGCAGGGTTGGAACATCTCGGGGGGCAACGACCCCGGGGGTTAGAACATGAAGCCGGTTTCGACCATGCCCCGGAGTTGGTTCTGGGCGAGGCCGTTGGTACCCGAGAAACCAGTGCCGCTCTGCATGGATGCTGTAACATAAGAAAGCTCGGCCCGAGCGAAAAAGCCGCCGTCCTGATAAGTCGGCGTCACGGTCAGCGACCAGGCATGGGAACCGGGGCCGAAGCCGGTGAGGTTGGCGGCACCATCTGTAGCAGTGCCGGAGTTGCTGATGTACTCCACCCGCCCGGCGACGGAGATTTTGTCCGTCAGGCTGTAATCGGCAAGAATGGCGGCACCGAAGGTGCTGGTCTTTCTGGTGCCGGCACCCAGCGCCTGAATTGCGCTCGCCGGCACGCTGGTATACTGCACATAAGGCGTCACGACGAGGTTTGCGCCGGTATGGGTATAACCCAGGTCGTAAATGCTCTCGTTGTTCTGTAGCGGCGTGGTGGCAATGGACGAATAGGCGAAATTCGTATGTCCCATATTGCTGCCAGCCTGGAAGAAGACACTGTTTTCCTTGTTGATGGCCCAGGTCAGGGCGCCCGTCACCCAGTTGAAGCGATCGGAGTAGAAACCGTCATTCCAAGACAAGGAAGCGGTGACCGGCCCCATGGTGTAATTGGCCTGGATGCCTTTGTTGACGGCATTCTCCTGGCCCCAGAGCAGGCCGCGCTCGATGTTCCAGTTCTGGTAGCTGAAGGTGTATTCGGCGCCGATCAGGGTCGGGAGTTTGCCGATCTGGACATTGAAGTTATCGGTGGGGGCGATTTCAAGATAACCGACCGGCAGGGCGCCGAAGGTGTTCTGAGTGAAGGTACCGGTGGAGAAATAGCTGGAGCCCAGGGTCATGACGTTATACGCCCCTGCCTGCAGATAAAATTGCACCAGACCGGAGTTCTTCTGGATGATCACCTGACCGTTGCTGATGTCGGCGGACGCAGACTTGTTGCCAGGATTGCCTGATCCTGCGAACTTGTTGTCCTGCCAGACGCCATAGCCGCTCAACACCCCTTGGACATCAAGTTTGCCCAAGGGCCCGGCGTCAAAGCTCAGGGGGGCTGGCAATGCGAAGGGGGCGGCTTGAGCGGTGTCTGATACCATCGCCAGTGTGGACAAAACCGCCAGTGGCAGGATTGTTAAAGCCAGTTTGCTACCGGTGCGAGGGGCTTTTTTCGTGGTGAAGCGGTTCATCATGTTTCTCCAATTGGGTAAAAGAGGCCTGTACACCAGGTATGACTGGCGCGATCCCGTAGCCAATGAATGTGCAAATTTATTGGCCGTTGAATATTGGTATTGCGGTAAAAGGCAGCGTTTCCGAATAAAAAGACACCACCTCATCTTTTACCCGGCGCACGGGATGGATCACCCACTGTTGGCCGTGGTGGATCTGAAGACGTGTCCAGGCATCCCGACGCAATTTCCGGTCGAATTTTCCAGAACGCAGAAACGTCCCCAAAAGTGCTCCCTTGTGCAAGCGCAGGAGCACATCCGGGATTCGGGCATCGGCAATGAGCGTGGTCGCACCAGAGCGCGCCGCATGGGTGGCGGCGTGTATTTTGGTGAGCATCCCGCCGGTACCCACGGTGCCACCGCTTCCACCCGCCATACGCTCAAACCGTGGGTCACCCGCCATACCTTCTGTGATCATTTCGGCATCAGGCCGTGCGCGCGGGTCGGCTGTAAATAGCCCTGATTGATCGGTCAGCAATACCATCAGGTCGGCATGCCAGACGTTGCTGACCAGGGCGGCCAAATGGTCGTTGTTGCCCAGAGCATTATCCAGATCGGCGATCACATCGTTCTCATTGATAATGGGCAACATCTGCATTCTCAAGAGCATTTCGATGGCGGACCGGGTCTTCTTGAGGCGCTTCCGATCTCTGAAGTTATCGCGCGTCAGCAGTATTTGCCCGCAATGCGTCCCTCCCTCGGCCAGGAGATTCTCATAAGCATGAATCAGGGCGGATTGCCCCACGCTGGCCGCCGCCTGACGCTCTTCGGTGGTGGTCATCTTCTGTGCCCATCCCAGGTGACATTTGCCGGCACTGACGGAACCGGAGGAAACTAATACGACCTCAATATCGTCGGCGCGAAGTCGCAGTATTTGCTGCACAAAGTTCTGCATGGCCGACAAATCCAGTCGTTGGCCGTCTTGAGTCAGCAGACTGCTCCCGATCTTGATAACCCAGCGGCGTGCGTGCTGCTGTAGCGCTGCACGGTCGGGCACTACGGAATGCAGTGTCGTTTTACCGACGGTATTCATGCGCATTGAAAGACTCCATTGGTTGATAAACCGGTTTGGTTATGTCATCAACGGATATTGTATATGGTCATCATCTATAAATTCCATATAAATAGTATATAATTTGCGTATATTGTTGCCCGTAACACGACGAGCAAACTACACATACGATAACGTAATATTATGGGACAGGAGTTAGTATTTCCACCGGTTTGCATTATTCCGTCTTGCCCGTAACGTGTTCTTTCCGAGCATAAAGCAGATACCATTTACGCAACGCCAGCAGGCACCAGATAAACTCGACCACGCCAAAAGGCCAGGTACCGGCCAGGAATCCATAAATGGAGGTGCTGAGGCAAGATACGGAAAATGCCAGAGTCCACCAAAGGGAGCGCTCCTCCAGGGCATAAAAGATCATCATCCATGTGACAGCGATTACGCCGAAGAGCGTTAATGGTGACATGGGGAGTTCCTTAGTGGGTTGGCAGCGTCGGCACATCGACCATGATCAAGTCACGGTAGCGAGGGCTCATCGGAATGGATGGACTGCGGTGTCTTTCCCTCGCGCGCCATCGCCCAACCACGCTCAAATGCGTAAGCCAGCACGCCAGACATGTGTTCGGGTAAATACGCTTCGCAGGCGTCCTCAAGCTCATCGGCGGTAGCATCCGGGTGTTGCAGCGCCCAACGGTAACCCGCCCACTCGGCCGCGAGGATGCTTTCTTTCAACGTCTCCATGTGTTTTTGTACCTCCGTAGATATCCTGCCGTTAGTAGAAGAGAGAAACCCCCTCCGCCAACGGTAGGTTTTGGTGGTGTCGTATTACCCCTAGGCGCCGGGTGGGCCTGCCGGGCGGATTGCTCCGCCCTGAAACGCGCTGATTTTGCGGCGAAGAAGTGCCACTCTCCGCGCCTCGCAGTGGTATATGCCAAGCGCGATCGTGAGCAGGGTGACCAAAGCTGCGCACACTCAGAAGGCCATCATGATTGTGGCCCTTTCGTGAGGGATCCCGTTGCCACATGTGCGGCGACATATCGCGCATGCAACGCGAGGTTGAGCTTCACCACATTGACCACCGGTTCTCCGATGAAACCCAGCAACGGTTCCGTCGTATTTTGCTGGACCAAGTGGCGCAACGTTGCGGCGGCGATACCGCCAGCCTGCGCAATGCGCGGGATTTGATAGCGCGCCGCGGCGATGCTGATATCCGGGTCAAGCCCGCTCGCCGAGGAAGTCACGAGATCCACCGGAACCGGCCCCTTTTCCGCGGGATCGGCGGCTTCAAGGGCCTTGATCCGCGCCGCCACGTGCTGTGCCAGAACAGGATTGTTCGGACCCAGATTGGAGGCACTGGACCCCGCCCCGTTGTATGGTACCGGTGAAGTCGCCGAAGGGCGGCTCCAGAAATACTGCGGTTCGCGGAAATACTGACCAATGAGGCTGGAGCCCACGACCCGTCCATGCTGACGAATGAGCGAGCCGTTGGCCTGATGGGGAAACACCACCTGACCGATACCCGTCATGGCCAAGGGATAGATCAGGCCGGTCATCACGGCCAGAATCAGGAACAGCAACAGCGCGGTTTTGATGTCTTTGATCATGGCGTCATCCTCCTACAGCACAACCAGCAGCATGTCTATCAACTTGATAAAGATAAATGGCGCAATAACGCCGCCCAATCCGTAGATCCACACGTTGCGGCGCAGGATGTGCTGTGCCGAGTCGGCACGGAACTTGATGCCTTTGAGGGCCAGAGGAATCAGAAAGGGGATGATGAGCGCGTTGAAGATGACCGCGGCCATGATGGCATGAGTGGGTGAGCTCAAATCCATGATGTTCAGCGCGCTCAATTGGGGGTAAGTCGACACGAACGCCGCCGGGATGATGGCGAAGTATTTGGCCACATCGTTCGCCACACTGAAGGTGGTAAGGGCGCCGCGAGTCATCAGCAGTTGCTTGCCGATCTGGACGATCTCCAGAAGCTTGGTGGGGTTGGAGTCCATGTCGACCATGTTGGAGGCTTCGCGCGCCGCCTGGGTACCACTGGCCATACAAAGTCCGACATCCGCTTGAGCAAGAGCCGGGGAATCGTTGGTGCCATCGCCGGTCATCGCGACCATGTAACCCTCATTCTGGTATTCTCGAATGCGCGCGAGCTTGGTTTCCGGTTTGGCTTCCGCGAGATAATCATCGACCCCCGCTTCAGCGGCAATGGCGGCGGCAGTCAACGGATTGTCGCCGGTCACCATGACGGTGCGGATACCCATCGCCCGCAATTCGGCAAAGCGCGATTTGATGTCGGCTTTGACGATGTCCCGCAACTCGATGGCACCCAATACCGCTGCGCCAGAGCAGACCACCAGGGGTGTTGCGCCACCCCCCGCGATTTCCTGCACTATGCCGTCCAGCTCGTTAGGCCAGGTGCCCCCAGCGACTGGACCCACGCCTTCATGGCGTCGGGAGATCCCTTACGCAATTGCTGCCCATTCCAGTCCACCCCACTCATGCGGGTTTCGGCAGTAAAAGGGATCAATTGGGCTTCCGGTGGCAAGGCTTCCCGGCTTTGCGGGTAATGTTTGTCGGCAAGGGTCACGATACTTTTGCCCTCCGGCGTCTCATCGGCCAAAGAGGCGCGGCGGGCCGCCTGCGCGAGGATTTCCTGGGTAACCGCTAAAACGGGGTAAAACGCCGCTGCGGATCGGTTGCCGTAGGTAATGGTGCCGGTTTTATCGAGAAGCAGCACATCCACGTCACCCGCCGCCTCGATGGCACGCCCGGAAGTCGCCACCACATTGCTCTGCAGCAAGCGCACGATGCCGGCAATACCGATAGCGGGTAATAGCGCTCCGATGGTGGTGGGAATCAGGCAGACCAGCAAGGCTACCAGCACCGTCAGGCTGATCACCGATCCGGAGTGGCCGGCATAATGCACGCTGTACCAGGAAAACGGAAAGAGGGTGACGGTGACCACGAGAAAGACCAGCGTCAACACCACCAGCAGGATGCTCAAGGCGATTTCGTTGGGGGTTTTGCGCCGTGCCGCTCCTTCCACCATGGCGATCATTTTGTCGAGGAAGGTGTGTCCGGCCTCCTGCGTTACCCGGATGATGAGCCAGTCCGAGATCACCCGGGTACCGCCGGTCACCGCGCTACGATCACCACCGCTTTCGCGGATGACGGGTGCGCTCTCGCCCGTGATGGCGCTTTCATCGACGGCGGCGACCCCCGCCACCGCCTCGCCGTCGGTGGGGACGAGGTCTCCCGCTTCTATCAGGACAAAGTCGCCGCTGCGCAGGCTGGCGCCGGGAACCTCCTTATAGCTCGCCTCGCGCACCGGTTTCGGCAGTTTTTTGGCCGTAACTTCCTGCCGGCTCTGCCGCAAACTGTTGGCCTGGGCCTCGCCCTGACGCTCGGCCAGCGCTTCGGCAAAATTGGCAAAAATCAGTGTGAGCCAGAGCCAGAGGTCGATCACAGCGGTAAAAGGCGCTTCACTGTTATGCACGATCAGATCGTGAAAAAAGAGGGCCAGGAGCAGCCAGGAGCCGACGTAGACGACGAACATCACCGGATTGCGCAACTGGCGACGCGGGGAGAGCATGCTGAAGCTGTCCCAGAGGGCGCCCCGGCTCTGATCTTTCCAGTGGATCGGAGATGCCGCATGTTTATGGTGGATAGATTCCATGGATATGATTCCTTAATGAGTCAGGGTGGCAAGGGGCGCCAGTTGCTCTGCAATCGGACCCAGCGCCAGCGCCGGAAAGAAGTTGAGCGCGCCAACCAGGAGAATGACGCCCACCGTCAGGCCAATGAAAATAGGCGTGTAAGTCGTCAGTGTCCCCGATCCTGCGGGGATTTTCTTTTTCTCGACCAGGGCACCCGCCAGCGCCAGCAACGGCAGATAGGTCCAGTACCGGCCCAGCAGCATGCACATGCCGGTAAGCAGGTTGTAGAACCGCGTGTTGCTGCTCAGACCGCCGAATGCGCTGCCATTGTTGTTGGCCGGACTTGTTACGGCATAGAGCACTTCGCTGAAACCGTGCGCCCCGGGATTGAATACACCGGCCCGCCCCGCCACCGTGGTGACGGCGAGGGCGGTACCGATCAACACCAGCAACGGCATGACCAGTATGGAGAGAGAGGCCATTTTTATTTCAAAGGACTCGATCTTCTTGCCGAGAAACTCCGGCGTGCGTCCCACCATGAGACCACCGAGAAAAACCGCAAAAATCATGAAGGCGAGGAAAGTGGCGAGACCGGAACCGACACCGCCAAACACGACCTCACCCAATTGCATCAGAAAAAGGTTTACCCCCCCGGACAATGGCATGAGGGAATCGTAGGCGCCGTTGGCCGCCCCCGTAGAGGTCGCAGTGGCCAATGTTGCAAAGAGCGCGGTCGCGCCAGCGCCGATACGGTCTTCCACTCCCTCCATATTGCCACCACCGGCAAGACTCGCGGTGTTGGCCTGGGAGGTCCCCAACTGGGTAAGCACGGGGTTCCCGGCCAGTTCATAGTGCTGACTTACGAGCGTCAGCGGGATAAAAAGCACCAGCATGGAAATCAGGATAGCCCATGCCGTGCGCTTGGCCTTGGCCATATGCCCAAATAGGAACACGAGTGCGGAGGGGATGAGAATCATGGCCAGGGTTTCTAGAAAGTTGGTAAGCGCGGTGGGATTTTCAAAAGGGTGGGCGTCGTTCATATTGAAGAAACCGCCCCCATTGTTGCCGAGCATCATGATGGCCTCTTGAGAGGCTACCGGTCCCACATGCATTATCTGATGAAGAATGGTCTTGCCGCCGGATACAAAGGGGGCAACAAGATCCGCCCGCACCTCGCCGGTGAGGGTCTGGACCACACCCTGTTCCATGAGAATCAACGCAAAGAGCGCGGAGAGGGGAAGCAGCACGTATAAAACGGTGCGGGTCATGTCGACCCAGAAATTGCCGAGATCCTTGGTTTTATGACGGGCGATCGCGCGAATGATGGGCAGGACGATGGTGATACCCGTCGCCGCCGAGAGGAAATTCTGCACGGTCAAGCCCAGCATCTGCGAGAGATAGCTCATGGTCGAGCCACCGGAGTAATCCTGCCAGTTGGTATTGGTGAGAAAGCTCACCGCAGTATTGAATGCGGAGCCACCCTGGACGCCACCGAAGTGTAAAGGATTCAGGGGCAGCGCGCCTTGCGCCAACAACAAGGCATAGAGAAAAACGCCACCGATCAGGTTAAAGATCAACAGGGCGATGGCGTAGCGCTTCCAATCCATTTCCTCGCTCGCCGAAACACCGATGACGCGGTACAGTCCCCGCTCCACGGGACCCATCAGGCGTGTCGCCCAGAATCGATCACCCGCATAGACGCGATGCATATAGCGTCCCAGCGGCAAGGCCAGCAGAATGGTCAACAGCAAAACCGCGGCTGTCAGTATGATGGTAGATATCATAGGAAGCGCTCCGGACTAATCAGGAATACCAAGAGATAGATGAAGAGCATGGCGCCCAATCCGAGGCCTATCCACACAAAAGCGTTCATTTTATGCTCCTCAGGCGATCCAATAGCTCAACAACCCCTATGGACGCCAGGAAAAAACCGATAATAATCAATAGGTATATAAGCTCCATGTAGCCTCCTTGGTGTGCGCTAGGCAATGTCTCGCACGTATTCATCATGTAGTCGCCAGAAAGCCTAGCAAGATTGCCTCTATAAATTCCATATAAATCATCTATAAATTCTATATAAATGGTATATTTTCTGGGTAAACCATACCCATTGCAGATCATGGTGGCGTTATCCCGCTTGGTAATGACCGGGCTTTGCCCTATGCTCAAACGCCGGAAGATGCGACAACAAAGGAGCATTATGGATGATGGTATCCGGTACCTGGTAGTAGCAGATGTCGACTGAAGATCGCAAAGACGGACGACCCGATCCGGATGCCCTGCTGGCACAGGTACAGCAGGAGGAGCAGGCGCGCCAGCGCGGCCGCCTCAAGATTTTCTTTGGTGCCGCCCCGGGCGTTGGGAAGACCTACGCCATGTTGCGCTACGGGCAACAGGAGATGGCCAAGGGGGTGGACGTTTTGGTGGGCGTCGTCGAAACCCACCAGCGCAGTGAAACTCAAGCGTTGGCTGATGCCCTGCCGACGTTACCGCGAGTGCATATTCCCTATAAAAACGTTGTGCTTGAAGAGTTTGATCTGGACGCGGCGCTTGCCCGTCGTCCCGGACTGCTCCTCTTGGACGAACTCGCCCACAGCAACGCCCCTGGCTCTCGCCACAAGAAGCGCTGGCAGGATCTGGAGGAACTGCTGGACGCGGGTCTTTCCGTGGCGACCACGGTGAATGTTCAGCATCTGGAGAGCGTTCACGAGGTCGTCCAGCAGATTACCGGGATACAGGTTCAGGAGACCCTGCCGGATCAGATCATTCAGCAGGCCGATGAAGTGATTCTGGTAGATATCAGTGACGAGGATCTTTTGCAACGGCTGAAGGAGGGCAAGGTGTACCTGGGCGATCGCGGTCAGCGCGCGATGACGCATTTTTTCCGTAAAGGCAACCTCATCGCCCTGAGGCAATTGGCATTGCGACTGGCAGCGGACCGGGTTGATCTGGAACTGCGACAGTTTCATCAACAGAATCCGGAGGAGGGGCGACGTAGCGGAAGCCGGGATCGTTTGCTGGTAGCCGTGAGTGGCCGCCCGGAAGATGAGCATCTGGTGCGCGCGGCATATCACCTGGCGACCGCCCAACGGGCCGACTGGTTGGTGATTCATGTGGACACTCCACGCGGCCTGCTGCAGAACCCCAGACCCAGGCATGGATATGGAATCACCTGCATCTTGCGGAAAGTTTGGGTGCGGAAACCGCACGTCTGACCGGAGTAAATATCGGCGCGGAGGTTTTGGCATATGCGCGGCTGCGCGACGTCACCCAGATTGTACTGGGACAGGCGCAAGGCCTGCGCAAGTTTCTTTGGTGGTGGCCCGGTTCTTTGACGGCCCATCTGTTGAACAGCGAGCGCGGCATCGATGTGGTAATTCATCCATTGCCGGTAAAAAAAGCCATACCCGAAGATCGCCGCCTGCGGAATCAACAATACCTTGGCATCGTGGACACCTCCCTGCGCCGCCGCACTCGGAATCGCGCCTTTGTGATCAGCGGGGCCATAGGTCTTGCTTTAAGCGGTCTGGCATGGTCTTTGGGGGCCTACCTGGGTTTTGCCGGAGTGTTCATGCTCTATATGCTGGGCGCGGTGGGCACCGCCCTGATGTATGGTCGCTGGCCCTCCCTCATCACGTTCATTGCCGCCGTGGTGAGCTACTATTCATTTGGATTGGATCGCGGTTTGCCAACCACAGTGGGCTCGCTTGCTTATTTTACGCTGATCCTCTCTCTGATCCTGCTCATCAGTCAGCTGGTGGCGCGATCCCGCGAGCAGGAACTCATGGCCCGGCTCCGCGAGCGGCGCGCTCGCAATCTCTATCAATTGGTTCAGGCGCTCAGCAGTGCCCGTGGCGTCGAGGGGATTCTGAACGCCAGCATCGAGAAGTTGAACCAGACCCTGGGTATTGCGGCCGCATTCTGGCTGCCGCCTGCGGAAAACGCGGATGGTCTTTTGCAGATGTTTCCAGCGTCCACCGAACTGGAAGCTCCGCAACGCAACCTGCGGGCTGCTGCCCGGTGGAGTTTTCTGAATAAAAAGAACGCCGGGATGAGCACCGATACGCTGGCGGATATTCCCGCACTGTTTATGCCCATGCTGTCTGGTGAGCGGGTGCTGGGGGTCATGATGCTGTCGGATCTCGACCTGCGCCGGGCTCCTGCCGACTGGTTGCGCTTTCTCGAAACAGTAGCGCGGCTCATCGCGGTGGCTCTGGATTCGGCGCAAGCTTCTCTTCAGCGTACTGAAGCCGATGTCCGTTTGCGGGTCGAGCAATTGCAAAATGCGCTTTTAGGCGCCGTTTCCCATGATCTCCGGACGCCTTTGGCTGGCGTGTTGGGCACCGCGACGACACTTTCGCGCAATGCGCAGGGCCTGACTGCCGAGGAGCGTGATCTCCTGGAGAATATTCGCGAGCAAACCCAAAAGATGGAACATACCGTGGACCGCATTCTGCATATGGCCGCATTGCAGTCCGGGCGACTCCATATCAAGAAAGAATGGGTTCCCCTGGAAGACCTGCTGGTTACCGCACGCGATCAGGTTAAGGCCGTATGCACTGATCGTCCTTTTCAGGCGCGGATACCCAAAGATTTGCCATTGCTCCTCGTGGATCCGCAACTTATGGTGCAAGTGCTCACCAACCTGCTGGAAAATGCTTGTAAATATAGCCCGAGTGGCCGCGCTATCGAACTGGAAGCCTATGCGAACGATGCCGAGATCACCGTTTGCGTCATCGACCACGGCTTTGGCGTACCACCGGGCCGCGAAGAGGAAATATTTACCCGCTTCAGCCAGGTCCAGCCACCCGTCGGACTGGGTGGTAGCGGACTGGGCCTCGCCATTTGTGCGGCTATTATAGAGTTGCATGGCGGACGTATCTGGGTGCGTAACCGGGTCGCAGTGCGCGGTGCGGTGTTTTGTTTTACCGTACTTCGGGAGCCCGAGCCGCCTATGCCGTCTGACGGAGATTAAGCCATGACAAACCTACACGAAGGTGATCTGGATATCCTGTTGGTGGAGGATGACCCGAGTATCGGCGGGTTTCTACAGGCGGCGATGGACCGCGAACCAGGATATCACTTGTACTGGGAAACCACGCTGAAAGATGCCTGGAAGGCTTGGGAAAAACGACAAATCCAGGAAGGTCGGCCATTCGCTTTGGTTCTGCTGGACCTTGGTTTACCGGATGGGGATGGGCAGGGACTGATCCGTCGATTACGCGACCACGGCGGGGAACAGGCATTGATCATCGTCATCTCGGCGCGTGGAAACGAGGCTGACAAGATACAGGCTCTCGATAGTGGCGCCGACGATTATCTGACCAAGCCGTTTACCATTGGCGAGCTGCTGGCGCGCCTGCGCGCCCATTTGCGGCGACGGCCAGTAGGCTCATCCGCCGAATCTTCCCGTTGGGTCATTGGTGTCTTGGAGCTGGATGATCTCACCCATACCCTTCGCAAGGGCGGGGTGCCCATTCCGATTACGCCCAAGGAGTATCAACTGTTCCACCTTTTTGTGATGAATCAGGGGCGAATATTGTCGTATCGACGAATTCTCGGCGCAGTGTGGGGAGAGCACAGTAGCGATCAGGCCCACTATGTAAGGTTATATATCAAACGACTGCGGGAGAAGATTGAGGATGATCCCGGAATGCCACAATATCTGGTAACCGAAAAAGGAGTTGGGTATCGATTTGGCAATCCGGAGGTCTCAAAATAACCGTGCTCAGAGGAAAGATACCACGGGCTTTGACGGCGAGGGTAAAACAGTAATCAGTCATCGCCATCCGCATGTTTCAGTGCGAGGAACCCGATGCCATCCAGCACCTGATAAAGATCTCTCGCATAATAATCGGGCACTACGTCGTTATAGGATTTGCTGCCCTGATTGGAGTCCACAAAAATGGTTTTCATCCCCGCCTGTTGGGCGCCATAAATATCCCGATACATATCATTGCCGACATAGATCGTTTCATGGGGAGCCACTTCCAGTTGCTCTGCGGCCATAGTGAATAATCGCGGGTCTGGTTTGCGATAGCCGTAGTCACCGGAAATAACCCGTACGTCAAAATATTTCTTGATACCCAGCGCGCGCATTTCGGGGAGCGCAAAGCAGCGTTGCGCGTCGGAAACGGTCGCCATCCGGTAGCTTTCCTGAACACTTTTCAGGATGCGTTTGACACCGTCGTAACGCTCCAGGCGGGTGCGGGAGAGACCACGATGCAGGCGGGCCAGTTCTCTGGCCAGTTTCGCCCGGCCTTTGAGGGGTTTGCTGTTCTCCTGGACGAGCAGCGTGTGCCAGATCGCCTCGACGTCGATTTCCGGATATCTTTCCGCAGATTGGCGTTTTCCTTCTTTCAGGATGGCAAAGTAGCGTTCGCGGACCTCACGCCGGTTCATGAAGACCCGGTGATAGGTGAGATAATGGGATATGCCGCGATAAATCTCCTCCATTTCCTCATTGGTTTCAATGTTGATCAGGGTGCCATAAAGATCGAAAAATACGGCGCGTATGGACATGGTGTTATCTCCGCAGAATGTGAGTGGCTTCGTGGATCAGGACCTGACTGTAACGCCAGTCCAGCCAGGAATTGCGGGCAATGCGTAACAGGGTCATGCCCATGTAAAAGGGGATCCGTTCGGTAATCGACGCGAAAGCGGCATGACGATCCGGAAAATGGGTGCTGTATTCCCAGAGAAAATGGCCGATGAATGGTTCGGCATGCTCCCCATGATGGGTGCTGCGCATGAAGTGATGTTTCAGTTCTCCCGCGATCATGCCAAGATCATACGCGCGATCTGCATACTGCATCCGTTCCAGATCGATGGCAATGGTACGCCGACGGGCTGCGAAGAGAAAATTGGAGGGCGTGGCATCGCCATGGATCAGCACCTGCCGGTCCGCCCACATGCAGCCCATATACTGCCAGCGTTCCCGGTAATGATGGAGTTCTCCGGTCTGATGGGTGGATATCCGCTGGCGTCTCTGCAGGCGCGCCGTGATCTTGTCGAAATAGGCAAATTGGGCATCAAAGCGTACGGTCTCCACGCGAGCTGTCCGGTTATGCAATTTGGCAAGGAAATAGCCGAGGTCCGTCAGGCGCGCATATAATAACGCCGCATCGTTGTGTTCAATACACTCTCTGATGACGCTGGAGAGGGATTGTCCAGGACAGAATTCCTCGATGATGACACTGTTGATATCCCGTGAAATTCCCAGGGGCTGCGGAATATACAGGCGTTCGGTCTGGAAACCCAGGTCGCGCAACAGATGCATATGCCGCCATTCATTGTGCGCCCGGTCCCAGGCCTGTTGCGGGTCCCTATGGATACGGTTGAAGAACTTGCCGATCACTTTCTGCTGGGAATGGGTTTCCTCATAGAGAAATACCGCATTGGATGCCGGAAACTGAAATACCCGAAACTGACTGGAGCCCTGCCCATGGTCTGGTCGTGGAAATATCTGCCTATCGAGATACGCGTAGAGTGGATCGTAGGGATTCAGACGGCCCAGGTATTTCATTGGGCGCCGTTTGCCTTGCCCTGAATCTCCGGGGGTGGAGGCCGCAGTACCGGATGTAATTCTATCCCGATGATTTTCCAGCCCGACTCCGCACCATTCAGCAACGGCGCGATATTTCGCTGGATTTGTTGCTCCAGCGCAGCCCTGGCTGAGGTGGAGCTGGTGATGCCGGCCAGGTCAGGAAACGCCATGAAGGGGTTGGCGATGCGCGCATCCAGTTGCCCCTGCAATGGGAGAAGGCTCTTCCAAGGGCCATCGCCCTGCAGGATGGCCACCGGATGAATGGTCAGGACATGGATTCGCCCGGTATGGTCCGTAATGGTGACGCCATAAGACCCCAGGTCCACGGCGCGTTGGGAGGGTATCGGCGCCGCCGGTTTCCGTGTCACGAGCGGCGCGCCGACACTCCGCGGACGAACCGGCAGATGGAGGGCTATACCCACCGCAATGGCTGTGAGCAGCACGGCGAGGATGACAAAAATCGCCCATCGACCGCGGTTGGACCGGGCCCACTTTTTGGGACGTGTTGCCAATCTCCGTTTCTCCTTTCCCGGCTGAACGGGGCCTGCCTGTGCGATATCCCTTCCTGCCCGCAAGGAACATGGGCGATGTGGTTAGTTAGGCGGTTGCAGCACGGGCGAGGCCGCTAAAAGCAATATGGCGCAGGGGACCTGGACGAAGGGGCTGCTGCCCAGCGCCGTACCCACGCAGGATTCCCGGGCGGTGGACCAGACGGGGCGGCGCCAGGCGGCAGCGGGCGCTTGGCTTGGGTTATCCACTCAGAAAAGGCTCTTGATAGTGTTCATCAGTCGGTCGCCGATATCCGTTCCCGCGCCGCTTGTCGTTGACGCCGTGGGCGCGGCAACGGGCGGATATCCTGCAAGATAATCACTGACGCCGATGATATTGCTGCCACCGCTGATGGTCGGGCCGGTCACCGAGGGCGGCCGGAAGAATCCGGTAGCCGGGCTGCCCGCCATGGCCGTACGCATATAGTGAATCCAGATCGGCAACGCCTCCCGCGCGCCCGCAGCCCAGCGGCCCATGGTGCGGTTATCGTCGTAGCCCACCCAGACGCTGGTGGTGATGCGCGGGCTAAACCCGTTGAACCAGGCGTTGTTTTCGTGGTTGGTCGTGCCGGTTTTGCCGGCGATGTCATTGCGCCCGAGGCTCTGGGCGGCGACACCGGTCCCGATTTTGATCACTTGTTGCATCATTTCAGTCATCAGGTAGGCCACCCCGGGGGTATGGCCGTCTGCTGGGGGGCGGAGTATAGCCCATGGGGCAGTTGAGCAGGGAGATCTGGGTGCCACGACTGTTCACGATTCTGGTGATGAGATAGGGCTTGGGCAAAAAGCCGCCACTGGAGAAGACCGCATAGGCGCGAGCGAGTTGCAGGGGACTGTAGTCCCCCGCGCCCAGCACCATGGACGGCACCTGAGGCACCTGCTTTGCCGGAAAACCAAAGCGTTGCACATACTGCGCCGCGTAGGGAATGCCGATATCCATCAGGATACGCACACTGGGCACGTTATGGGAGTACGCCAGATTCGACCATACCGGGATCGGCGTATTGGAGAACTGGTTACTGTAGTTGGTCGGTACATAGACCTGGCCGGTAGGCAGGGTGATGGACAGGGGGGTGTCCGGAATCGGGGTCTGGGGCGTCATGTAGGTGTTCTTGCCCGAAGCCAGCAGTGCCGGCGCATCCATGGCCGCGGCGTAGACGAACGGCTTGAAGCCCGATCCGGGTTGCCGGTAGGCAAACACGGCGCGATCGAAATGGCTGAGTTCATAGCTGAAGCCGCCCACCAAGGCGTGGATGGCCCCGGTGCGACTGTCCAGACTGACCAGGGCGCCCTGTACCTGGGGAACTTGTGAAAGCTGCCAGCCCGCGTTCTTCCCGGCCGAGGACCAGACATTGGCTCCCCATTCCTGGCCAGCCCCCGCCGTGACAGCGTGGACATAAGGGCGCAGCCAGATCAGGTCGCCGCTGTGCAGGACCGCGTTTACCGTACGCGGCATGGGTGCGCCCACACGGGGGCGTGCCCAGTTGACGTCGCGCAGGGTCAGCGTGACATTTTTTACGCCTTCCAGAGAGACCGTGGCGCTTTTGGGGTCGGCGCTGACCACTACGCCCCATTTGAGGTTGGCCGGATCATGTGGTGGCAACATGTCCGGCCGCTTGCCGGCGAGAGCCGCCTGCAGCGCAGCCCCGCTGAGACGTGCGATGGGGCCACGGTAGCTTTTGGGATCCATGCTGGAGAGCCCCATATCGTAGTTTTCCAGGCCCACGGCAATCGCCTCATTCGCCGCTTCCTGATCTTGCGGCACGATGGTGGTATACACCTTGAGGCCGGAACGGTAGGTGAAATCGCTGCCAAATTGCTGGGTAAGCCAACTGGCGATCCAGTCGGTGACGTAGGGCGCGCCATTGCTGGCGGCGGCATGATAGCGCGAGAGAATGGGCTCCGCATTGGCCTTCGCCTCCTCATCCGCAGAAATATAGCCGAGCTTTTCCATGCGTTTGAGCACATAGCCGCGGCGCCTCCTGGCGAGATCGGGATTCACTACGGGGTTTAGGACCGAAGGCGCCGGCGGTAGCCCGGCAATAGTTGCCATCTCCCCCAGTGTCAGTTCACTGACGCCTTTTCCGAAATAGGTCCGGGCCGCTGCCTGCACGCCGTAGGCCCCTTGCCCGAGATAAATCTTGTTCAGATAAAGTTCAAGAATCTGCTTATGGGTGAAATGAGCGGCGAGTTTGTATGCCAGGAGAATTTCCGCGATCTTCCGGGAAATGGTTTTTTGCGGAGTCAGGTAAAAGTTCCGGGCCACCTGCTCCGGGATGGTGCTGGCACCCTGCATCGGCGCCATATGAATGACGTCCACCACCGCCGCCCGCAGAATCCCGGGATAGCTGACCGGGTAATACAGCGGGTTGTTACTGTAAAAACGGGCGTTTTCGGCGGATATGAAGGCTTCCTGCAACCGGGCCGGAATCTGGTCGAGGGGCAGCGCATAGCGCATCTGAGGACCGACCTCCTGCAGCAGCGCGCCGTTCGCGGCGTATATCCGCAAGGGTTCATCCGGATGCCATTCCTTGAGTTCGTGGACAGGCGGTAGAGTTTGCCAGATGCGGTAGACATAAATGCCGACGCCGATCCCGATATTGATCAGAATCAGCAGGATGATCAGTAAAATCCAGCGTCCATAATGGTGGCGCTTCGGTTGCCTGGCGCGCGCGCGCGGGGTATTCGCTTGAGCCATTCCGTTTCTTTCCGTGTGTATGAGTACTTCGCAAAGCGCATGCTGGCCTGCACTTTGCGAAGTATCCTATCCCGGCTTTTGCATTGCGATGCGGCCGATGGCGCAATACTATACCACCATGAATCTGAAGAGTCGCTTTGCGCCCAGCCCCACCGGTTACCTGCACCTTGGCAATGCCCGCACAGCCCTTTTCGCTTGGCTGGCGGCGCGTGGCGCGGGTGGAACATTCACTTTGCGTCTGGAAGATACGGATCAGCAGCGCTCTCCAGAGATCTATGAGAGAGCCCTGCTGGAAGATCTGCGGTGGTTCGGCATCGACTGGGACGAAGGCCCGGACCGTGGTGGCGACCACGGCCCCTACCGGCAGATGGAACGTCTGCGCCTCTATGATGCGTATTATGCCCAGTTGCAGGCGGCCGGGCAGGCTTACCCCTGCTATTGCAGTGCCGATGATCTGGCCGCCGAGCGCGCCGTGCTGCGCTCCGCCGGAAAGGCGCCGCGCTATGGGGGGCGGTGCCGGCACCTCGACGCCGCGGCGCGGGCCGAGCGCGAGGCTGCCGGGTTATTGCCTACCCTGCGGTTCCGGGTGCCAGATCAGGGCACCCTCACGGTGCCGGATCTGGTTTGGGGTGAGCGACACTATGCGCTGGCCGATCTGGGGGATTTTGTCATCCGTCGCAGCGACGGCAGCCCCGCCTTTTTTTTCGCCAATGCGGTCGACGACGCGCTGATGGAGGTGAATCTGGTTTTGCGCGGCGAGGATCATCTGACCAATACGCCCCGGCAAGTTTTGATATTGCAGGCGCTGGGGTTACCGGTTCCCGCTTATGGGCACCTGCCTTTGTTGCTTGGGGCCGACGGTCAGCCCCTGTCCAAACGATACGGAGCTGCCAGCCTGCGTGATTTGCGCAAGGACGGTTATCTGGCCGCGGCGCTGCGCAACTACCTCGCCCGTCTGGGTCATCATTACAGTGCGACTGGCTTTCTGGATAGCAGGGCATTGGCGCAGGGCTTTGCGCTGAACCAGATCAGCCGGGCGCCCAGCCATTTTGATATGGCGCAGTTGCAGCACTGGCAGCACGAGGCGGTGCAGTCGCTGGACGAGGCCGCCGTCTGGAACTGGCTGGCGCCACTGCTGCGGGGTAAGGTGCCGATGGGGCTGGAAATGCCTTTCGTGGCGGCGGTGCGTGCCAATATCCTGCTGCCCGGCGATGCCCTGGATTGGGCCGAGCGCTGTTTTGGCGTTCCCGCGTTGGCTGACGACGCGGTCGAGGCCATCATCGGCGTTAGTCCGGAGTTCTGGTCCGTCGCTCAGGCGACGCTGCAGGCGTCCGGTGGAGAGTACCGGAGCTGGACAAAAGCCTTGCAGCAGGCTAGCGGGCATCGCGGCAAGGCGTTGTTCATGCCCCTGCGCGCCGCGCTCACCGGGCTCACTCACGGCCCGGAACTGGCGGCGCTCCTTCCCCTTATCGGTGAAGAGCGCGCTCTGGCGCGTCTCCATGCCGCGGCCCAACGCCCCTCAACGCCCATCGAGACCACCCCATGATCAATCTGCCCGTAGTGACCCTCTTTGACACCCTGCGCCGCAGTAAAACGCCGCTAGAGGTGTTGCGTCCCAATCATGTGGGACTCTATGTCTGCGGGATGACCGTATACGACTTCTGTCATCTCGGCCATGCCCGGGTCATGGTCACCTTTGATACGGTGGTGCGCTATCTGCGTGAGCGCGGATATGAGGTGACCTACGTTCGCAATATCACTGATGTCGACGACAAGATCATTCGTCGGGCGTTGGAGTGTGGCGAGTCGATTCAGTCCCTCACAGCACGTTTCATCGACGCCATGCATGAAGATGAGGCGGCGTTGCTCTGCCGGAGACCTGATCTGGAACCGCGGGCGACGGAGCATGTGGGCGCCATGCAAACCCTGATCGGCGAACTCATCCACAGAGGGCATGCCTATGTGGCGGCCAATGGCGATGTATACTACGCAGTGCGCAGCTTTCCGGAGTATGGCCGCCTATCCGGCAAGTCCATTGACGAGTTGACGGCGGGTGCGCGGGTCGAAGTCGGCGAAGAAAAACGCGATCCTCTGGATTTTGCCCTGTGGAAAGCGGCCAAGCCCGGCGAGCCGTCCTGGCCTTCAGCGTGGGGAGAGGGGCGGCCGGGCTGGCATATCGAGTGCTCCGCCATGTCCGCCGATGCCCTGGGCTGTGCCTTTGATATACATGGCGGCGGTGCCGATCTGCAGTTCCCGCATCATGAGAATGAAATCGCCCAGTCCCAGGGCGCGGGCTGTGCTTTTGCCCATTACTGGATGCACAACGGCTTTGTCCGCATCAACGACGAGAAAATGTCAAAATCCCTGAATAATTTCTTCACGGTGCGGGAGCTTCTGCCCCGCTATTCCGGCGAAGTGTTGCGTTTTTTCATTCTCTCCAGCCATTACCGTAGCCCATTGAACTATGCGGAAGAGGCGCTGGAGCAGGCGAGGGCGGGTCTCACGCGGCTCTATACTGCCCTGCGTGGAATGCCCAGGCCTGAAATCGTGGCGGAGATGGGTAGCGAGTGGCGGGAGCGTTTCCATGCCGCCATGAGTGATGATTTTCATACACCGGCAGCCCTTGCCGTGCTTTTTGATCTGGCCCGCGAACTGAATCGCCTGCGGGACGAAGGCAGTGAGGTGGCAGCGCCGCTCGCCACCCTGTTACGGGAACTGGCGGGTGTGCTGGGTTTGCTGCAACAGGATGCCGAGGGTTTTCTTCGCGGCGACGACGCGGACGTGCCTTGGATCGATGGGCGTATTGCCGCGCGCGCTGCGGCGCGGCAGGCCCGTGATTTTGCCGGAGCCGACGCCATCCGGCAGGAATTGGCAGGCGCTGGAGTCATCCTCGAAGATGGCCCCGGCGGCACCACATGGCGGCGGGGATAAGGCACCACTACGCCCCGGTTGGTAGCGCGACGTAGCCGCTGCTCAACCGTCGCCCAGCGGGAAAGACCGTTGCTCGGCGTCACCGGGGACGTCAACAGATTCTGCTCCCCCCTGTTCTATGGCCTCCACGGCCAGTAGGTCACCCTGCACGGGTTCCGGAGTGGGCTCCTGTCGCACGGCCACCGGCAAGGATTCCCGAGTGGTGTCTTTGGCCGGTTCTTGAACGGCCAAGGACGTGGGCTCCTCTGCGGGCAGGCTTTCTACTTCCCGTGCCGGATCACTTTGAACGGTCAGATTGGCAACCGGAGTCCGCGTCGTGACGGGGACCAGCATCTGGTGCCAGTCGGCAGCGGCGGGTACCGAGCCGGGATAGACGAGTTCCTCCAGGACATGGCTGTCATCCTCGGGGCCTGCCAGCAGATCATTATCCTGAAATCCCTCTGTCGTATAGCTCTCCTCAGGGACTTCCTCATCTGCCGAAAAGGATTCCGTACCATTCTCTCCACCCTGGGTGGAACGCCGGGCGCGCGCCCGACGTCCACCGCGGCGGCGGCGCCGGCCACTGCTGCGCCCTTCGCTGCCGTTTTCCT
Source organism: Acidithiobacillus ferridurans (assembly GCF_003966655.1). NCBI lineage: Bacteria > Pseudomonadati > Pseudomonadota > Acidithiobacillia > Acidithiobacillales > Acidithiobacillaceae > Acidithiobacillus > Acidithiobacillus ferridurans. The sequence goes on along the minus strand of NZ_AP018795.1, from coordinate 346,468 downwards.
GCTCATCGCTGTTGGTCTCGTTGGCCTGCTCCGTGCTTGCCGACATCTCGGCACCACTGGTTTCCGCCAGGAAAGTCGCGGCATCAACGGGCACATAACGGGATACCAGCGCCCGCACCAGCCGGGCCAGAATGCCCTCTTCCGGCGGAACGACCTTGGCGGGTGCTTTCGTTTTCGGGCTGCTGGGTGCCGGTGGTGTGCGTAGTGGTGGCAACACCTCGGGCGGTGGCGGCGCGGTCAACGGACTCAGCGCCGCGGATTCGTTCGTCGGGCGGTTGGGGCGGGTGGGCAGCGTGTTGCCTTCACCGCCAGGCGCCGGAGCCGTCCGGCTGCTGCCCCCCTCCACGCGCGTCCGCTGAATCTGATAATGGGGCGTAACCATCTCTGGCGTGGGACGGATCAGAATACGGGTGTCGGTTTTGGCCTCGAGTTCCAGAATCTGGCGGCGTTTTTCGTTGAGCAGATAGACGGCTACATCCACCGGGACCTGACACTCCACTTCGGCGGCACCAGTTTTCATGCACTCCTCATACAGCAGGCGCAGGACGTGCATGCTGGTGGCTTCGCAGCCCCGTATCTGACCGGTACCGTTGCAGCGCGGGCAGGGTTCGGAAGAGGCTTCCTCCAGACTCGCACCCAGACGTTGCCGGGACATTTCCATGAGGCCAAAGCGGGAGATACGCCCCAACTGTACCCGGGCCCGATCCAGCTTGAGTGCCTCCTTGAGTTTGTTCTCCACTTCGCGCTGGTGTTTGGGGATTTCCATGTCGATGAAATCGACCACGATGAGCCCGCCCAGATCACGCAGACGAATCTGCCGGGCGATCTCCTCAGCGGCTTCCAGGTTGGTCTGAAATGCGGTCTCCGCGATGTCCTGTCCCTTGGTGGCGCGCCCCGAATTTACGTCGATGGCCACCAGCGCTTCGGTGTGGTCGATGACGATGGCTCCCCCCGACTCCAGGCGCACTTCGCGGCTGAATGCGGACTCGATCTGCTGCTCGATCTGATAGCGGGAGAAAAGAGGTACGTCGTTGTCGTAGTATTTCAGGCGATGCACCATTTTCGGCATCATGGAGCCCATGAACTGCACCGCGGCATGGTAGGCCCCTTCCTCGTCGATCAGCACCTCGCCGATATCTTCGGAAAAGTGATCGCGCAAGGCGCGGACCACGACGTTGCCCTCCTGATAAATCAGGAAAGGCGCGGCACGCGGCGCCGCGGTATCGACGATGGCCTGCCAGATCTGTTTGAGGTATTCCAGGTCGCGCTGCAGAGCCTCCAGCTCCTGACCGATCCCCGCGGTACGGGCGATGACGCCCATGTTTTCGGGGATGTCCAGGAGTTGCAGGTGCTGGCGAATCTGGGTGCGGTCCTCGCCTTCGATGCGCCGGGAGACGCCACCGGCACGCGGATTGTTCGGCATCAGTACCAGATAGCGTCCCGCCAGACTGACGAAGGTGGTGAGCGCCGCGCCTTTGCTGGAGCGTTCTTCCTTGTCTACCTGAACGATGATTTCCTGACCTTCCCGCACCAGATCCTGAATGCGCTTGCGGCCCTGCTCCTGCTGCTGGAAGTATTCCCGGGCGATCTCCTTGAGGGGCAGAAAACCGTGCCGTTCGGCGCCGTAGTCGACGAAGGCGGCTTCTAGGCTCGGTTCCACACGGGTGATTCGACCCTTGTAAATATTGCTTTTTTTCTGTTCCCGGTACGCACGTTCGATATCCAGATCGAGGAGTTTTTGACCATCTACCAAAGCCACCCGCAACTCCTCCGCGTGGGTGGCATTAATCAACATCCGTTTCATAAGTTCTTCGTTCTCCGGCGCTCAACCCGCAAGCCCAAAGGGCCCACCAGGGAGCGCAGCGTTTGTAATTGGGACCGACGGGGTTACCCGTCGATGCTGAAATTGGGGCCGCGCTCCGAGAAGCGCAGCGGCCCAGGTCGAAATATATGCCATAAAAGAATAGAATCGCAAATGAAAAAAGCACAGAGGCAGGGAAAATGACGGGAAACGGGGTGCGGCAATGGCAGGTAACCGACGCGGAAGCCGGGCAGAGGCTGGACAACTTCCTCTTGCGGGTGATGAAAGGTGTGCCGCGCTCCCATATCTACAAAATCCTGCGCAGTGGCGAAGTTCGGGTGAACAAAGGGCGGGCGCGGCCGCACTACCACCTGGCTGAGGGCGATGTGCTGCGCCTGCCGCCGGTGCGGGTGGCGGCGCCCAGCGATCCCGCCGTGCTGCCCACCTACCTGCAGAGCCAGTTGGAAGCCGCTGTCCTTTACGAAGACACTTATCTGCTGGTGCTGGACAAGCCCAGCGGGCTGGCCGTGCATGGGGGGTCGGGCTTGAGCTGGGGCGTCATCGAGGCATTGCGCCAGTTGCGGCCTGATGCCCGTGAACTGGAACTGGTACATCGCCTGGACCGCGACACCTCCGGCTGTCTGATATTCAGCAAGAAGCGCTCGGCGCTGCGTGCGCTCCATGAAGCCCTGCGGGAAGGCCTCATGGAGAAACGTTATCTGGCGCTGGCGGCCGGTGACTGGCAGGGCAAGGTGCGCTCCGTGCGTCTGGCCCTGCGCAAGAACACCCTGCAGTCCGGCGAGCGCATGGTGCGGGTGGACCCGGTGGAGGGTAAGGCTGCACATACGCGTTTTCTACCACTGGAACGTTTCCGCGGTGCGGTGCTGTTGCAGGCGGACCTCGATACCGGGCGTACGCACCAGATTCGGGTTCACCTGCAAGCGATAGGGCATTCGGTGGCGGGTGATGAGAAATATGGCGATGCGATCTTCAACCAGCGCCTGCGTATCCTGGGCCTGCAGCGACTTTTTTTGCATGCGGCCCTGGTGGCCTTCCGCCACCCGCAGGACGGCCGACCCATGCGCATCGAGGCCCCGCTGCCGGCTGATCTGCAGGCCGTCCTGACCCAACTGCGCAAGGAATCCGCCGGATGATCCCGCCCCCCAGTGATTGCCGGCTGATCGTTTTCGATTGGGACGGTACCCTCATGGATAGCATCTCTACCATCTGCGGCTGCCTGTCCCATGCGTTTGCCTATGCAGGGCTGGCGGATCGCGGCGTACAGCAGTACCGGGAAATTATCGGATTGGGACTGGAAGACGCCCTGGCGGCCCTCGCCCCCGATGCGGATCAGCCTACCCGGGAACGGATTCTGGCGGGTTACCGGGAGTGCTTTTTCGGCACCCCGGTCGGCCAAATGCCCCTCTTTCCCGGGGTGGAAGACGCGCTGGTGCAACTCGCTGGCGCTGGTTACGAGATTGCGGTGGCTACCGGTAAAACCCGTCGCGGGCTGGATCGGGTGCTGGGCGAACATCCCCTCCTTGCCGCCTGCATCAGCGCCAGCCGCTGTGCCGATGAAAGCCGCTCCAAACCCGACCCCCTGATGCTCCGCGAACTGCTACGGCACTATGACCTGCCCCCAGCAGCGGCCATCATGGTGGGCGACACTGTGCATGACATGGAAATGGCCGTGGCCGCCGGGGTCCTGCCGGTGGGGGTGCTGTGCGGCGTACACGGCGCGGAACGCCTGGATGCCAGCGGTGCCGCGATGTGTTTTGCCGACCCCACCGCCTTGCCTGGGTGGCTCATCCGCTAACGCACCGGCGTTGAATAGCTGTCGTAACATTCGGGATAATCTCAAGGATTCAGGATGTGGAGATATGGTGGTACACTGTTTCATCGCTGGTGATCGGGGCAAGGGGCTCAAGGGCGGTGAGGAATGATGGTATCTGCTGTTCTGCTGTTAGCGCTGTTGTCAGCGTGGATATTGCTGGAGCTGTACCTGGAATACTTTTTCCGTTCCCCCATGAATGCGAACAGGCAGGATGGCGGGTCTTCAAAAATATTCAACGTCGTGATCTTGTCCAGCGTAGGAAGTTGGGCTTGCGTGTTGGCTCTGGAAATCCGTCAGGAGCCACATATCGCGCTCTATCTACCGCGGGTGGGGGTTTCGTTACTCATGGCGGGACTCCTGTTGCGAACATACGCGATCATGACGTTGAGGAGATATTTCACCGTGGATCTGGCCATTCAGCCTGGGCACCGGCTGATCCGACATGGACCCTATCGCATGGTGCGCCATCCATCCTATACGGGAGCGCTACTCTGTTTTTTGGGGTTGGCGCTGTCGTTTGGCTACTGGGCCACCGCCATCCTGATCGTCGTTCCTGTTATTTTGGCCTACCTCTGGAGAATCGTCAAAGAGGAACGCATACTCGTGGACGCCTTCGGGATCGCTTATCAGGAATACCGCAACTGCACGTACTGCCTTGTTCCCGGTATCATTTAGCGGGTTCCTGAGCAGCCAGGGCCTCATCCTGGTCCAACGCCGCACGGATCTCCGCGGCATGGGTCAGCAACAGCGTATGCGAGCCTGACTCCAGGAGATGGATCTGCGCACTTGGCAAATGTGCGGCCATCGCCAGACCGACCTGCAGATTGTTCACATGATCCTGTGTACCCTGCCAGACATGCACCGGCACCCGGATATCCTCCAGGCGGAAGGGCCAGGGGCGGTTGAGCACCGCGAAATCGTCAGCCAACCCCGCAGTCCCTTGCCGCAAAGCCTCCCGCAAATCGTCGCAAAGCTTCGCCAGAACGTCGGGCGCCGCCAGCAGGGCATGGTCCCGGGTAGTCATCTTTGCCGCGAACTGCGCCACGAAGCGCTCCGGCCTCCGCTGCACGCCCGCCATTCTGAGGCGCAACAGCGCCCTGAAAAGCCACGGTGCATGGCGCACCAGGATAAAGATGGTGTGGTCCTGAAGACCGAAGGCGGATCGTACCTCGGGAAGCTCCGCCGGTCCCGAGCTGCTCGCCAGATGCACGGTGCGCACCCGCCCCGGCATGGCGCGGGCGCAGGCCAGCGCGTAGGGACCACCGCCCGAGAAACCCAGCACGTGAAAGGCGTCCAGCCCCAGATGGTTGGCCAGAACTTCGCCCGTCGCCGCCACTTCGGTCATGGTCAGTCCCGGCTGCCGGTCCGATGCTCCATAACCCGCCCGGTCGAAGGCGATCCAGCGCAGACCGCTACGCAGGGCTGCAGGCAGTAACTCCAGTTGCAGGCGGGAGCCGGGCGTACCGTGAAGGAACAATACCGGCAACTTTCCGTTCGGGTCACCGATGTCTTCATAGGACACGATCCGGCCGGAATCCGAGGTGAATGACCGTTTCATTTTTCAGGCATTGTGTTCGGTCGCAGGCGATCTGCCAGGACAATCCGCTTCGCGCCGTCGGTAAGGATGCTCTGCCCGGCCGCCGCACACGTCGTGCTCCGCTCCATGGCGTGAATCTACACCGTGGTATTTATGATGGAGATCACCGGATCCGATTCGTGTACGGCGATTATATTGATCCCAAATTGGAATGTTTTATAGCCTAGCCCGGTAACGAATCCGATCAGTTCGTTTTCCTCTGATTTTATTTTTTCAATGAGCATGCCTGGCTTATTGCGTATGATCGTTTCCCTTGCGCCATGGAGCACATCGATTTCCATTCCCTCGACGTCTATTTTGATAAAATCAACCCGTCCACTTATCGCCTGATCAATGGCAACCATCCGCGTCCGGATGGTTTTTTCCTCTGAATAGTCTATTTCCTGGCCGATGAACTCGTTGCTCGCCGATTTTTTCAACTCCAGGCTGCCGTAGCTCGACGGCAGGTTGTAGTCCGGTGACGGAACCCCGATGAATCCGTTGCCGGCGCCGACGGCAGCCCATTCGGCTCTGGCGTTGAAGCAGTTGTTGATGGCGATGTTCCCCGCCAGCGCATAAAAAATTCTTTCCTGCGCTTCAAAGGCGACCACCGATCCCCAGCCATACATGAGCTTTGCCCACTCTATGGTGTGGACGCCTATATTGGCGCCGCAATCGATGGCAAAGACGCCATCGCCATGGTGGGTTCTTCTGGCGGATAACAACTGCAGGACGAGATCCACTTCGGGCTGGTCGAAAGATGACGACGTGAGTATTTGATGGCCAACGCCAAATTCCCCGCCGGGAACGATTCTGTAGTCATTTCTGTTGACTATCATGGTTCCATGATTGGTTGACGCCATGACAAATGCAATTGGTCTGAAGGTGGTCAATGTTAAATCCTCATGAATTACAGGTGCCTCGATCAGGATCTATCGAACTCGCGCCCGGAAACAGGCGTGGCGTGGGAGTCCAGAGGATTTGGGCCATAACGGTTCTCTCCTGGGCTTCCCGGCAGGAGGGTGAAGATGAAGATCGTAAGGCCCAACGCGATGCCGATCAAGCCCAATATGCCCAAGACGATTGCCATACCGCCACTGGGCAGACCAGCCTGCAGATTTTGGGTATTGTGCATGATAGTGGTTCTGAAGATCACATATCCAAACGCTCCGTCGAGCAGGAGCCCGTTGATAAAGGAGACGCCTACCCACCAACCCGTCCGTCCAATATCGTGAACACGACGGACCGTGACCATCAGCATTGGTACGGCAGTGGCCAGGGCTGCCAGCCAGAACCCCATCGCGACAATCGAAAGGAGAATGGAAGTGGTGCCGGAATGATCGTGGGTCCGGAGATAGATACCCAGTAGTTGTACGGCAATATTCAACAATAGATAGAATAAAAGGAAATACCAGTATTCTGAGCGCGGTGCCCGGCCGCTTCTGGTAAAAAACTTTTGATATCCTGACATAATGGATTGTTGCATATTCATTTATGCCCCCATTTGTACCCAACTTGCAGCACGCGACAACCTTACGGCGCAACGGCTATTTTGAGAAGTTGGTGCGAAAGGCGAGACTCGAACTCGCACGGCCGTAACCGCTGGAACCTAAATCCAGTGCGTCTACCAATTCCGCCACTCTCGCATTCGCGCTATCTTATGCGGAATGTCGTTTGTAGACAATGAGCGGGGTGCGGAAATGGTTAAGTCACAGCAACAATCCCGTTTGCGGCGCCTGCTAGTGGTGGAATCGGCGCGGATCATGGCTGACGAAGGGGTGGTGGACTTCCGGGTGGCCAAGGAAAAGGCGGCGCGCCGCCTGGGCGCTGGTGGCGATGCTCAACAGGACTGGCCAAGTAATGCGGAGATCGAGGAAGAGCTTCAGTCACGTCTGCAGCTTTTCCATGGTCAGGCGCATGAGGCGGAGTTGCGCCTGCTCCGCGAGCAGGCTGCGCAGGCCATGCAGTGGCTGGCGGAGTTTCGGCCGCGTCTGACCGGGCCGGTTCTGACCGGGACGGCGACGCGTCACGTGCCCGTCACCCTCCATCTTTTTGTGGACACGCCGGAGAGCGTGATTTTTTTTCTGATGG